>NZ_JBVIQR010000040.1:18050-26309 GCF_055576875.1 Streptomyces sp. NPDC033229 | reverse complement strand
GGCGGCGGCGTCCTGGCGGCCCTACACCCCCTCCCCCTCCACCCCCCCCACCCCCCCCCCCCCCCCCCCCCCCCCCCCCCCCCCCCCCCCCCCCCCCCCCCCCCCCCCCCCCCCCCCCCCCCCCCCCCCCACCCCCGCAGGGCGCCCGCCGCCGCAGGCGGCAAGACGGGCCCGCAGTCGAGGATCCGCCGACCAGGCGAGCGTCACATCCCCAGCGCGCGCCCCAGCTCCTGGGCCAGGGTCAACGAGCCGCTCCCGGCCGCGGCCCCCGTCGAGATCAGCTCCAGCCACTCCCGCAGCCGTCCCCGGTCGGCGGGCCGCCCCTCCTCGTCCGCCCGTACCAGCTCGCCACGCAGCAGTTCGGCCTCACCGGCCAGCGCCGGGCTCTCGGCGCGCAACTGCCGCACCAAGTCACCGGCCAGCCGCAGGGGCGACTGGCCGTGGTGCACCTCGATCTTCCCGTTGTCGCCGTAGTTGCCCGGCCCAGAGATATTGCCGTGGAAGTTGTACGTACTCATCGATACCTCCGATTAGCTCTGCGGGTGGTCGTCCGGGCGCTCGTCCGGGCGCTCAGGGGTGCCCGCCACCGCCCTGCTGCTGGCCCGCGCCCTGCTGCTGCCCGTACGCGTTGATCTGACCGTGGTTGCCGAAATTGCTCGGGCCCGTGATGTCGCCCGAGATGTTGTACGTCTGGGTGGTGATGACCTGCTGGGCGCGGTCGAAGTCACCGGTGTCGACGTTGTGGTCACGAAGGAAGCGCTCGGTGGCGATCAGCACGCCCTGCTGGAGCCGCTGGAAGATGTCCTGCGCGTCCGTGCGCTCCGAGTGGCGCATGGCGTTCCAGTCCGAGGCGCGCTCCCGCAGGCTGTTCAACGCCCCGTAGTCATAGACGGCCTGGTACTTGGTGATCTGCCGGCGCGTCGTCTCCAGGGCCCGTTCGTGCTGGTGCCAGGCCCTGCGCCGGGCCCGCGCCCGGCCGGGGGCGCCCCACATGGCGCGCAGCGGGTTGGAGGACGGCTCCCGTACGACGGCCCACCACTGCTCGAAGCCGCCCAGCGGCAGATACGCCACCGCGTGGAACCGGGGCTTGGTCGGCGCCAGCACATACGCGGACACCTCCCACGACAGCCTCGGGGCCAGCAGCCGCGCCCGCAGATGCATCGACACCACCACATTGCCGCCCTCGCCCACCATCTCCAGGCTCAGATACGCGCGCATCCCCGCCCCGGACCGCACCACGGCGGACTGCACCAGCGGCGGAGGGATGCGGGGGAGAGGGCGCTTGAGCGGATCCGGCAGCAGATCAGCGCCGAGGTGCGGGACGTCCAACCCCCGGACGTAGAGCCGGTTCTGTGCGCGCAACCGCTCCAGGCCGACGATGTTCGCCATCTCCTTCGCCACATAGGTGTGGAGACTGACGGCGTCGAACGGCTTGATGGTCAGTTTCCCACCGGAGGGTGAATCGGCCGGTCTCCCGACGTCGATCGGCGCCCACACCACCTCTTTGATCTTCTGACCGCTGCCGACGAAGGGATTGGCGAACTCCGCCTCCGCGTCGTACGGCACGACGTTGGCCCGGCGCAGCGCCTTGAGGTAGTCCTCTGTCTCCTGCGGCGCGGGCGGCGCCAGCTTCTCGGGCTCGGTGGTGCCGCGATACGCGTCCAACGCGGCCCGCCGCGCCTGGAACGTGGCCCGGCACGCCACCACCCACGCGGCCACCACGATCGCGAGCAGTGCGAGGAAGCACCCCACGGCGGCCGGGGTGGAGCCGCTGTCCAGCGAGACGGCGATCCCCACGACCGCGGCCACCGCCCCGGCCAGCAGCAGCGACAGCGTGCGGTCCCGGGCCACGGCACGCCCGCGGGCCGCCAGCGCGTGCCGTACGAGGGCGACGAGGTTGATGCCCAACGGCAGCCCCACGGCCTTGAGCCGGTCCGCGGTGAACTCGAACAGCACCTCGTCGGTGAAGTCCTCGTCGATGTGGGTCGTGGCGCACATCCGACGCGTCACCGCGTCGACGCGGTACTGCGGTAACGGCGGTAACTGCCTCAGTGCCATGTGTCGCCCCCCATTCCGGCCCCGTGCGTCAGGCGGCTTTCACCCTAGGGCAACGCGCTGCTCCCCGGCGTAGACATTCATCGAGGAGCCGCGCAGAAAGCCGACCAGGGTCATGCCGGTCTCGGCCGCCAGGTCGACGGCGAGTGAGGACGGCGCCGACACGGCGGCGAGGAAGGGGATTCCGGCCATGACGGCCTTCTGGACCAGCTCGAAGGAGGCCCGGCCGGAGACGAGGAGGATCACGTCGGAGAGCGGCAGCAGCCCCTGCTGGAGGGCGCGACCGACGAGCTTGTCGACCGCGTTGTGCCGCCCCACGTCCTCGCGCACGTCCAGGAGTTCACCGTCCGGTGAGAAGAGCGCCGCCGCGTGCAGCCCGCCGGTGCGGTCGAAGACCCGCTGCGCCTCCCGCAGTCGGTCGGGCAGGACCGCGAGCAGGGAGGGTTCCAGGCGCATCGGCGTCGGGCCGTCGGTGACGGCCCAACGCGCGGTGGTCCGTACGGCGTCCAGGCTGGCCTTGCCGCACAGGCCGCAGGAGGACGTGGTGTAGACGTTCCGTTCCAGGCTGATGTCGGGGACGGGCACACCGGGCGCGAGCCGGACGTCCACGACGTTGTAGGTGTTCGAGCCGTCCTCCGTCGCGCCCGCGCAGTAGACGATGTTCGCCAGCTCCTCGGCGCCGCCGAGGACGCCCTCGCTGACCAGGAAGCCCGCCGCGAGCGCGAAGTCGTCGCCGGGGGTGCGCATGGTGATCGCGAGCGGCTTGCCGTTCAGCCGGATCTCCAGCGGCTCCTCGGCCACGAGGGTATCGGGCCGGGTGCTGACGGCCCCCTCGCGAATGCGGATGACGCGGCGTCGTGCGGTGACCCGTCCCATGTCGATCAGTCCCGGTGCTGGTGGCGGCGGTGGACGGCTCATTGTCCCCGGTGGGCGGGGACCTGCAGTGGCTTGGGGCGGGTCTTCGTCCGCCGGCCGGTCATTGCCGCCTGAGGCGGACTGGTGCGGCCGGGCTCAGCCGATGACAGCCCGTCCGGTGTTCGAGGACACCGACGCGCAGCGGTGGTGCACCCACAGGATCCGCCGGACAGGCAGACGTGACGTGGGCCTCATCCGCCGCGGGGCCCCGGCGGCCGGCCCGCCACATGGCTACCGTTCGGTAATACGCAACGGAACGTCCGTAGAACGGCACGGCGCGTCACTTTCCCGCCCCGCACTCCCCCTGCCCCCGCGAGGGGAGCCCGTGCACCGAGAGCGGAGACACCGATGGCAGTCATCTCTGGCACCTCCTCCGGCACCCCCGAAGGGGCCTCCGGCACCCCCGAAGGGGACGGCCGCCGCCCCCTCCTGCTCAAGCCCGGCACCGAATGGGCCACCGCCTGGCAGCGCTGCCTGGCGCTCGCCCCGGAGGCGTTCCGTGGTGAGCGGGTCCTGAACCTGTGGAACGGCATCTGGCAGGCGGACGGCCGCCCGCTGCCCGCCACGACCCCCGTCGACGGCACCCCCATCGCCGGCCCGCCGCGCCTGGAGAGGGACACCGCCCGGCATGCCGTACGGGCCTCCCTCGACCAGCACCGTGCCTGGCGCGAGGTCCCGCTCGCCGAGCGCAAGGCCCGGGTGGCCGCCACCCTCGACGCGCTCACCGAACACCGTGACCTCCTCGCCCTCCTCCTCGTCTGGGAGATCGGCAAGCCGTGGCGGCTGGCCCGGGCCGACGTCGACCGGGCCATCGACGGCGTCCGCTGGTACGTGGACGGCATCGACCCCATGGTCGCCGGCCGGGTGCCGCTGCCCGGCCCGGTCAGCAACATCGCCAGCTGGAACTACCCGATGAGCGTGCTCGTCCACGCCATGCTCGTCCAGGCCCTCGCGGGCAACGCGGTCATCGCGAAGACCCCGACGGACGGCGGGCTGGCCTGTCTGACCCTCGCCTGTGCCCTCGCGGCCCGCGAGGGGCTTCCGGTGACCCTGGTCAGCGGCAGCGGCGCCGAGCTGTCGGAGGCGCTGGTGCGGTCGCCGGAGATCGGCTGCGTCTCGTTCGTGGGCGGCCGCGACACCGGCGCGCGGGTCGCCACGGCGGTCGCGGACCTGGGCAAGCGCCACATCCTGGAGCAGGAGGGCCTCAACACCTGGGGCATCTGGAACTTCACCGGCTGGGACGCGCTGGCCCCGCAGATCCGCAAGACCTTCGACTACGCCAAGCAGCGCTGCACGGCGTACCCGCGCTTCGTGGTCCAGCGGTCGGCGTTCGCGGACTTCCTCGCGGTGTACCTCCCGGCGGTGCGGTCGGTTACCCCCGGCCATCCGCTGGCGGTCGCCGACCCCGCGGACGACCTGCCGGAGCTGGACTTCGGCCCCCTCATCAACGCCGCCAAGGCCAAGGAACTGACCGACCAGGTGGCGGAGGCCATCGACCGGGGCGCGATACCCCTGCACCGGGGCGACCTGGCCGACGGCCGCTTCCTGCCCGGCCAGGACCTCTCCGCCTACGTGGCCCCCGTGACCCTCCTCAATCCGCCCCCCTCCTCCCCCCTGCACCACGCCGAGCCGTTCGGCCCGGTCGACACGATCGTCCTCGTGGACACCGAGGCCGAGCTCCTCGCCGCCATGAACGCCAGCAACGGCGCCCTCGTCGCCTCGCTCTCCACGGACGACGCGGCGGCGTACGAGCGGCTGGCCCCGCAGATCCGCGCCTTCAAGGTCGGCCGGGGCAAGCCGCGTTCGCGCGGCGACCGCGACGAGCTGTTCGGCGGCTTCGGAGCCTCGTGGCGCGGGGCGTTCGTGGGCGGCGAACTGCTGGTCCGGGCGGTGACGGACGGCCCGCGCGCGGCGGAGGAGCGGCTGCCGGGGAACTTCCCGGAGTACCACCTGATGCCGACACGGTAGGCGGACCGGGCACGGTCACCCGATGCCCTGACGGTCCGGCAGCAGCGAGAACTCCCGGTCGGCGGCCTCCGGCACCGTGCGCTCCACGGCCTGTTCCAGGAGCGCGCCGTGCCGCTCGAGCGGTGGCCGCCGGTCCTCGGGGACCAGCCGCCACAGATCGTCCAGTGCGGCCATCAACCGACGGGTGACCTGGGGGTTACCGATCGCGCAGCCGCGGATCTCGGTGAGACCGAGGTCGACGAGGTCCGTCCAGCCGGGCAGGTCCTGGACGAGCCGCAGGACGCCCTTGCCGTCCTTGTGGTGCAGCGCCCCCAGCGGCCGGCCCGCCAGCGCGGCCAGGAACTGGGTGATCCGGTCCAGGCACTGCACGGCGGTCGTCGGATCGTTGACCGCGGGGGACAGGGCCCGCTGCGCGATGTCCGACAGCTGCCGCAGTCCGAACGCCAGATCCTGGTGAAAGGTCCGCTCGACCCCGACGGAGACGGTGTACCGCAGCATCCGCTGCGGCGGCACCCCACCTCCGCCGTGCACGGCCAGCAACGGCGTCCCGGGCACCACGAAGTCCCCGATCCGCGGGATCAGCCGCAACACCACCCCGTGCCGTCGCGCCACCCGCACCAGACGGGCGATGTTCACATCCCGCAGCACCCCCGCACGCCCCGGATACGCGATCTCGGCCGTGGCCCGCGTCAGTGGCATGGCACCGGTGTCCACGGTCCCGAGCCGGGCCAGCACCCGGAACGACTCCCGGGTGATCCGGTCGACGACATGACTGACCTGCATCAGCCGCAGGGTGGAGTTCACATACGCGATGAACAGCGCCAGGCTCACCAGCACCATGCCCACGCAGGCGACGCTGGAGACGATCGGCACCGTCTGCACCGCGCGGGGATCGGTCTCCCCCTCGTACGACGCCTGCACCAGCAGCGCGAACAGGAACGTGGCCAGGAACACCGCGAACGTGCTCTTGGTGATCCTGCTGCGGACGTACAGCCGCACGACGCGTGGTGAGAACTGTCCACTGGCCATCTGGAGCGCGACGAGTGAGATGGAGAACACGACACCGATGAAGGTCAGCATCGCCGAGCCCACCGTCGTGACGATCGTCTTGGTGTCGTCGGCGATGCCGATCAGCGACTCGACGGTGTCGTAGTCCTGCTCCTCCTGGAGAACCTCGATCAGCAGCCGGTCCAGCCCCAGCACCCCGGCGGCCAGCAGCCCCGCTGCCACCAGGCCCACGGTCGGTGCGAACCAGAAGGTGTCCCGCAGATGCTCCCGCAACGGTGACAAGGCCCGCGGCCGCCGCGGGACGCTCCTCGGGGTGCTCCTCGGCGCGGCGAAGTGTCCCTCTTTGCCCATAAAAGGACCTTATGCCCCTCGCGAATACCCAGGTGAAAGGCACTCCGAAACCTTGGTATTGTTGTCCATGTCGCCGCGGGGAACACCTGCGGGACGCACACCCGGTCCGGGTGGCGGAATGGCAGACGCGCTAGCTTGAGGTGCTAGTGCCCTTTATCGGGCGTGGGGGTTCAAGTCCCCCCTCGGACACCAGTAGAGACCCCAGCTTTTGCTGGGGTTTTTCTGTGTTTGGGAGGCGGTGTGACCCGAGGCGTGCCCGAGGGTCGGCCGGCAGCCCAGAGATATTGCCGTTCGACCGGACGCGGTGCCCAAGGCCCCGCCCCGGCAGCAGCCGCCGTGCTGCGCTCCCAGAGATCCCCGAGGCATGAACGTTTCCCTCACTGACCGCATCACCGACGATCAGCCCACCGGTTCGACGGGCGGGCGCCCCACCCGGGTGGCCGTGCTGGTCACCGCCCTCCTCACGGCCTGCATCGCCTTCCAGCTCAACGCGAGCATGCTCAGCCCCGCGCTGAAGAGCATCGAGGACAGCCTCGGTGCCGACTCCGCGGAGATCGGGCTCACCCAGACGGCGTTCTTCACCTCCGCCGCCCTGTTCTCGCTCTTCCTGCCGCGCCTCGGCGACGTCATCGGACGCCGCAAGGTCCTGGCCGGAATGCTGGTGCTCATGGCGGTCGGCTGCGTGGTCGCCGCGCTGGCGACGAGCGTGCCGATGCTCTTCGTCGGCCGTGTCATCCAGGGCGTCTCCGGCCCGACCGTCCCGCTCTGCCTGATCATGCTGCGGGTCGAGATCACCGAGCCGAAGCGGTACGGCACCCTGCTGGGCGTGATCACCGCGGTCAACGGCGGTATCGCCGGCGTCGACTCCCTGGCCGGCGGCTTCCTCGCCGACAACCACGGCTTCGAGGCGGTCTTCTGGTCGATGGCCGTCGTGGCGGTCGTGGCCACCGTCCTCGTCGCCACCCTGACCCCCGAGTCCAAGGTCCCCGCCGCCGGCCGGATGGACTGGCGGGGCGTCGCGTTCCTCGTCGTGTCCGTCGGCTCGCTGCTCATCGCCCTGAACGAGGCCGGCAAGCTCGCCGCCGCGAACTGGCTCCTCGTGGGCGGGCTCGTGGCCGTCGCCGCCGTCGCCTTCGCCCTGTTCTGGCGGACCGAGGACCGCACGACCCACCCGCTGGTCGCCACCGGTCATCTGCGCCGACGCGCCACCTGGGCGACCCTGCTGACCACCGTGCTCACCATGACGGGTGTGTTCGCCGTCATGAACGGTCTGATCCCCGCCTTCGCCCAGGACGCCGAGGCCGGTCTCGGCATGACCGCCGAGCAGTCCGCGTGGTGGACCCTGACGCCCTACGCCCTCGCGGGCCTGGCCATGGGCCCGATCGCCGGCCGCCTCGCCGCCACCTTCGGCTACGGCCGCGTCCTGCGCCTGGGCCTCATCGGCGCGGCGGCCTCCGTCGTCCTGATGATCCTCACGATCCCGGCCCACTCGCGCGTCATGCTGCTGGCGGCCTCGATCCTCGTGGGCATCACCTACGCGGGCGTGGCGAACATCGTCCTCAACGGCCTCGGCATCGTCCACTCCCCGACCGACAACCCGGGCTTCCTCCCGGGCCTCAACGCGGGCGCCTTCAACCTCGGCGCGGGCCTCAGCTTCGCGCTCCTCTACGCGGTCAAGACGGCGACCGCCCCGACGGACGCGGCCTTGTCCACCGGCTACACCTCCGGCATGATCGCCGGCGTCGCCATCCTGGGCGCCGCGCTCGCGGCATCGTTCCTGATCCCGAAGCCGGTGTCGGCGGAGGCACGGGACTGAGCGCTGTGGCGGGGGGGGGGGGGGGGGGGGGGGGGGGGGGGGGGGGGGGGGGGGGCAGGGGGGGGGGGGGGGGGGGGGGGAGGGGCGGTGGTCAAGACGTGCCACATGGCCCCGTCCGGTTTCCACCGGGCGCTCAGCGCCTACCA
>NZ_JBVIQR010000040.1:0-18040 GCF_055576875.1 Streptomyces sp. NPDC033229 | reverse complement strand
GGGGGGGGAAGGGGGTGTGGCTGGGGGGTGAGGCCCTTTGGGGGGGTTTCCCCCCCCCCCCCCCCCCCCCGCGCCCTTGACCTGCTGAAAGGCACTCCGAAACCTTGGTATTGTTGGCCGTGCCGCTGCGGGGGGAAACACCTCGCGGAGATACACCTGGTCCGGGTGGCGGAATGGCAGACGCGCTAGCTTGAGGTGCTAGTGCCCTTTATCGGGCGTGGGGGTTCAAGTCCCCCCTCGGACACCAGTTAGATCAGACAAAACCCCTGCTCGGCGGGGGTTTTTCTGTTTTCTCAGACTGGCTCAGTGGTCAGCGTGACCAGTAGCGTGACCAGTACGTTTTTAAACTTTCCGCGACCGGCGGCGTGACCAACCACGTGACCAGGCCGGACGCAGGTTCCTACTTCAGGCGGCCAGCACCGGCAGGCTGCTCGGGCCGCTCGCAGCGCGCCCCGCGAGACCCGGCCGGCGGGAGGTCGGAGCGACTCCAGCAAGGCCAATTCGGCTGGCGCTGGAGGAGGCCAGTCGCTTGGCATTGTCAGCGCGCCGCTGACCGTAGTGCTTCATCGTGTAGCCCGGTCCTGAGCGGTGGCGGGCGTTCGCCGAGACCTCGAAAGGGTTCTCCTTGCTCTCCAGATCATTCGTGATCTTTGTGCGGCGCCAGCCGTGTAGTCCGAACTCCTCCGGCAGGTCGTGACGGTCCCGCTGGGTCCGCCAGCCACCGTGTGCGACAGCAAGGCGGGACAGGCGTTAGACGCAAAGAAACCCCCGGCTCGCTGGTGGGCGGGCCGGGGATCCGAACGTGAGGTTACATGACGCGCTGTGTCCCGCGCTTGACGCTGGTCACGAACGAGGACCACGCCGCCGTCGATACGACTAGCGCAGGGCCCTCGGGGCGCTTGCTGTCCCGGACGGGAACGACGCCGGACGAGACGACAAGGTTGGTGGCGACCTCAACGCAATTGCCGCCGTTGTTGCTGTAGGAAGACTTGAACCAGCGGAGGGAATCGGTCGTCACAACGTGCCCTTTCGTACCTGCTCGATCATGGCCACAGACGCCGCCTGGGACAACGATTCGGCCTGTAGTTGATGGTAGGCCCTCAACATGGGCACTACGGACGCGGGTTCCCGGTCCAAGTTCCCCTGCGCCTGTGACTCGGCGTAGCAGACAACAGCCCGGTCTGACAAGGTCAAGAGATTGACAGGCAGGTCAAACGTGCGACGCTCGCCTATGTCGTACGGCGCTACCTGTAGCAGCGTGTTCGGCAACTCGGCGAACTCGACCAGACGCGCCAACTGGGCGTCCATGACGGTCGGCCCACCGACGGTACGACGAATGCAGCTTTCATCCATGGTCACGAACACCATAGGTGGATGAGGCCGCACCAAGGCCGCCTGTCGCTTCGCCAGGAACGAGACGCGCTCCTGCGCTTGTTCCGGCGTGATGGCGGCCCGGCGAACGGCACTCTCGGCCAAGGCCCATGCGTACTCGGGCGTTTGGAGGAGACCCGGGACGATGCCGATCTCGTACAGCCGGATCTCTATGGCCCGGCCCTCGTACTTGACGTACTCCGGGAACCCCTCCAACAAGGCGCCGTGCGTGATCTGGCGGTACTGGCGTTCAAACGCTTCCTCTGTGCCCGTAAGGCCGAAGACCTCGTCGGCACTACGCGAGAAGCGGAGAGTTGGAGGTTTCCGCCCAGTTTCAACGGCTGAAATATGCACGCTGGAATATTCCATGCGGGCAGCTAAGTCATCCTGTCTCCAGCCGTGCGACTCGCGCAGCGTGCGCAAACGCGCTCCGTAGGCTGCTTGAGGTGAGGCATCGGGGTTCAACTCCCGTCGGTTCAAGGCCGCTTCACCTACCTTTCGTTCTTCGCTGACAGGTTGAAGAGTGCCCAGGTGTGGGCCACCCTGAACCCCTCGGTAGTGAAAACGCTACGGAGAGGAGTGATCATGTCTGTCATGCATGGCACCCCCTATCGCCTAGGTGCGTGGCTGGTGGACACGCAGCGCGGCAAGGTGGGGCAGCTCATGGGGCACGAGGGTCCGCGCGTCCAGCTCCGCCCGGCGGGTGGTGGCTGCGAGTGGGAGGTACCCCCGAACGAGCTGAGACCGGCCAGCGTTGATGAGATGCGGCAAGCCGGGCTGTTCAAGGCCCCGCAGGACGAGGAGTGCTCGTGACTGGCAACCCGCCTTCCATGTGGGGGTTGCCGTCGCCTCAGACCAGCGTGTTCCCCGCGCAGGACGCCTGCACCGTGTGTCAGCGGTTCGACCGAGCTATCAGAGCGGCTGAGGAGCAGAAAGGGCTCGCGGGCGCCGCAAAGTACCGCGAGGCCAAGACCCGCTACGAGGAGCAACCGCACAGGAAGGTACAGCAGTGACCCCGGTGATCTCAGTACCCCACAATGTGATCTCGCTGCCGCACTCGTCAGGCCCCGGCTCCATCATCGTCGGCAAGACTGTCGATCGGTGCGCGAAGTGCCAGCGCTGGACGGCCGCGCGCCGCAGGGCGGGGGAGGCGCAGGATTGGGCGGGCGAAAAGGCTGCACGCATCCTGATGCACCGGCACTGGCTGACGCACCGTGCCTAGCCCGGAGAGGCCCGCCGACGCAGTCACTCGACGGGCCTTCGTGACCGGACTCGGTGGCATCATCCAGCGGCCGGAGACCGACCCCTGTCCGGCTGACACATCGTCGGCGGTGCTGGAGCCCGTACGAGAGGAGCGGCAGACACATCGACGCCCCCGGCTGCGACGAGTGCCTCCAACTGGCGACAGCCATCACGGCGGCGCGCGAGATGGGTGACAGGGTCGCTGAGAAGCTCATGAAGGAGCAGATCGACGAGCATCTCGACGCCGCCCACAACGCCCCCTAGACCCCTGCCCCTGCCGGATGGCCCGGTGATGCGCCTCTTACTCTCACCAACCCTGGCAGGGGCAGGTTCCGCCCCCTAGACACTCGCCCTGGTCAGCGCGCTAGCTGGTTCCCTTTCCCGGCGACCGTGTGGGCTGACCTTCCCCAGACCGGGGCGGGCCCAGCCCGTCCGGCCGCCCTCGTGAGGGTCTGGCGGCCCGATGGGTCCACCGCCAGACCGCCCACCAGGACGCCCCAAGCGCGCCCTGTCGGGCTGCCACGCGTGGCGAGCAACGCTTTTCACCCAGCCGGGCGAAGTCAATCCGCAGGAAGGGACAACACGATGCCCGAGATCGCGAATGCTGACTGTGACGGCTTCATCGACCTGCCGAGGAAGCTGGAAGAAGATCTGATCGAGATCGGAAGCACGCTTCCTGCTTGGAGCATGGACGGCACCTTCCTCGCCGACTCCACGATCAAGCAGTACCGGGCCGAACTGGGCTCGGCTCCGCAATTCCGCGAATTCAAAGGCGCCCTCCTCTCCACGCTGGGCGCGGAGGCCGGCGGATACGCCGTGGTGCGTCTGAGGAACATCGCCCAGGCCCTGGGCATCGAGGAGCAGTTCCTTCGCGTGACAACGACGCTCCTAGCCGAACTGGCCACCCCCTTCCAGCCATTCCAGCGATGGCCACTGTGGAAGACGATCGGGACTAATCTCGCCGCCAAGCCCGGGGTGTCCACCGGGATCGGCTACAACGCCTTCCACATGGACTTGGTCAACGCCACACAGCCACCGGACTACACGATCCTCCTGTGTGTCCGCCCCGACCCGCTTGGTGCCGGCGCGAGCATCCTTTCCGACGCCCGCGCGGCCGTCTCACGGCTGTCGCCATCGACTCGCGCCCTCCTCGCCGAGCCGGAATTCTGCTACGGGTCGTTCTTCGAACTGTCCGACGTCGGCGAGGAGTACGCGCCGTTCCCCGTCCTGGACGGCAAGCCCGCAGACGTCGGGTTCGTCCGGTTCACCGCAAAGATGCTCACCGAGTCCGACCTCAGCGAGGCGCACACCCGTGCGGCCAGGGAACTGGCAGACGAGCTGATTGCCGGACAGACCACCTTCACGCTCCAGCGGGGTGACGTCCTGATCGTGGACCAACACCGGTGGGTCCATGGCCGCGAACCGCTCGGCGACGGCCAGCACAACGTCCCGGACGAGAACCGCCGCGTGCTGCTCCAGTTGTTCCTACGAAGTCGCCAGCAGCTCTAGATCCGCGCCTTGCGCAACGAATGCCACGCAGCCCCGGCCAGCGCTTGCGCTGACCGGGGAAGCGACAAGTGTTCGTGTTCGCGGTACAGCTCCCAGTTGTACTGAATGAGCGACAGCTTGTTTGAGGACAGCGATCCCGGGCGGTGCGCCCTATACACCGCCAGCGGCTCAGGAAGGCCCAGGGCGGCGGTGCCGTCGCGCATGATGGACAGCCACAGGGCGTAGTCCTGGCGCTTACGCATCTCCGTCATCAACCTCGTGCCGAGGGCGGAGCGGTCATACATGGCAGTCAGCGCACCGATGTGATCCTGGATCAGCATCGCGCGGTAGTCCACGTGCTCTCGTGCCCGGACCACGCGCCCGTTCGGGACGAAATCGGTGCTTTCACCGTCGTAGTCGGCGTCCACCTTGTAGTACGAGGTGAATGTCAAAGGCGTATTAACCGTCGCCGCGAAGTCGATTTGCCGCTCAGCCTTGTCCGGGAGCCACATATCGTCACTGTCAAGAAAGGCGATGTAATCACCTCTGGCCCGTTCGATAGCGAGGTTGCGTGCCCGGCCTGCACCGCCCCGCTCGGGTGCCGATTCCGGCAGGACCCGTTCGTCCTGCCGGGCGAAGTCCCTGAGCAGGTCCATGGAGTCATCGGAGGATTTGTCATCGGTGACCAGAAGTTCGAGATCGCTGTGGGTCTGTGTGAGTACTGACCGAATCGAGGCACCGAGAGTGACCGCCGAGTTGTACACGGGCATCACGACAGACACCAGGGGCACAGCGCTTCTCCTTGCTAGGCCAGAGACGACGGTCCATTCAAGCACTGAAATCCGTGTAGGAGCTGCCATGCAGGTTGTCGTCACTGGCCAGGGCTACGTTGGGCTACCTCTGGCTGTGCGAGCGGCCGAAGTCGGTCATCAGGTGGTCGGGTACGAGATTGACCGGCGCAGGGTGGGCACGCTGGCCGGCGGCGAGTCCCACATCGAGGACATACCAGACGCCCGGCTGCGCCCGCTGCTGGCAAGCGGCGCCTACCGCCCATCGGCCGACCCCGCGGCGGTAGTCGGCTTCGACCTCGCGGTGATCACTGTGCCGACCCCACTGCGCGACGGAGTGCCGGACCTCTCCCACATCGAGGCGGCCGGCGAGGGGCTGGCCGCGTACCTGCGGCCGGGCGCCACAGTGGTGCTGGAGTCCACCACCTACCCGGGCACCACGGAGGAGCTGCTCGCCCCGTTGCTGGAGAAGGGCTCCGGGCTGCTCGCTGGGCCGGATTTCCACCTCGGGTACAGCCCCGAGCGGATCGACCCGGGCAACCCAGCCTGGCGGCTGGAGAACACCCCGAAGATCGTTTCGGGGATCGACGGGGAGTCGCTGCGCGCGGTGGACGGCTTCTACCGGGAGTTAGTTGAGCGCACCGTGCCAGTCTCCTCCTGCAAGGAGGCTGAGTTGACCAAGCTGTTGGAAAACACCTTCCGGCACGTCAACATCGCGCTGGTCAACGAGCTGGCGGTGTTCGCCCACGATCTGGGGATCGATATCTGGGAGGCGATCGACGCGGCGGCCACCAAGCCGTTCGGTTTTATGCGGTTCAGCCCGGGGCCCGGGGTGGGTGGGCATTGCCTGCCGATCGACCCCTCGTTCCTTTCCTGGCGGGTGGAGCGGGCGCTCGGCCGGTCGTTCCGGTTCGTCGAGCTGGCCAACGACGTGAACACCCACATGCCCGAATATGTGGTCCGGCGGCTCATGGAGGCTTTTAATTCGCGTCGCATGGCCGTCAGGGGATCTCGTGTGCTGCTGCTCGGTCTGGCCTACAAGGCCGACACCTCCGACGCGCGCGAGTCACCGTCGGCTCGTATCGCTGAGCTACTGCTCGACTTCGGCGCTGAGGTGCGCGGCGCGGACCCGCACGTTGTAGATGACATCAGCACCGACGCACGCCTGATCCGAGTCGAGGCCACTGCGGATGAGATCGCGGCGTCCGACGCCGTGGTATTGCTCACGGACCATTCGGAATTCGACTATGAGTCCATCCTTGAGCACGCGCCGTATGTGCTCGACTGTCGGAACCGGCTGTCCGGCGCGAACGTCGATGTTCTGTAGGCGACGGCGCTTGACTCCTAGAGCGTCTTCTCGGAGCGTTCGTACAGGTCCTATCTAACTGGTCTCATTCAGGGCGGCGACTGCCCATCGGCAAGCGTGCGCGCCTTCACGTACGTGCCCCGCTTTCGCCACCGTCTCGACGTAGCCCCGTTCCCGGAGGTGGGCCACGGCGTTCCGGACCGTGTTCCGAGCTACGCCGTACATTTCCACCAGCTCACTTTCGGACGGCAGGGGACTGCCCACTTCTAGCGAGCCGGCCTCGATGTCCCGAATTCAGGTCGGCGGCGATCTGCCGGTAGGGCGGCTCCGGGGCTTCCAAGCCAGTCGCAGGTATCCACCCGGCCGGCGCCGTTGCTCGCAAGCTTCGAGCCCGCTCGACGCCGTGAGCACCACGTCTCGCATGTGCGCTGTAGACGTGAACCTTGCTGGTGCCGCCGCCACGCCGGGAGAGCGTGGGAAGCAGCAGGCGGTAGACGCTTCAGCTCCTGCGTAAGTTTCGCTATGGCTTCAGGCGTAGGAGCTCTGAGGCCCAGGGTGCCCGAGTCCGCGTCCTCCAGCGCCCTCGTGGCCTCCATACAGGCGCGCAGTCGGGCGACGACCGTTACTGCCGCGATGGGCCGCCCATCGCGATCCCGCGCGCTTCACGGGCCCCGACCGCCTCGACGACGGGACGCACGTTTGGCCGGTCCAGCCCCGGGCGCCCCTTTCCCGGAAGGATCACACGTGGTCGAGCTGCCACAGCTGATTGGTGCCGAACCCGCACGACCAGTTGTGGATCGTCGCGCCGTTTCCCAGACCCCCACGAGTGTCGAGGTCGAGGCACTTCCCGTTGTGCCTGGACACCAGGTTGTACGCGTTGTTCCCTACGTACGCCTTCCGCCACATCTGGTTGTTCTGGCCCAGGCACTGCCACTGGTTTACATCGCCGCCGAAGTCCCCGTTCGGGTGGCTGGTGTCGACGGTCAAGCACTTGCCGCTGTGCTGTGCGACCACGTAGTAATACGTGCCGTCTCCCATCGGTACGAACTCCCACCGCTGGTTCGTACCCGTGGTGCAGTCCCAATTCTGCACCCGCGCGCCGTTCACACTGCTGTAGCCGGCAACGTCGGCGCATTTCCCGGAGAGCCAGTTTCTGATGTAGGAGACGTCGTTCTGCAGCGAGTCGGCGCTTTTCGAGCCGTTCGCCCTCACGGGCGCTGCGTCGGCGACTCCCATCCACGCGACCGTCGTAGCGAGCGCGGCCACGGTACCTACGAGCGATCCACGAAGATTCATCGCATCTCCTGATCCTGCGGACTCCGACGGCCCCTCACCCTAGGCCCGGGCCGCGGGCCGCGGGCCGGACCAGGCGGATTCCGGGCAGGCGGACCCGCCATCCCAGGGCGGTGCGACGGCGGCCGTCAACCTGGACGGCCGGTGAGCGCGACGGCCGAGTCATCGTTACCGGTCGATCCACCCCTGCCCGGGCTGGAGCGGGTTCTGCCGCATTGAATCTGACGGGCAGCTCCGGGCCGTTACCATCGGATGTTCACCGTTACCCAGGTCCGGCGGGCGATGTCCAGGGACGCGTCGGTCAGCCTCTTCACCGCATAGGCGTGCTACTCAGTCGTGGCGATCGAGCGTCTGGCCGAGGCCGGCGGCATGCCGTCGGCGCAGCTCCGGATGCTGCTGAACACCGTCTTCGATGGCCAGGGCGCTTTCCGCAACGAGCGGTAGGGCAAGCTGAACAGCTTGTGAAGTCCTCATGGGGATTGGCGCTGCGAGCGCCGCGCCGCGAAGAGGGCGATACCGAGGACTCCGCCTGCGCCACGAGCCCAACTGCAATGCCGGGCATAGGCTCGCGGCTTCGGTCGTCGGCCATGGGGCGTGAGCGCGTGGTCAGTCACGAAGGGAGTAGAACTCCGGGCGCCAGTCGGCGAGGCTCCTACCCCGTGTCACGGTCCGGGGTAGGAGCCCCTTCGGCGCTCGCGTATGCGCGCATACGCTGGTGGATTCGGGTGGGAGACCGCACCGCTTCCTGAGCGGGACGCGAGCCGAGTGCCCGGCCTACCAGCCGCGCGGGACAGCTTCAGCCGAAGCACCCGATTGTCTTGTCGAAGCCCGCACAGTGCCACTTGCCCCACCAGTAGCAGGCCTCACCGCTCACCTGAAGGCACTTCTTCTCACCGTGGATCCCCACGGTGAGCTTGCCCCGGACCGCTCCGAGGCTCTTCTCCCAGGTAATGCTGTTCAACTTGGAGTTGAGGTTGAATCCCTCTTTCCAGATGACCTTGCCGGACAGCTTGATGCCTGCTTCCGCGCGCAGTACCCAGTTCTCACCGAAGGAGAACTCGGCGCCCCCGTAGACGCTGATGGGGCCAATGACCTGGATCTCCCAGGGCTCCCACTTGTCGGCCTCACCGGACAGGGTCTTGGTGACCTCGGGGGCTTCCACGCCCTTGTCCTCGAAGCGCTGAGCCTCTGCGATGTAGTCCTGCTTCAGCTCCTCGGCACTCGTGCCGGGTTCGCCTTCCTGCTTCAGATCGTTGACGGCACGGGCCAGTTGGTCCCAGACGCCCGGATCGATCCCTTGTAGCCCGGTAGAAGCGTCAGTCGCCATGTTCTCGTTCCCTTTCGTCGGAGCCGCGTCACCTCCGCGGAGCGCGCGGCGTTGGTGAATGTCGGCCGGGCGCTCGGCCTTGGGCACTCCGCGCCCGGGAACCTGCACAGTGCGCGTGCCCGACCTTTATGTGCCAATCCGCGAATGCAGCATGGTTCACCGTATAGCGTGACGATTCGCTCATATGTGCGTAGGAGGGGCGGAGTCGTCGGTGCTCTCAGGGGTTGGGGCGTGATGGGGCGTCAAGGGCGCCCTAATCCTCGGCGCGTCGCAGAGAGACGGGCGTACGCCCGATGAAGTCCCGTGCGGTACGGGCGAGGTGGGCCTGGTCGGCGAAGCCTGCGGTGGCTGCGGCCAGGGCCGTGGTCGAACCCGGCAGCTCGGCGATCGCGAGTCGTAGCGGATCAGTTCCTCCACCGCGCCCGGCCACGAACCCGGCTGGAGACACAGCCGTTCCAGCAGGTCGGGGTGGGCGAGCAGCGCGAGGAGGCCCTTGGCGAGCAGGTTCGTCGTCGTCTCGTGGCCCGCTGTCAGGAGATGCACGCAGGTGCCCGTCAGCAGGTCCTCGTCGATCCCGGGATGCCCCAGCTCGGCCAGCATCGCCGCGATCAGATCCGTCCCGGCGCCCGCCGCATCCGCGCGACGCCGCGCGAACTCGGCGCGGAAGTACGCACCGAACTCCCGCGCCGCCGTCTCCGCCACCGCGAACGCGTCCGGCCTCCGGGCGACGCGCGCGCTGGTCGCCTGCTGGAGGTCCACCGCGCGGGCGCGGAACCACGGCCGGTCCTCCTTCGGCACCCCCAGCAGCTCGCTGATGACGAGAATCGGGAAGGGCGCCGCGAAGCCGTCGATCAGGTCGGCCTCTCCCTCCGAGGCTGCCCCCTCGGCCAACTCCGCGACCAGGCCGGCCGCGAGCTCGGCGATGCGCGGACGCAGCCCCTCCACGATGCGCGGGGCGAAGGCCTTCGCCACCAGCGCGCGCACCCGGGTGTGACGCGGCGGATCCATGAAGACCATCCAGTTCGCGACGGTCCTCCGCAGATGCGGGCAGTCCTCGGGGAGCCGGGCGGGCGGCCCGCCCCGGCCGTACCGGCGGCTCGACAGCACCCGCGCCACATCGGCGTGACGGAAGAGGTACCACCCGCCCTCCCCCCGGTGGACCGGGTCCCCCTCCCGGTAGCGGCGGTAGCAGGGGTACGGGTCACCGACGTCGACATCGGCCGTGCGGAACGGGCCCGGCACGCCCCCGCTCACGTCGCGCCCCGGACGGTGTCCACCACCCGCACCACGTCCCTCGGCAGTGCCGCACCGCGCCAGGCGACATGGCCGTCCGGGCGCACCAGGACGAACGCGCTGCGGTAGAGCCCCGCCACCGACGCGTCGTGACACCGCGTCGCCCTCAGCGGGACACCCCGGTGTGCGAAGGCCGCCTCGAACGCGGCCAGCCGGTCGGAGTCGGCGAAGCACAGCAGCCGGAACCTGGTGCCGAACAGGTCGAGCGTCGAGGTGTCCGCACCCAGCCACGCGTGCGGGGCACGGGCCCCGGGCAGGGCGTCGGTGCGCCAGTCCCGCTCCCTCCTGCCGTCGCCGATCACCACGGGTGACACGTAGCGGAAGCCGAAGTGCACGTCCGGCGAGTCGAATTCGCGCCGCACCCCGCTCCGTTCCATGCCCTCAGACAGCTTCGCCCGCGCGCGGGCGCCCTCGGTGGAGTCGAGCAGGATCTCCTTGGTCAGCTCGCGGCGCGTCGTCCGCAGCAGATGCGCGTTGGCCTCCTCCAGGCTGCGCTCGGCGACCGGCCGGCGCTCGGTGTCGTAGGAGTCGAGCAGCCCGGGACCGGCCCAGCCCGCCAGCTCCGCGGCGAGCTTCCACCCCAGGTCGGCGGCGTCGCAGATACCGGTGTTCATACCGAAGCCACCGGACGGCGAGAGGGTGTGCGCGGCGTCGCCCGCGAGCAGGACGCGGCCGTGGCGGTAGCGCTCGGCGACGCGGTGGGTCAGATGCCAGACGTTCTCGGAGAGGACCTCCAGCGGGATGTCGTACCGGATGGCGTTGCGGACCATGCTCAGGGCGTCCCGCCCGGCCGCCTCCGGCTCGGGGCCGGCCTGGCTCGGCCCGCTCACCGTCAACCGGTACAGGTCCCGGCCGTCCATCGACCGCAGCGGGTAGCGCAACGTCGGCGGCTGGGTCAGGAAGTACACCAGGGCGCCGCGCGCACCGAGCCGTTCGCGCAGCCCCGGCGCGCGGAAGAGGATGTTGCGGAAGACCCGTGTCTCGTAGCGGGCCGGCGCCGCGATGCCCGCGGCCTTGCGGACGAGCGACGACGCCCCGTCGCAGCCGACGAGATAGCGGGCCCGGATCGTCAGCCGCGAGCCGTCGTCCAGGTCGGTGGCCGTCGCCACGACATGATCGTCGTAGCGCGTGAAGCGGTCGAGGCGGCAGCGCCGTCGCAGCGGGCCGTCGGGGTGCACGCCCACTTCCTTCGCGAGCAGCGGGCCGAGCCAGTGCTGCGGACACACCTGCTCCGGCTCGGGGGTGTACGCCAACGGGGGACGGCGGTCGGCCGTGCCGAAGTCCAGGCGGTGGATCTCGTGGCCGCCGACCGCGGTCACCCAGGCGATGTCCAGGGGGTGGTCCCCGGGCCAGCCCGCGGCCCGGATCCGGTCGGCGACGCCCCAGCGCCGGAACAGCTCCATCGACCGGGGGCCGACCGTGCCCACCTTCGGGTGGGAGACCGTGCCGTCGGAGGAGTCCAGTGCCATGAAGCGGACACCGCGGTACTTCAAATCCAGTGCCAGCGCGAGGCCCACCGGCCCCCCGCCGACGATCAATACGTCCGTCGTACGAAGAATTCGACTCATGACCTACCCTGCGTCCTGCGGAAGAAGTCGGCGTAGAACGCCATCATTTCGGGGACCTGAGCCGGCACCGACGGGCACGTGAGGGCCGCCGCCGACAGGTGCTCGAAGCGCAGCGCGAGCGCGCGGCGCGCCACGTCGGGCCGGGGATTGGCGACGGGCGCGACATCGAGTTCGAACGTCGGCCCCGCCGTCCGGCCGCGCCGCCCCGAATCCATGGTGACCAGCAGCTCCGCCAACGGGCGCATCATGCCGGTCATGACGTCGATGGACGCGTTCATCAGCTTCGAGCGGCGCAGGCTCGCGTCGGGGCTCTCCCCGAAGTGCTGCGCCATGAGGTGGAGCATCAGGTGGTACGAGCGGTTGAACAGCCGGGCCACGGCGCGCGCTTCCGGGTCCGTGATCGGGTCCTTCGCGCCGCCGCCCGGCTCCACCGTCGGATTGCGCAGCGCCGGGTAGGCGGGGTTCCACGGTGCCAGCCGCCCGTACGGGCCCTCGACCCGCTCGGTCGTCAGCGCCTCGCCGATCCGCAGGAACGTCTGGAAGTGCGACTCGTCCGAGAGTCGGCCGGGGCCCCGGCCCAGGGCGCCGCCCTCGCCCTGTTCGGTGATGAAGTCCACTGCGAACAGCGCGCTCGACAGGTCGTCGACCTCCAACTGGTAGTCGGGGTGCGTGGCGTTGAGCGACTCCCGCATGAACAGGTGGTGCTCGCCGCCGCCCCGGCCCTTCTCCACCAGGAACAGATCGGGTACCCGCTGCAGCCCCTCGCGGATCCCCGCGTACAGCTCGCTCACCGAACCCCACGCGAACGCCCGCCGCCGCTCCGGGCCGCCACCCGACTCCGGGCGCGGGGCGCGGCCACCCGACTCCGGGCGCGGGGCGCCCTCCCGCCGGATCTCCGGGACGAGCCCGGCGGGCTGTTCGATCGCGATGAACCGCTGCACGCTGCCGACGCTCAACGGCTCCAGCGCGAAGTCCAGCGGGACCGGCAACACGGAGTTGATGGTGGCGAAGTCGACGGCCGGGACGTGGAACGGTTCACCGATCGCCATGATGATGTTGTTGACCACCAGGAAATGGATCATCTCCTCACGGGCCACGTTCAGCAGCGCCCCGCGCATCCCGTCGTCCGCCGTGGCGCCGCCCTGGCCGCACGCGAGTTCCAGCTGTCCGGGCGTCCACAGCCCGCGCCGGACGTACTGGCGCCCGGCGCCGTGGGTCGGCAGCGGGAAGGCCGCGTACAGGTACTGCAGCATCACCGCCAGCTCCAGGGCGGCCGCCTGCTTCAGCGCGGCCCACAACCGGCCGCGCGTGGTGATGCCCGGCTCCGTGCCGGGCACGGTGGGCACCGGGACGGGCGGACGCACCCGCGCCTGCTGGTTGCGCAGATACGCCAGCAGCAGCCGCGCCTTCGGATCCGTCAGATCGCGGGTGGGCGGCATGTAGTACGTCTTTGCCTTGTTGCCCGGGTCGCACATCTGCCAGGCCAGATCCGCGTACGTCGCCACCTTGCAGCGGTCCGCGAGGCTGAACACCTCCGAGGTCATGAAGGAGGAGACCTGCTCGTAGTAGGCGAAGACCTCCCGGTGCAGCAGCTCGAAGTCCACGTCCTCGCGGGGCACGTCGTCCAGGTGCCAGTCGTCGGGCAGGACCCGTACGGCCAGCGCCCCGGCCCCCGCCCAGAAGCCCAGCGCGTCCTCGTCGTCGTAGGCCGCCCACGCCGATCCCGGGGCGTCGGGATCGGCGTCCGGCAGGTCGCCGGGGCCGGTGGACAGCAGGACCCGGCAGGTGCCCGCCCGTTCACCGCGCAGGGTGAGCAGGCCGTGGCCGTGCTCGTCCGTCTCCACGACGCACTCGGGGGCGAAAGCGCCGGGCCCGTCCGGCGGGCCCGCGCGCAGCCCCAGGAGCACCGCGTCGCCGCAGCGGGCACCGGGCGTCCCGGCCGGCCGGTGGCCGGGCAGCGCACGGGGGTTGACGTACTGCCGCACGGTCACCGGGCCCGTGCTCGCCGGACGGCCGCGCACGTAACCGCGCAGTGGCACCGCCACGGCGTGGTCGCGGCCGTGGGCGAGGTCGCGGTGGTGCAGGGTCGTCAGCGCCTCGTCGCTCTGCACGACCGTCTCCCGCTCGGTCAGCAGCGTCGCCCGCCGCCCGCCGGGCAGGACGCCGGTCAGATACAGCGCCGCGTCCCCGGCCGCCTCCCAGCCGGGTTCGGCGGGTACGGTGACGATGCCCGAGGTGCGGCCGTCGTCGCGGTAGGCCGCCGACGGCAGCCGGGCGACGAGCCGGCCGGAATCGGCGCTCCGCAGCTCCAGGTCGCCGAGGTCCAGCGGCGGGCCGAGCCGGTGCAGCGGGCCGGGGCCCGCCTGCTCGGCCCGGCCGGTGAGCGGGACGGCGGAGACCATGTTGAACGCGGCCCGTCCGCCCGCGAGGCCGACCGTGAGGTGGTGCAGGGCGCTGCCGCCCGCGGGCGGCGGGCCGGGCACGAGCAGCCGCCCCGCCGGGTACGTGCGCAGCTCCTCGGAGTGCCACGGCGCGATCGTCCCCCGGACCCGCCAGTGACTCGGCGCGTCCGGGGCCACGGGCGAGGACATGCCGTCCAGCGCGAACTGCACGACGACACCGTCCGCACCCCCCTCCAGGGCCTCGCGCAGCGCGCCCACCACGGGGGAGGACGCGGCGTCGGGGAGCCAGTCGGTGTCCTCGCCGTCCGCCACCACGAACTGGTGCACCGCGCAGTAGCGCAGCTGCGGGGCCAGCACATGGTCGCCGACGTCCAGGATGTGGCCGAAGTCGACCCAGCGCGGCGGCTGGAGACCGCTCACCCCGCCGGTGAACAGATAGCCCTGGTCGTGCGAGCGGCCGACGCGGCCGAAGCCGAACCGCCCCACCATCAGGGCCGTGGTCCACCGCGACGCGGGGTCGAGGTCGAAGACGCGGGCCCGGTTGACGGTGGTGCGCAGGTAGTCGTTGTAGTGGCCCCAGACGTCCACGGTGCGGCCGATCACCGGGTCGGTGACATCGAGCGCCCCGTCCGGGCCCTCGGCGGCGACGATACGGGCGTCCATCAGGAAGTGGCCGTTGCCGTCGAAGTGCCGGCCCTTGGCGAGGCTGAACTCCCCGTGCGGCGCGGGCCGCCCGTCCCGGTCGAAGCGCGGGCCGCGCTCGTCGAGATAGGCATGGAAGTCGCTCGCGGGCCGGTCGGCGGGGAAGGGTCCCTCGTCGGTCAGTACCCGGTTCACGGACAGGTCGACGCGTCCGCAGCGCGGCCCGGTCGGCAGTTTCGTGGTCGCGCCTCCGGCGAAGTGCAGCCTCGGCAGGTCGAAGACGCTCATCAGCACGCTCCCGCGGGGGCATGGACCCCCGAGGCGGCGGGGCGGCGGCTCGGCGCGTACCCGTCGATCTCCCCGACGGCCCGCAGCGCCGATTCGACGGCCCCCTCGATCCACGCCGGGGTCGTCGAGGTGTGCTCGCCCGCGAAGAACAGCCGGTGCACCGGGCGGGCCGCGCGGGCGCGCTCCGCCTCGGCCTCGGCCGCGTCCTTGCCCCAGCGCATCGCACAGCCCACGGTCCACGGCGTGTGCCCCCACGCCGTGCTCACCGCGTCCAGGACCATGCCGGGCCGCAGCAGCTCGGGATGGACCGCGCTCAGCTCCTCCAGGACGAGCCGGTGCCGGCGGCGGGGTGACATCCGCCCCAGCCGTCCGGCCTCGCGGCCGATCGTGTAGCTGGCCAGCAGCGCCGCCCCCCGGCCCGGGCCGCCGTCCGCGGGCGGGTAGTACGTCTGGCGGATGCTGCCGCCGGTGAACGAGGCCCCGCCGGCGATGCCGTCCGCCTGCCAGAAGGGCTCCCGGCAGTGGAAGGCCACCTTGGTGGCCGGGCAGTAGTCCACCTCGCGCAGCACGGCCAGCTTGTCGGCGTCCAGGCCGGTCAGCCGCATGCGCCGCAGCGCCGGGAAGGGCACCGCGCAGACGACGAAGTCGCTGGGCTCGACGACCGTGCCGGCGCCCGCCCGGGAGCGGACCAGCACGTCGTGCTCCCGCACCTCGATGCCCACCACCTTGCGGCCGCACGACACCGGGCCCCGCAGCCGCTCGGCGAGCCGTCGGGGCAACTGGTCCATGCCGCCCTCGATCCGCAGCAGCGCGGGGCCGGTCTCGGTGAGGATGTCGTCGAGGAAGCTGTTGAGCCGGCCGCTGCAACCGGCCCGGATCCCCGGGTGCGCGGCGAAGAGCGCGTGGAGATCCACCCGGCCCCCGGCGGCCCCGGTCAGGTACGGAGCCGGATCGATCCGGGCGACCAGGTCGAGCAACTGTCGACGCAGGTCCTCGCGCAGCGCGTCCCGCAGGTCCGGCGGGGCGATGGCCCCGACGACGGCGGTGAGCCAGGCACCGAAGGCGACGGTGGCGTCGTCGTACGAGCCGGGGTGGCGCTCCCGCGCGAGCTCGCGCCGGAAGCCGCGGTGCAGCGGACCGGAGGCGTCCCGGATCCGCACGAATCCGTCGGCCGTGTGCAGAAATGCGTTCTCGTCCGACAGGAAGGTCCTGAATTCCCGAACATTTTCACCGAGGTGCAAATGTTCGATGTATTCCAGGGTGCGGCGATGATGGGTCGGAATGCGCATGGCGCCGAGTTCCACGGACGGTGCGCCAGGGGCGCGGCCGAACCGGTGGGTGTGGACGCGACCGCCGATACGGGTGTTGCCTTCCAGTACCCGGACCCGGTAATTCAGCCGTTCCAGCTCGTGGGCCGCCACCAGCCCGGCCACCCCGGCGCCGATGACGGTGACGCGACGGCCCTTTCGCCCCTCGGCCTCCCCGAGTGCATGGGCATGCCAGATTGGTGAAGTGCTGCACATGGTGGTTCCCCCCGTGATGTACAACCAAGTCCCCTGCGGGCGCTCGCGTCGAGTCCATAGGTCCGGGGTGAGGATTGGCAACGAGTTTTCCGGACACCCTCGGACCCGGCTCCGCCTCCACGACATGGAAATTCATGAAGAGCAGACCGCGTATGGATGACGTCGATTCCGGATATTCCGGTTGAGGGGATGGGGAGAATTGGCCATCGTGACCATCCGTGCCGCTCGCCCCCGACGGGAGTGACGGGGCCACCCTCCGTACTGCCTCGGTACTCCATCGGTAGTAGGACCAAGCCCGTACCCAGGTACGACGACGGCGGCGCCCCGCGCGAGGCATTGTTGGGGGTATGAACCGCGATGGATGCGATGGAACGGACAGGCGAGGCGTGGCGTGAGTTCACTCATGGTGTCGGTGCTGCTGTGCCTGATATCCGCCGCCGCCTACGCGGCCGCGGCCATCGCGCAGGAGCGCGTCGCGGCCACGAGTGACGGTGTCACCTACGCGCCGCTGCGCCGCCCGGGCTGGTGGGGTGCCGTCGCGCTCACCGGCCTCGGCGCCGCGCTGCACGTGGTCGCCCTGGCGTTCGGACCGCTCAGCCTGGTGCAGCCGCTGGGCGCGCTGACCTTGGTGTTCGCCCTGCCGATGGCCGCCCTGCTCGTACACCGGCCGGTCGGGGCCGCGGGGTGGCGCGGGGCCGTCCTCGCGACCGTCGGCCTCGCGGGCCTGCTCTCCCTGACGGGGACCCCGCACCCGGAGACCCTCGGCGGCGCCGAGCGACCGGTGCTCGCGGCGGTCGTCCTGGCCGCCGTGGCCGCGCTCGCGCTCGCCGCACACCGGATGCGGCGGCCTGTCGTACGGGGCGTGATGCTGGCCTCCGCGGCGGGTGCCGCCTTCGGCATCGCGTCCGTCTTCACCAAGGCGGCGGCCGACGACTGGACCGACCGCGCGACGGACTCCCTGCTGCCCACCCTCGGCATCATCGCGGTCCTCGCCACGGCGGGCCTGCTGCTGTCACAAGCCGCCTACCGCGGGGCGGGGCTCGCGGCACCGCTCGCGACGGTGACCGTCGTCAACCCCGTCGTGGCCGCGGCGGTCGGCATCACGGTCCTCGGCGAGGGCTTCCGCTACGGCGTCGCCGGCGGCGTGCTGGCCGTCGTGTCGGGCGCGGTCGCCACGACGGGGGTGGTCATGCTGACGTTGCGGGGCTCTCCCGCGGAGGGCTCTGCCGGTTCTGCTCCCGTGCCGCGCGGAACAGCGGCGCCTGGCTGTGAGCCGGTATCCGAGCCCCGGTCCCCGGGTGGGGTGTCTGCTGCCGAGGGCAGTACTGCCGGCTCCGGGCATCGGCGCGGAGGCGCGTCCGCTTCGGAGCCCGTGTCCGAGCCCGATCCGGCGCCCGTGCCCCGGCCTTCCGCTGCGCGGCCGGACGGCCGCTGCCTGGTTCCGTCGCGCTCCGCGCCGGAGGACGACTAGGGCGCGTATTCGGTTGTGATCAATTTGTGGGATTGGCC
>NZ_JBVIQR010000039.1:0-60222 GCF_055576875.1 Streptomyces sp. NPDC033229 | reverse complement strand
TGCGGTAGCGCTCCACCGACCGCTGGCTGACTCCGACCCCCCCTCCCACGACCCCCTTCACCCCCACCCCCCCCCCCCCCCCCCCCCCCCCCCCCCCTCCCCCCTCCTCCCCCCCCCCCCCCCCCCCCCCCCCCCCCCCCCCTCCCTCTTCCCCCCCCCCCCCCCCCCCCCCCCCGGCTGGTGGATCAGGTGCCCTGCTTGTACTGGGTGTCGTCAACGGTGTCGAAGTTCTGGTTGCCGAGCGTCACCTCCGCGACAGCTCCGGCGTCCAGGACGACCGGCGCGGTGTAGGCCGGGGGCTGGGTGATCTCCATCGTTTCCTCCTTCGTCACGTCGCCGTCCCGTGCACCACCTCATGGGCGCACGGCCAACGGGTTGCGCCGCCCTCTCAACGGCCCGGGAGGACCGCGCTTGTGGGCGCTCAATCAGTGAACTGCGAAGGCGAGTTGAGGGGTACCGTGTGGCCCTGGCGGAGACGTATATCGCGTATACCGAGGCTGGCTATGACCAAGCGCACGCCGAACATGCAGCTCAAAGCCCTCATCGACGAGAAGAGGCTGCCGTACGAAACGATCGCTCACGTCGTGCGCATCGTCGCGGGGGAATCGGGTGAGGTCTTACGCACCAACCGCTCCACCGTCGAGCACTGGATCTCCGGGGCCCAGCCCGCCGGGAACACTCCCCGGTATCTCGCCGAAGCCCTCTCCCGGCTGCTGGGCCGCCTGGTGACTGTGGACCACTTGGGCCTTTCCATAGGGCGTGGGGAGGATGACAGCATCGGACTGTCCCTCGGTCCCGACCCGGTCGAGACCCTGACCCTGATCGGGAAGGCAGACGTGAACCGACGCCGCTTCCTCGCCACTTCCGCCTACTCCGTTGCAGCCGCAGCCCTGCCGCTGGGCTACCTCCACGACATCGCCGGCCGCGCTGCCGCCGCCCGTAGCGGCGCTATCGCAGGAAACGCCGAGGTCGCCGCCGTCCGCGACATGGTGCGGGTCTTCACGGACATGGATGAGCTCCATGGCGGACAGCACGGCCGTTCCGCCCTGGTGCAGTACCTGATGTCCGACGTCGCCACTCTGTGCCGAGGGCGCTTCCGCACCGAGGAGGCACGCCGCCAGATGCTCTCCGCCGCCGCCTCGGGTGTGCACCTGGCCGGCTGGAAGAGCTACGACGCCGGAGAACAAGGGCTGGCACAGCGGTACTACTTGCAGTCCTACGCGCTCGCCACCGAGTCAGGCGTCCCCGGCCACGACGGCTTCGTCATGCGGACCATGTCCCAGCAGGGCATGAAGATCCACCGCGCCGAGCACTGCCTGGCCTTGGCCGAGACCGGCCTGGACAGGGCGAAAGGCCACGTCGACCCCGCCACCGAAGCCCTCTTCCACATCACCTACGCCCACGCCCTGTCCAAGACCAACCAGCGCCAGCAAGCCGTCCGCGCGGTCGAACGCGCGCGGGCCTGCCTCGATACAGCCAAGGGAGACCCCACACCCTTCTGGGCCCTGGCCTGGGGACCGGTGGAGGCCACTGTCCGCTCCCGTACAGCCAAGGTCTTCGCCACCCTGGGCGACCCCCGCAACGCTGCCCAGCAGTACGCCCGCGCCGCCGCCAGCCGCCCGCCGGGCACCTACGCACGCATCATCGCCCTCGACCTCGTCGCCCAGGCCGAACTCCAAGCCGGCCAAGGCGCCATCGAGGAGGCATGCGCGACCTGGGGCCGGGCCATGGACCACATGGACGGCGTCGCCTCCGTCCGTACCCGCAAGGCCGTCAGAAGCATGCGCCGCGACCTGACCCGCTTCCGGGCCCGTGGTCTGCGCTGCGCGGCCGAGCTCGACGAGCGCGGTCGTGACTTCCTCACTGCCCACCGTTGACATCAGGGCCGACCCGCTTCGTGAGCCGCCAGCCGAGCGGCATCGGGCACTACCGGCCGACCACCTCGACGTGGGGTACTGGGTTGAGACAACGAGGCTGTCGCCCGGACCGACGGCCGACGGATTTTGAGTCCGTCCGTCACGCCCCCGCGCGGGAGCGCCTGCGCAGCCACACCAGCGGTACCGCGCCCACGAGGGCCAGCGTGCCCGGGGCCGTGGCGGCCACCGTGTTGATGCCCTTCTGGTCGAACGTGTCCGGCACCGGCAGCGTGGCCCAGCGGTCGATCGGCCAGGCGACGACGACCGCGCGGCCCACCACGTTGCCGACCGGCACCATGCCGCCGCCGGGGTTCTCGCGGTGGTAGCGGGAGTCCGCCGAGTTCTGGCGGTGGTCGCCCATCACCCACAGGTGCCCCTTGGGGACCTTGACCTTGAACTGCCCCTTGTCGTCCGTGCTGCAGGCCGTGTTCCCCGCGAAGACCTGCGGCTCGTCGAGGGGCTTGCCGTTGACCTTGACCGGGCCCGAACCCTTGCACTCCACCGTGTCTCCGCCGACCCCGATGACCCGCTTGATCAGGTCCTTCTCCTCGGCGGACGGCATCAGCCCGATGAAGCTGAGCACCTTCTGGGCGGCGTTGGGCTGCGGGGTCGGCTCGTACTTCATCCAGTCGCCCGGGTCGTGGAAGACGACGACCTCGCCGCGCTCGGGCTCCGAGCCGAACCACGGGGTCAGCTTGTCGACCAGCACCCGGTCACCCGGCTGCAGGGTGTTCTGCATGGAGTCCGACGGGATCGAGAACGCCTGCACCAGGAACGTCTTGATCAGCAGGGCGAGCAGGAGCGCGACGCCGAGGAGGATCGGCAGCTCCTTCCAGAAGGGGCGCTGCTTCTTCGTTTTCGCGCCGCGTCGGCCCTCCGGGGCCGGCCCGCCCTCGGGCTCGTTGTGCTCCGACCGTGCGTCGACCGCCGCGTCCGCCACGCCCTGCTCCTCACTCGTGCGTCCCGCCTGCCCCATGCTCGGCGCAGGCCCGCCACTCCCACAACGAGCGGGAGTTCCACGAGCTCGGGAGTCGGATTGTTCCCGATCGATCCTAGGTGACCTGCGGCTTCCCGGGGCACGGGTCACAGACGCGGGTCACCGCGACCGGGCGTCGGTGCCGGGTCCCTCGCGGTGACGGGTGAATTCAGGACGTGACAGTGAGTGATGCTTGACGGCGCCATGGCGGTGTGTGACGAGTGGTGTGCGGTGGTGCGGTATCGGTCGGGCCTTCGTAAGTGACGGAAAGCACGGGGAGTTGACGGTCGGATATGCGGGCTCTGCCCGACTTGCCGGGCCTTCAAGATCCCTATTTCCACTACGCTCCGCATTGTCGGCCACCTTGGGTAACCGATGGAGGTCGGCGAATTTTCCCCCCTCAACGGGTCGGTACGACCCGGAACTTGGAGAGACGCATGCGTCGTATTTCCGCGCTCGCCGTGACCGCCGCGCTCGCCGGTGGTGTTCTGTTCACGGCCCTGCCCGTCACGACCGCCACCGCGGCCCCCCACAAGACCTGCAACATCGCCCAGATGGGCCAGCAGGTCGCCGACCTCAAGGCCAAGGCCGCCAAGCTGCGGAAGATGGGCGAGCCCGAGGCGGCCAACCGCGCCCAGGCCCAGGCCAACGCCATCGCCAAGCAGCGCGCCGCCTGCATCAAGGCCGACGAGACCGCCGCGAAGCCGTGGTAGCAGTTCCCCCATCAGGCATCGCCCGCCCCGAGCTTCCGGGGGCGGGCGATGCCTGTTGTCCTGCGGACTGCTGTCGGGTGTGCACCTCCGCTGCGCGGCGGTGTCCGGGGTCGCCGGACGGGCTTGTTGTGGCTGAGCTCAGCCATCACCAGCCCGTCCGGCGTTTGAGGACGCGCCCGCAGGGCGCCCGCCGCCGCAGGCGGCAAGACGGCCCGCAGTCGGCCAAGCGTTAGCGCAAGCTCTCCCGTACCGCCATGAGCAGCGACGCCGTCCGCGCATCGCCGTTGCCGATCATCCGGTTGGTGACATAGCCGAAGCCGACGCCGTATTCGTCGTCACCGAAGGCCAGTTGTCCGCCCGAGCCGTCGTGGCCGAAGCTGCGCGGGCCGAGCAGGGGGTGCCGGGACGAGTCGAGGTGGAATCCGGAGCCCCACCGCGCGCCCAGGTCGGGGAAGCCCGACCAGGAGGCGCCGGCCGACTGCTCCCGCACCGCGTCCGTGACGGTCTCCCGGCTGAGCAGCCGCGGCCCGCCGTTCACACCGTGCGCGGCGGCCGCGTACAGCGTGGCCAGGCCGCGCGCCGAGGAGACGCCGCCCGTCGCGGGGAACTCGGCGGTCAGCAGGGCAGCGGAGTTGTAGCCGTGCGGGTCGTCGAGACCGGGGAAGGGCACCAGCCCGTTCGTCGTCAGGATCCGCATGATGAGCGTCTCGGGGTCGGGCAGCGCGGGCCGTCCGTCGGCCTCGACGAGGTGGGCCAGCGACGGGAATTCGTCCTCCGGCACGCCGATCCAGGTGCCGAGGCCCAGGTCGTCGGCGACGGCCTCGCGGAAGTACGCGCCGATGGTGAGCCCGGTGATCCGCCGGATCACCTCGCCGACCAGCCAGCCCAGGGTGAACCCGTGGTACTCCAGCGCGGTGCCGGGCTCCCAGAGGGGCTCCTGCTTCTTGAGGGCCTTGATGACCGGGGTCCAGGCGACGAGGTCCTCGAAGGTCAGCGTGCGGTCGTCGACGGCGGGGAGGCCGGCGCGGTGCGCGAGCACCATGCGCGTCGTGATCTTCTCCTTGCCGTGCCGCCCGAACTCCGGCCAGTAGTCGGCCATGGGGGCGTCGAGGTCGAGCCGTCCCTGCTGGGCGAGCAGATGGGCGCAGATGCCGACGATGCCCTTGGCGGCGGAGAAGACCGGGACGGCCGTGTCCTCTTCCCAGGCCCGGCCGGTCCGCTGGTCGGCGATGCCGCCCCACAGGTCGACGACCTTGCGGCCGCCCGCGAACACGGTCACGGCCGCGCCGAGGTCACCGCGCTCGGCGAAGTTCCGGGCGAACGCGTCCGCGACGGCCCCGAACCCCTCGTCGGCCCATCCGCTGTGCTCCACTGTGCCGCTCTTTCCCTCGCGTCGGGGGCATGCCGGACCGATGCCCCCCGTGTGCCTTCGGCCAGGCCACGATACGTATGCCGCGCGCGCGGATCGAGCGATATTCCGCCCGTCCGTCCCGGTCGCGCGACCCCGCGTCAGCCCTCGGCGAGGAACCGTTCCAGCGCCTCCACCACCAGTGCGTGGTCGTCGCCCTGCGCCAGCCCCGACACCGCGACCGCGCCCACGACGCCCGTGCCGCGCACCGTGACCGGGAAGGCGCCGCCGTGCGCGGCGTAGAGGTCCGGGTCCAGCCGGGAGGAGTCCTCGAAGGTGCGACCCTTCGCGCGGAAACGGGCGCCCACGAGGTAGGAGGACTCGGCGTAGCGCTCGACGACGCGGCATTTGCGGTCCAGCCAGGCGTCGTTGTCGGCGGAGGTGCCGGGCAGGGCGCAGTGGAAGAGGCGCTGGGCGCCGCGCCGGACGGTGATCGTGACGGCGGCGCCGCGCGCGCGGGCCAGCCCGGCCAGGAGCGAGCCCAGGCGCCAGGCGTCGTCGTTGTCGAAGTGGTCGAGGACCAGGCGGCGTTCCTGCTCCTCCAGCCGTGCGATCTCCTCGTTCATCGACCCGCCCCGATCCGCACCGCGCGGCCTTGTGCCGCCGAGGTCCGGGCCGCCTCCAGGACGCGCAGGGCATCGGCCGCCTCCGCCGCCGTGACCGGCGGCCGGCCACCCGTGCGCAGGGCCTCCTCGATCGCCGCGTAGTAGGCGGGGTAGTCGCCGGGCAGGGTCGGTACGGGCTCCCCGCCGCCTGTCTGCGGGGACTCGCCCGCCCCGAGGCGGCCCCACGCGCATTCGGGTTCGACGCCCCAGGCCGCGGCGTCGGCCGTGGGCCGCAGGCCCTCGCGCAGCGCGGCTTCCTGCGGGTCGAGGCCGTACTTCACGAAGCCCGCCTCGCTGCCGAGCACCCGGAAGCGGGGGCCGAGCTGGGCGGTGGTGGCGCTCACCCACAGATGGGAGCGGACGCCGCCCACGTGCGTGATCGCGATGAACGTGTCGTCGTCGGCCTCGGCGCCGTCGCGTCGCACATCGGTCTCGGCGTAGACGGTGGCGGCCGGGCCGAAGAGGTGCAGGGCCTGGTCCACGACATGGCTGCCCAGGTCGTAGAGGAGCCCGCCGATCTCGGCCGGGTCACCGGACTCGCGCCAGCCGCCCTTGGGGTGCGGCCGCCAGCGCTCGAAGCGGGACTCGAAGCGCTGGACCCGGCCGAGGGCGCCGTCGGCGATCAGCTTCTGGACGGTACGGAAGTCGTTGTCCCAGCGACGGTTCTGGAAGGCGCTGAGCAACAGCCCGCGCTCCTCGGCCAGGGCGGCCAGCGCCTCGGCCTCGGCGGCCGTCGCGGCGAGCGGCTTGTCGACGACCACCGGCAGCCCGGCCTCCAGGGCCCTGCGGGCGAGCGGGACGTGGGTGCGGTTGGGGGAGGCGATGACGATCAGGTCGAGCCCGCCCGCCCGCGCGAAGAGGGCGTCCGTGTCGGCGACCGTGGTGACGCCCGGGTGCTCGGCCACGGCCTGCCGCTGCCGGTCGGGGTCGGCCGTGACGACCGTGTCGAGGACCAGACCCCCGGTCGCGGCGATCAGCGGGGCGTGGAAGACGGAGCCCGCCAGGCCGTAGCCGATGAGTCCGACGCGAAGCGGGGTGCGGGGGGTGGGGGTGCCGGTGGTGCCATCCATACCCTCCACTTTGGCAACGCTGTTGCGAAAGTGCAAGCGATGGCGACAATGGGCGGTGTGAACAACGGTGCAGTCACTCCCCAGCCAGGCGCCAACCTCGCCGCGCTGCGCGACCACAACGCCGCCCTCGTCCTCGGGCTGCTGCGTGACGCGGGCGCGGGCGGCGCGAGCCGCGCGGAGCTGGCCGGGCGCACGGGCCTGACCCCGCAGGCGGTCAGCAAGATCTGCGCCCGGCTGCGGGCGGCGGGGCTCGCCGCCGAGGCGGGCCGCCGCGCGTCCACCGGCGGCAAGCCCGCCACGACCTGGCGCCTGGTCCCGGACGCGGCCCACGCCATCGGTCTCCACCTCGACCGCGACGCCCTGACCGCGATCCTCGTCGACCTCACCGGCACCCCCGTCGCCACCCGCACGGCCCCCCTCGCCTTCGGCGCGGGCGCGCAGGTGCTGCTGAGCACAGTGGCGAGGGAGGTGGCGGCGCTGTTGGCGGAGGGCGGCGCGGAGGCGTCGGCCGACGACCGCCCGGACCCGGGCGCGAGCCCGGCCGGCGGCCCCCGCGACGGGTCGCCCAGCCCCGTCCCGCCCCGCGGCAGCGGCCCCGCCCCCAGCGGCAGCGACATGCCCCGCGCGCACCGCCCCCTCCTGGGCATCGGTGTCGCCGTGCCCGGACCGCTCGATCATGCGAGCGGCGTGCTGCACCGGGTCACCGGGTTCCCCGAGTGGGACGGCTTCCCGCTGCGTGACGCGCTCGCCGAGCGGCTCGGGCTGCCGGTCGTCGTCGACAAGGACACCAACGCCGCCGCGCTCGGACTCGTGCTGCGCGGCGCGGGCGGCGGGCCCGCCGCCGACTCCTTCGCGTATCTGCACCTCGGCACGGGGCTCGGCGCCGGGCTCGTCCTCGGTGGCGGGGTGCACCGGGGGGCCAGGACCGGGGCCGGGGAGTTCGGGCACCAGGTGCTCCAGCTCGACGGGCCGCCGTGCCCGTGCGGCAACCGGGGCTGCGTCGAAGCGCTCTGCCTGGACGCCGTCGCGGCCGGTGACACCGCCCGCGCGGCGCGGCTGCTCGGCGTCGGCGCCGCCAACCTCGTACGACTGCTGGACATCGACCTCGTCCTGCTCGGCGGTCGGACCGTGCTGGCCGAACCGGAGCCGTATCTGCGCGGCGTGCGCGCGGTCCTCGCCGAGGACGCCGCCCGCGCGGACGGCCGTACGGTCCCCGTGGCCGTCACCCCCGGCGGCGGCCGGACCGTGGTCGAGGGCGCGGCCGAGCTGGCGCTCGCCCCGCTCTTCGGGCGGTCCGGCACGGCCTTCAGCACCCGGTCCGATGAGACGAAAATCGTCACATCGGGCGGTATGTGACGGCCAGTCGGCCGCACGGGACCGCGCCGCGCCGGGCTCGTGCGCGCGGGCGGTGGGATGTTCCAGAGGACCCGGAGCCCCACCCGCCGCCCTCACCCGTACTCCCACCCGTAAAGGTCCCGCGATGTCCCTGCCCCGTGCCCTTGTCGCAGTCGGCGCCGCCGCGCTCGCGCTCGTCCCGGCGGCGGCACCGGCGGCATCAGTGCGGGCCGCCGCGCGCCCGGCCGCCGAACAGCCGCCCTGCGGCGACCCCGGCAGCGCCGCCTTCCCGATCAGCTCACGGCTGAGCGGCGGCCCCGAGGCGTACGGGCGCGGCGGCGCCCCGCACGGCTGGCGGCTGGAGCTGCGCAACGGCACGGGCGCCGACTGCCAGGCCGTGCACCCGGTCATGGTCCTCGCCGACCGGGGCCGCGCGCTGCGGCCCGGCGACATCCACCTCGACTTCTACGACCGGGGCGCCGAGCGCTGGCGGCCCGTGCGCTTCGAGCGGACCGACGAGGCCGAGAACGTCGGCGTCTTCGACGGCGCATCGCCGGACTTCCCCGGCTTCGCCGTCCCCGCCCGCCGCTCGGTCACCGTCGACCTGCGGCTGTCCTTCGCGGCCGGCGCCGCCGAAGGCCCGGTCACCGCCAATGTGACCGCCGTGCAGCGCCGGGGGAACGACGGCGAGTGGGTGGGGGAGTCCGACGACTACACCTTCGTCATCGAGGAGGGCGCGCCCGAACCCGCCGAGGAGACCGGGCGGCGCGTCCCCGACGGACACGCCGGGGACGCGATGGACCCCGGCGACGCCGGTCACCGCACGCCCCGCGACGTCGCCGCGAGCCCGCCCGCGCTCGCCGACACGGGCTCCTCGCACCACCTCTTCGGGATCGGCGCCGCGGGCCTCGCGCTGCTGCTCGGCGGGGCGGCGCTGATGTTCGGGGCGCGGCGGTCGGGCCGCTGAGCCCTCCCGCGCCGCCGTCCGGGAGAGCACGGCCGGGAGCTGATTAGGCTGGAGGGGTCAGGGCGGCGCACGAGAGGTGCCGCCCTGGCGTACCCAGCCCCGGCGAGGGGCGATTACGGCAGGAGTCCCACTGTGGCAGAGCGCAAGCCCATCGAGTCCTGGCTGACCGACATGGACGGTGTCCTGATGCACGAGGGCATCCCGGTGCCCGGCGCGGACACCTTCATCAAGCGGCTCCGCGAGTCCGGCAAGCCCTTTCTCGTACTGACCAACAACTCCATCTACACCCCCCGTGACCTGCACGCCCGGCTGGCCCGCATCGGGCTCGACGTCCCCGTCGACAACATCTGGACCTCCGCGCTGGCCACCGCCAAGTTCCTGGACGACCAGCGGCCCGGCGGCACCGCCTACGTCATCGGCGAGGCCGGCCTCACCACCGCCCTGCACGACATCGGCTACGTCCTCACCGACCACGACCCCGACTACGTGGTCCTCGGCGAGACCCGCACCTACAGCTTCGAGGCGCTCACCAAGGCCATCCGGCTGATCAACTCCGGCGCCCGCTTCATCGCCACCAACCCCGATGAGACCGGCCCCTCCGCCGAGGGTGCCCTGCCCGCCACCGGCTCCGTCGCCGCCCTGATCACCAAGGCGACCGGCCGCGAGCCGTACTTCGTCGGCAAGCCGAACCCGCTGATGATGCGGGCCGGGCTCAACGCGATCGGCGCGCACTCCGAGACCAGCGCCATGATCGGCGACCGGATGGACACCGATGTGCTGGCCGGGCTGGAGGCCGGCATGGAGACCTTCCTCGTGCTGACCGGGCTCACCCGCTCCGAGGAGATCGAGCTGCACCCCTTCCGCCCCTCGCGCGTCGTGGACTCGATCGCCGACCTCGTCGAACTGATCTGACCCGGCCTCAACCGGCCTGAGGCGACCCGGTCCGCTCCGAGCCGATCGGGGGCCTTTGGGCACCGGATGGCGCAATACGGCTACGGAGCGGATGCGACGCCGGAGGCCGGCGGGTGAACCTTCTGACGTACCCAGGAGGTTTCACCATGGACTCTGCCCGCTTCACATTCTGTGGCGCCCTCGTGGCGGCGGCCGTCGTCTGCGCTGCCCCCGCGTACGCCGTCGACGACCCCGCCACCATGTCGGGGACCGTCGAACTCACCCCCGTCACCAGCCACCCCGGCGGCGAGGTGCAACTGCGCGTCTCGGGCTGCGGCAACAACAAGGCCACCGCCAGCTCCGAGGCGTTCGTCACCGACGCGGTGCTCGCCAGGGACTCGGCCGGGCTGTTCGCGGAGGCGACCGTCCGCTCGACCGTCGCCCCCGGCGTCTATCCCGTCAAGGTCAACTGCGACGGCTACGACGCGATGGCCGCCGGACGGCTGACCATCGTCAAGGAGGGCGAGGAGCCGGCGGGCGGCCACGACCGGCAGGACGACCGCGTCGGATCCGAGACCCACGAGCCGCCGGCCGGCCACGACCAGCCCGGCGGGCTGCCGCCCGGCGACCACCCCCTGCCCGACCCGCACTCCTCGGAGCTGCCCGTCGCGCCCGTACCCGCGGGCGGCGGCGGCACGTCGATGGCCACCGCCGAGGCACCCGGCACACCGGGACTCGTCCTCGCGGGCAGCACGGCGCTGATCGCCGCCGGAGTGATCTGGTACCGCCGCCGCAACGAGGCCGCGCAGCGCCGCGACACCGACGAATCGCGGCACTGACGGAACGCGGCCCGAGTCGATGTCCGAACCGCGTGCCAGTGGCACCGGCCGCCTCCTGACCGGAGTGACCTGGGCGGCGCTGCTGCTGGCCCTGTGGCTGTGGGGGCGGGAGATCACCGAGGGGCACGGGCCCGCCACGCCCACCACCGGTGACGTCGCCGCGGCGGGCCGCCCGATGGGCCGCTCACTGCCCCCGGCCCACGAACCGCTGCCCGCTTCCCGGCCCCGGGGTTTGTCGATCAAGGCGACGGGCGTCTGGGCGCCGATCGAGGAGCGCGGCCTCAATCCGACGGGGGCGGTGGAACCGCCGCCGTACTCGCGGTCCAACGCCGTCGGCTGGTACCGCGGCGGCCCGCAGCCCGGCAGCCCCGGCGCCGCCGTCCTCGTCGGCCACCTCGACACCCCCCGCGCACGCGCCGTCTTCTACGACCTCAGCGAGCTGAAAACGGGGGAGACGATCACCGTGGCCCGGGTCGACGGCACGAGCGCCGAGTTCACCGTCGAGGACGTCTCCGTCTACAGCAAGGACCGCTTCGACGCCCGGAAGGTCTACGGGCCGCGCGAGGCGCACCGGGCCGAACTGCGACTGATCACCTGTGGCGGTGACTACGACCGCGTCCGGCACTCCTACTCCGCCAACGTCGTCGTCTCCGCCTACCTGACCGGTGCGGGCCGGGTGTGAACCACGGCTTCCGGCAGGCCGCGACGGTGGACCCTGACCCAACAGGGCGATATGACGCCAAGTCATACCCTGAGCACCCACTGTGGAGGACACGTCTGTGTCAGCATTGAGACGACCGGTCATGTCCCGCGCGGGTCTGGGGGCACCCCCAGGCAGTACAGCCAAGGGGGAGTGGATGTACGGCAGCTACACCGGCCATACACGCAGAGGCCGCACGGGCCCGGTGCGGGCGGCAGCCGCGGTGGGGGCGCTGCTGCTGCTCTCCGGGTGCTTCTCGTCCTCGGACACCGCCGCCCCGAAGGAGCGCGAGTCCTCACGGCCGCCCACCCAGCAGCCCAAGGCCCAGGCCCCGTTCTGGGTCAATCCGCAGGCCACCGCCGCCCGGCGGGCCGACCGGCTGCGCCGCGACGGCAAGGCGCGGGAGGCCGAGCTGCTCGAGAAGATCGCCGCGCAGCCGGTCGCGGAGTGGATCGGCGTGGACGACCCGGAGGGGCAGACGCGCGGCTTCACCCAGGCCGCCGCCAAGGCCGACCGGGACGCCCTGCTGGTGCTCTACAACATCCCGCACCGCGACTGCGGCCAGTACTCCCAGGGCGGCGCCGCCGACGGCGACGCGTACCGCCAGTGGCTGGACCAGGCGGCCAGGGGCATCGGTGACCGCAGCGCGACCGTGATCCTCGAGCCGGACGCACTGCCGCACATCGAGGACGGCTGCACGCCGCGCGAGTTCCACGAGGAGCGGTTCGCGCTGCTCAACGAGGCCGTCGGCAAGCTCAAGGCGCTGCCGCGCACCAAGGTCTATCTCGACGCGGGCAATCCCAGCTGGGTCACGCCCGCCGGGCGGATGGCGGAGCCGCTGCGGCGGGCCGGTATCGCCAAGGCCGACGGATTCGCGCTCAACGTCTCCAACTTCCAGACCACCCGGGCCAACAAGGACTACGGCCGCAGGCTCTCCGCCCTCGTGGGCGGCAAGCACTTCGTCATCGACACCAGTCGCAACGGCAACGGCCCGCTGAACGGCGGCGACCACGAGAAGGCCTGGTGCAACCCCTCCGGCCGGGCCCTCGGCGAACCCCCGACCACCCGGACCGGGGACTCGCTGGCGGACGCCTATCTCTGGGTCAAGCGGCCGGGGGAGTCCGACGGCGCCTGCAAGGGCGGCCCGGACGCGGGGCAGTGGTGGGAGACCTACGCCCTGGAGCTGGCCCGCAACGCGGGTTGAGGCCGGGGCCAGGGCCTGCCCGGCGGGTTTCTCGGCTGCGGGCCGCTGTGCCGCCTCTCGCCTGCCCGGCGGGCCCTCGGCTGCCGACCGCTGTGCCGCCTGCGGCGGCGAGCGCCCTGCGGGCGCGTCCTCAAGCGCCGGACGGGCTGGTTTCGGCTGAGCCCAGCCAATAGCAGCCCGTCCGGCGATTCAGTCCGGATCCCCGACCCGGGGGACCTTGATCCAGACCGCCTTGGACGGGGTCCCCTGGTCGTCGATCACATGCAGCATGTACCAGCCGGGGGGCATCAGGGACGTGTCCTTGGGCAGCGTGACGGTGATGTCGTTCGCCGTCTTGGTGAGTTCCAATTCGATCGAACGCTGCTCGATATTGGTGACGTGGGTGAAGGAGCCGGGCCGGATCAGCCGGGCCTTGCGGATGGTTTGGGAGTGCGCCGTCGCGTAGGTGGTCTTCTCGCCCGCCTTCACCGTTCTCGGAGCGGTGTCCCGCAGCTCGGGGCGCGAGTCGCGGAAGAGATAGGGCGGGGTGTAGAGGTCCATCTGCTGCTGGAACGTGGCGGGTTTGGAATTGGCCCGGTCGCCGAAGAGCGAGTCGGAGCCGAAGGTCATGACCCGCCCGTCGGGCAGCAGCAGCGCGCCGGAGTGGTAATTGCGGCCCACCAGCGGATCGGCCACCGCGCGCTTGGTGTTGGTCCTCGGGTCGTACAGCTCGGCCTTCAGGACGTTGGAGTCGCCGCGGCCGCGGTAGTCGCCCGAGCCGTTGGTCGTCAGCACGGTGTCGTCGGGCAGGATGACGCTGCTCGGGTAGCGGGCCTTGGCGTAGAGGTCGGGGCCGTCCCGGAAGCGCGGCTTGGGGTCGTGCAGATCGACGATGCGGGTCTTGGCGGTGGATTTCTTGTTCTCACCGACCCCGCCGCCGCCGAGCACCATGTACCGCTGTGCCTGGGCGGGCGGCAGCAGGACGGACATCGAGGTCTCCAGGGTGTCCGGGGCGCTCATCCCGGGCACCTCGGTGAACGCGTTGCTCTCCAAATCCCACAGTCCCGGTACCCGGCCCTTGTCGGCCGGCCCGTAGCCCGCGTTCGACCCGGTGTAGAAGATCCGGCCCTTGTCGGTGAGGAAAAGGGCGGGGTAGGTGGGGAAGAACCGCTCCTTGGGGAGATAGCTCCACTTCTTGGTCTTCGGGTCGTAGACCTCGTTCTTCCCGGGGACGACCTGGCCGATCTCGTCCAGTCCCGAGACGGACAGGACCCTGCCGTCGGGGAGGGTGGTCAGGGTCGGATACCAGCGGGCCTCCCGCATCGGGTCGACCGGGACGTACCGCTCGGCGATGGGGTCGAATTCGAAGGAGTCCTTGATGCCCTGGAAATCCTTCTTGTCGAAGGAGAGCTTGTTGGCGATGCCGTAGAGGTTCTGGGCGTCCTTTCCCTTGAGACCCTCGATGCGGTAGTTGTCGGTGAGGCCGGTTTCGTACTTGGGGCCCTGGCCGAGCGCCTCCACGTAGACGCGGGCGGTGCTGGCGGTGACGGTCACCTTGCCCCCCTCCCCTTGCGTCTTCTTGGCGCGGGGCACGAGCAGGGGGTCGTTGGACTCGAAGGTCTTGCCGCTCTTCCCGCCGGTGAAGCGGGTGCCCGCCGGGAGGGTCATGGGCTTGTCGGGGTCCTCGTTGTGGACGACCATCAGCCCGCCCGCCTTGGTGACGTCCCCCTCCAGCTTCTCGTAGCGCTGGGTGCCGCCCGCGATCAGCAGCTTGCCGTCGGGCAGCTGGGTGTGACCGGCGCAGAAGAGGTCCTTGGGGGTGGCGACGTTCTTGTAGGTGTTGTGCTCGGGGTCCCACAGGACCGAGCGGAAGCTCTTGGCGTCGAAATTGGCGGCGTTGTTCCCCGACCCGGCGACGAGCAGCACCTTGCCGGTGTGCAGCAGGGCCGCGTGGATGGTATTGATCCGGTATTCCCGGGGCATGTCGACCGCTTTCCATTGGCCGTTCGCCGCCTTGTACCCCGGTTGGTTGATCTTGTAGTCGTGGTATTTGGTGGAGGCGTAGCCCCAGATGGCGGGCCCGTTCATCCCCGCCAGGACGACCGCCACCGCCGCACCGATGCCTACGCGGCGGGTGCGGCGGCTGACGCGGAACGGGCGGGCTCTCATGCGCGGGCCTCCACGGCACGGTCGGTGTGGCGGAGGGTCCACCACCAGGCGACGATCGGCGCGACAGTGATCGCGAGGGCGAGCGAAGCCCAGGTGGTCATCGCAACATGGCTGTGGCCGAACCAGAAGGAGGCGGCCAGCGAGCCGCCGAATACCACCAGGAAGAACAGGTGCACACGGAACGTGCCGAACAGAGTGTCGGGACTGGCCGAGTCGCCCTTCGGCGTCACCACGAAATTGCTTTTGCGGCGCAGCACGGCGTCCATCAGCGAGCGGGCGTAGATCGGCGCGGACAGCGCGGACATCACCATGCCGGCCAGCCCGCCGGAGCCCTCGGGCTCGTGCGGCGAGACATTGTGCCGGCGGTTCCAGATGTACAGCCCGATCTGCAGGGCGGCGGCGTCGCTGTACAGCATCATCCAGATCTCCGAATTGATGGAGATGCCGGAGGCGCCGAGGCCGAGGAAGAGGGCGCAGCTCAGCGCGCCCAGCATCCAGTTGATGGCGGTCATCGGGTAGTAGATGACCATCAGGGTGTAGTTGAGGAATTTCCCGGGGGAGAGGGTGAAGGGCCCTTTCCAGAACTGCTTGAGGATCGTCTCGTAGGTGCCCCGGGACCAGCGCAGCTGCTGGGTGAAGAAGTCGGTCCACGCGTTCGGCCCCTCGCCGACGGCGAGCACGTCGGGGGTGTAGACCGAGCGCCACTTCTTCCCCGTCGCCGGATTGCGGTGCCGGTGCAGCTCGAAGCCGGTGGCCATGTCCTCGGTGATCGAGTCGTAGAGCCCGCCGATGCCCTTGAGCGCGCTGATCCGGACGGCATTGTTGGTGCCGACGAACATGGGTGCGCCGTAGCGGTTGCCGGCCCGCTGGATCAGGGCGTGGAAGAGGAACTGCTGGCTCTCGGCGGCCTTGGTGACGGCCGCGTCGTAATTGCCGTAGACCTGGGGGCCGACGACGAAGGCGATGTCGGGATCGCGGAAATAGCCGAGCATCCGCTCCAGGAAGTTGGGCAGCGGGACGTGGTCGGTGTCGACCGAGGCGAAGAAGTCGTAATCGTCGCCGTGGGCGTCCAGCCAGGAGTTGTAGTTCCCGTGTTTGGTCCTGGCGCGGTGCGGGCCCTTCCGCTGATTCCACTTCTCGACGCCCTTGCGGGAGAAGTGGCGCACGCCGAGCCGCCGGCAGACCTCCTTGACCTCGGGGTCGTCGCCCTCGTCCAGCAGCCATACGTCGAGCGGGCCGCGGTGCCGCAGCCGCATGGCGCCCTCCAGCGTCCTGGTGACCATCTCGATCGGCTCCTTGCCGGGCACGAACGAGGTCAGGAAGGCGACTTTGGTGCCGGTCTCGGGCACGACGGGGACCGGGTCGCGGGCGACGAGCGTCGCATGCGCGTTCGACGTGACGTTCAGGGTGCGGAACAGCTCGATGAGGCCGATGGAGACGAGCATCACCGCGTCCAGGAACCGCATGGCGGTCGTCGCGTGGTCACGCTCGGTCCAGTGCGCGGGCTGCATCAGCCACACCAGCAGCCCCAGCGATACGACGGGCGCGGCCCCGAGGAGCAGCGCCGCCCGGATCCGGTGCGGCTCGTCCGCGAGCAGACTGCGATAGCGGACGCGATAGGGCTCGGTGGGGTGGGGCTGCGTGAGCGGGCCGGCCAGTCGGCTGTAGTGCTCGTAGTCGAAGCGGGGCCGTGGCCTGTGCTGATGCGGCGGGGCGGCGCCGGGCGGGGCCGCCCCGCCCGGCCCGGCAGCGTCGGCTGTGCCGGCTGGCCGGGGTGGATCCGGCGGGACCCGCGGGACCGGGCAAGGGGGCCACGCTCCCGGCTCACGGGGCGGGCGCGGGCGCGTGGCCGAGGACGGATCCCGGGACTGCTGCCGGGCATGGGCAGGCGTCGACGTCATGAGTCATCCCCCCGACACGCAGCTGCCTGCGTGTGTCAGATCCTGAGCCCGGCGGACCCCCCGGCCGTTCGGGCGCACGGGCACCGGCTCCCCCCGGCACCCCACTCGACCCACTGATAACGCAGTGAGACCGAGTCGTTGCTGTCGGTTCAGGATCTCCGACCCCGCGTCATGATCGCAAGGGTGAAACGAGGTGGTTACCGGGCAAAGCGGTGCGTCGAACGGAGGAGTGTGCGAAAGGTGCCGAAGGGGGGCGAGGCGCACCCCGCGGTCCGGCCCGGACACGACGAAGGCCCTCACCAGTGGTGAGGGCCTTCGTCTGTCGGTGCGCCGCCAGGGACTCGAACCCCGGACCCGCTGATTAAGAGTCAGCTGCTCTAACCAACTGAGCTAGCGGCGCCTGCTGACAGAGAAAACTCTACCTGATGTTCGAGGGTGCTCCCGACCACCCCGCGAGCCGCCCACCGGATCGGCGGTTCTCCCGCCGTGATCGGCGGACACCGCCCCGACGTGCGGTTTCTCCGGGCCGTTGAGAAGCTGTGGCGAGTACGGACGCGTGGCGAGCGGTCCGGCGGGCCGCCGAGGCACGGCGGGTGCGGGCCCGTCGGCGACCGCCCCGGACAGGCGTACGGAAAGGCGGCGAGGCGGTGCGGACTCCGGCATTCACCGACGAGCCACCCGGCAGCCGCGGGTGCGCGCTGTGTGCGGACGCGGCGGCTCCCGCCCCGGCGCGGGCGGACGGCGGTGACGATGCTCACGCCCCTCACGCCGGGCCTCTCGACGGGGGGATCGCCGAGGAGACCGAGGAGGGGGCCGACGGGGGTGGCGCCCGGCACCGGTGCGCCCTGCGCGGCGCGATCGTGGCGGCCGTGGGGGTGGCTGTCATCGCCGGCTCGGGAACGGGTGCCGTGGCCGCCCCCGAGCCCCCGGACCCCGTGGGCGGGGACAGCTCCGTATACGAACCCGGCGACCCGGAGGGCCCCGCGCTCCCCGGCGAACCCCTCGCGGACGAGCTGCCGGACGGGGCGGAGGCGGACGAGCCGCTGCCGGACGAGCCGGAGCCGCAGGTGTCGGGATCGGAAGGTGCTGCCCCCGAAGGCGCGGCTCAGGAGGGCACGGCTTTGGAGGGCACGGCCCCGGGCGGGGCCATGACCCTGGAGCCGCCGCAGGGACTCGCCGTCCCGCTCAGCGACCAGGACATCCCCGGCGTCGCCGTCCCGCGATGGCCTGACGAGTCCCTGTCCCCGCCCGTCCCCCTCTCCCCGCCCGTCCCGGCGGATCCCGCGCGTACGCCGCAGGCTACCACCGTCGCCAAGCCCCGACTGGAGTCGGCGATCACCTTCGCGATGGCCCAGATCGGCGACCCGTACAAGCTGGGCGGCAGCGGCCCCCACGCCTGGGACTGCTCCGGACTGATCCAGCAGGCGTACCGCCGCGCGGGCGTGAAGCTGCCGCGCATCGCCGCCGACCAGTACCGCGCCACCAAGCGCATCACCCGCCGCGCCCTGCGCCGCGGTGACCTCGTCTTCTGGTCGACCAACGGCAAGGCGTCCGGCATCCACCACGCCGCGATCTATCTGGGCGGCGGCAAGTACCTCGAGGCGCCCCGGCCCGGCAAGAAGGTCCGCATCTCGACCTTCTCCTACTACAGCCCCAACCTGTACGGCCGACCGCGCTGACCTGCCCCGGTACCCGGCGGCCACCCGTAAGGCCGCCGTCCCGGCGGCTCACCCGCCGTTTCGTCCTCAATCGCCGGACACACCCTAGGGTGCGGCCATGGGGATCATCACCGAGCTGGCGGCCGGCGCCTGGAATCTGACGGCGGCCGACGACCGCCGTGTCGTGCTGGGCATCGCGGGCCCGCCCGGCGCGGGGAAGTCGACGCTCACCCGGGCGCTGGTCGCCGAGCTGGAACGGCTGCACGGCGCCGGCGCGGCCGCGTATCTGCCCCTCGACGGCTTCCACCTCTCCAACGCGCAACTGGAGCGTCTCGGTCTGACCGACCGCAAGGGCTCCGCCCCGAGCTTCGACGTGTGGGGCTACGCCGCGCTGCTGCGCCGGGTCGTGGAGGAGCGTGAGCGCAGCGTGTATGTGCCGGACTACGACCGTGTCCTCCATGAGCCGGTCGCCGCCCGGCACGAGGTGCCGCCCTCGACCGGGCTGGTGGTGACCGAGGGCAATTACCTGGCGTGCGACGAGCCGGGCTGGCGCGAGGCCCGCCGGTGGCTGGCCGAGGTCTGGTATCTGGAGACACCCGACGAGGTGCGTCAAGGGCGTCTGATCGAGCGGCAGTTGGCCGGGGGGCGGGACATGGCGGGCGCGCGGGCCTGGGAGCTGGGCAATGACCGGCCCAACGGTGAACTGGTCAAGTCCTCGCGCGTGAACAGCGACCGGATTCTCGCTTCCTTTGGCCTGGACATGACCATTTCGGAGGACTAATCTCCGACTTGGTCTAGACCGCACACTCCACCCACCTCACGGAGAACCCCCCACGTTCTCGAGGGAGCGAAGCATGCGCAAAAAGATCAGTGCGGTGATCATCGGCCTCTCGGTCGCCGGCGTGTCCCTGCTCGCCACCGGCAGCGCCAACAGCCACGGCTACACCGACTCCCCCACCAGTCGGCAGGTGTTCTGCGCGAAGGGCACCGTGAAGAACTGCGGCGAGATCCAGTACGAACCCCAGAGCGTCGAGGGCCCGAAGGGCTTCCCGTCCCGCGGCCCCGCCGACGGCCGGATCTGCGCGGGCGGCAACAGCCGCTTCGCCCAGCTCGACGACCCGCGCGGCGGCCAGTGGCCCGCCACCAAGCTCACCGCCGGACAGGGCTACGGCTTCCGCTGGAAGCTCACCGCCCGGCACGCCACGACCGACTTCCGCTACTACATCACCAAGGACGGCTACAACCCCGCCAAGCCGCTCACCCGCGCCGACCTCGAACCCCAGCCCTTCATGAGCGTGCCCTACGGGGGCCGGATCCCCGAGGCGACCGTCACCCACCAGGGCACCGTCCCCACCCTGAAGACCGGCAAGCACGTCATCCTCGCCGTCTGGACGATCGCGGACACGCCCAACGCCTTCTACGCCTGTTCGGACGTCCAGTTCTGACCCGGGCTCCGACCTGAGCCCAACCGGCCGGGCCGGCCGGGAGACCTTTCGGCGCGTCCCGCGCACCGAGGCCTCCCGCGTCGGTCCGGTCACGTCTCGTGGAGCGGCTCGCTCCGATCGGCGGGCTCAGGGGCGTCGGCCGGATCGACAGGCTCAGCGGGCTCGACCGGCTCGACCGGCTCGACCGGCCGCAGCGCGATCCGGGCCAGGACCCCCGCGACGACCAGCGCGATCACGGCCAGCAGGGCGTAGTCGGGCACGGCGTTGCCGATCCGGGAGGCCAGCTCCTCCAGCTCGAACTCCTGGTCGGCGTCCAGGATCCCGGGCAGGCCGGTCGTCCCGTCGTAGGCGAGGAAGAGCACGCCGATGCCGATGAAGAACAGCCCGGACACCAGCGACGTCGTGTGCAGCCGCAGCCGGCCGAGGCGCAGTTCGCGGCCGCGCAGCCAGCCCCGGCCGCCGAGCTGGAAGCGGTCCCAGAACACGGCCAGCACGAACAGCGGCAGTGCCATGCCCAGCGCGTAGACGGCGAGCATCGACGCCCCGTACACCGGGTTGCCGTTGACGGCGGTCACGGTCAGCACCGCGCCGAGGATCGGACCGGCGCAGAAGCCGGCCAGCCCGTAGACACAGCCCAGCAGGAACGTGGAGGCGGCCGAGCGCGGAGTGATGCGCCCGGCGGCGGCCTGGGCCTTCCGGGAGGCGAAGCCGAGGCCGAGGATCTGGGCGGCGCCCATGGCGATCACGACCCAGCCGCCGACGGTGATCAGCAGATCGCGGTGGCCGTTGAAGAGCTGGCTGGCGGCCGTGGAGGCCGCGCCGAGCGGTACGAGCGTGGTCGCGAGCCCGAGGTAGAAGACGCAGGTGCGGGCCAGCAGCTTGCCGGGGCTCGCGAGGGAGTACGCGAAGAACGCGGGCAGCAGCAGCGCGCTGCACGGGCTGAGCAGGGCGAGGGCGCCGCCGAGGAAGGCGGCGAGATAACCGATGTCGGTCACTTCTCGCTCTTCCCGCTGTCCCCGCCCTTGGCCGGGCCGGCCGCCTTCGCCGCCTTGGCGGCCTTGGCCTGGGCGATCGCGGCCTCGAAGGCGCTCATCGGCTGGGCGCCCGCGACGGGCCGCCCGCCGACGAGGAAGGACGGGGTGCTCTGCACGCCGAGGGCGTAGCCCTCCTCCTGGTCCTTCTTCACGGCGGCCTCGGACGCCGAGCCGTTCATGTCCTCGCGGAACCGGTCGACATCGGCCACGCCGGCCGTGCGGGCCATCTCCACCAGCTTGTCCTCGGCGAGCGCGTCACCCTTGCGGAGCTTGGCGAACAGCTCGTGGTGGAACTGCGGGAAGCGACCCTGCTGACCGGCGGCCCAGGCGGCCCGCGCGGCGCGCAGCGAGTCCTTGCCGAAGATCGGGAAGTTGCGGAACTCGATGCGCAGGACGCCCTCGTCCACGTACTTCTTGATCAGTTCGGGCTGGGTCTCGCGGGTGAAGCGACCGCAGTACGAGCACTGGTAGTCGGCGTACTCGACGAGCACGACGGGCGCGTCGGTCCGGCCGAGGGCGAGCGGGTCGCCGTCCTTGCGGCGGCTGGTGGCCTTCTCCGCCTCGTCGTAGGCGGGCTGCTGCGGGTCGGCGGCGGGCTCGGAGGAGGCGGACGCCTCCCGTTTGCCGGAGCCGCCGGCGTTCTTGCCGATCGCGATGCCGGCCGCGACGAGCGCGACGACGAGGGCGAGGACCGCGCCGATGGCCGCGAGGCGGCGGGCGGGCGTGGTGAGCGTTGCGGACATGAGGAAGAGGCTCCATGGGTCTGACGGATTCTGGGCATGCCGGAGTACGGCCCGGGCGGGCCGTGGTGGGCGGGTCTAGATCCGTAGGACGGGGAGCAGCTCGGCGCAGCCGGCGACGGGGGCGGGCGGCGACCTCGGCGCGGTGGCCCGCGGCGGGAGCGCGGCCGGGGGTGCGGTGCGGGCCGCGGCGGGTGCGGTGAGCGGGTCGCCGTGCCCGGCGGGGACGACGGCCTCGGCGCCCCCCTGCGGGAGGTCCTGCGGGCGGCACGTGCCGCCCGCGTCGCCGGATTCGGCCCGGGCGGCGTGGGCGGCGTGGATCTCCGGCCGGGTGTCCTCGGGGGCTGCGGCCGTGGTGCCGCTCGCCGCCCGCGCGTACACGGACGGGATCACACCGGTCAGGACCGGTCCGGCCGACGCCGGGCCGGAGAGGACCGCGAGGAGGAGCAGGAGCAGCCCGGTAGCCGTCGGACGGCGGTGCTGCGGCACGTGGCCCTCCTTCCCGGTCCCGGTCGCGCGCGGCAGGGCCCGCCGCGGCCCCCATGCTACGGCGGCCGGTCGGAGCAGCGCCCTCCCGAGAACCCTCCGGGAACACGACGAAGGCCCTCACCATCGGTGAGGGCCTTCGTCTGTCGGTGCGCCGCCAGGGACTCGAACCCCGGACCCGCTGATTAAGAGTCAGCTGCTCTAACCAACTGAGCTAGCGGCGCCTGCTGACAGAGAAAATAATACCCGGTCCGAACGGGTGCTCCGAACCACCCGTCGCCGGGGCCCCTCCCGCCCCCTCCTCGCGCGCGTCAGAGGGACTCGGGGGCACTCAGAGGGACATCGACAGCAGCAGGGGTGCCGCCTTCCGGTTCAGCGTCTCGGCGGCCTGCCGCAGCCGGTGGGCGTGTGCCAGCGGGAGCGAGAGCGCGAGACAGCCGACCGAGTGCCCGGCGGTGATCGGGACGGCGGCGCAGACCGTGCCCACCGCGTACTCCTGGAGATCGAGGACGGGGACGGTCGCGGGCTGGGCGTCGAGCTTGCGGAAGAGGACCTGCTCATTGGTGATCGTCCGGGAGGTGAGCCGGGCGGTCTTGTGGCGCGAGAGATGGTCGCGCCGGTCGTCGTGGTCGAGCTGGGTGAGCAGGCATTTGCCGAGCGCGCTCGCGTGCGCGGCGGAGCGGAAGTCGACCCATTCGTTGACCTTGGGGGTGTGCGGGCCGTCCGCGTACTGCGTGATCCTGACCTCGCCGTCGATGTAGCGGCTCAGGTAGACGGCCGCGCCGAGCGAATCGCGCAGCGCGAACAGCGACTGCTGGAGCTTGCGCTCCAGGGCCTTCGCGCGGTCGCCGCCGGAGCCGAGCAGCACCAGGGACTCACCGATGACGTAGGCGCCGTCGCCGACCCGCTCCACGTAGTCCTCGCGGCGGAGCATCAGCAGCAGATGCGCGAGGTGGCCGGCGGGCAGGCCGGTCTCGCGCGCGATCTGGACCTCGGTGACGCCGCCGGAGTGTTTTGCGACCGTCTCCAGCACGCGCAGGGCGTACTGCACCGAGTGGAACGGCGCGGTCGGCTCGGGCTTGAGCGCCACGGTTTCCCCCTAGCGGTTTCCAGCGAGTATCCGCTCTCCACGATAAAGGCGAAAGGGTCCTTCGGGAGCGGGTGTTGAGGAGTTGGACCGGGGTGTCGGGCGCCTGTCCAGCGATGCGGCCCAACGGCATATGCCGACGTCATAAAAGGGGGGCCCGTGGTGCGGCCGGGAATAAGCGGAGTCGAGCTCCGGTTGGGCTGGGCGCGACGTGCGGGACACCCCGCGCGGCGCGAGCGACCAGACGCAGCGCCAACCAGGGAGGCGAGCCACCGTGGCCGACGAGCGGGACGACATCATCCGGGCCGAGCCCAAGGGAAGCGCGCCGGTGCCGCTGTCCGTACTGGACCTGGCGACCGTCGGCAGCGGCCGGACCGCCCGGCAGGCGCTGGGCACCACGGTCGAGCTGGCACGGCTCGCCGAGCGCCGGGGCTACCACCGCTTCTGGGTGGCCGAGCACCACTCGATGCCCGGCGTGGCCAGCTCCTCCCCGGCCGTCATCCTGGCCCACCTCGCGGCACACACCGACCGGATCCGCCTCGGCTCCGGCGGCGTCATGCTGCCCAACCATGCCCCCCTGGTGATCGCCGAGCAGTTCGGCACCCTGGAGGCCCTCGCTCCCCGCCGCGTCGACCTCGGCCTCGGCCGGGCGCCCGGCACGGACGGCGCGACCGCCGCCGCGCTGCGCCGCTCGGACCGGCTGCGGGAGGGGGCGGACGACTTCCCGCAGCAGCTCGCCGAGCTGACGCGGTTCCTGGACGACGACTTCCCCGACGGCCACCGCTACGCCCGCATCCACGCCGTCCCCGGTCCCGTGCAGGGCCGGGTGCCCGGCGGGGTGCAGCGGGCGGACCGGCCCTCGGTCTGGCTGATCGGCTCCTCCGGCTTCAGCGCACGGCTCGCCGGGGCCCTCGGCCTGCCCTTCTCCTTCGCGCACCACTTCTCCGCGGCGAACACCGTCCCGGCGCTCCAGCTCTACCGCGACTCCTTCCGGCCCTCCGGGATCCTCGACCGCCCGTACGCCAAGATCGGCGTCCAGGCGTTCGCCGCCGACGACCCGAAGGAGGCCCGCCGCCAGGTCCTCACCGGGGCGCTCGCGATGCTGCGGCTGCGCACCGGCCGCCCCGGGCTGGTCCCGACGCCGGAGGAAGCCGAGGGGTACGACTTCGGCGCGGCGGAGCGGGAGTTCGTCGACGACTGGCTGCGCAACGTCGTCTTCGGCACCCCGGACGAGGTGCGCGCGGGCCTTGACGCCCTGGTCGAGCGGACCGGTGCCGACGAGCTGATGCTCACGGCCAACGCGCATACGCCGGAGCTTCGGCTGCGCAGCTATGAACTGATCGCGGACGCGTACGGGTTGCCGGACGCGTAGGGCCTGTCCGGCGGATCTTCGGCTGCGCGCCGTCTTTGCCGCCTGCGGCGGCGGGCGCCCTGCGGGCGCGTCCTCAAGCGCCGGACGGGCTGGTTTCGGCTGGGCTCAGCCGTTCAGCCTGTCCGGCGGTTCTTCGGCTGACGGCCCGTTTCGCCGCCCGCGGCGGCATGGCGCCCTGCGGGCGCGTCCTCAAGCGCCGGACGGGCTGATGTGGCTGAGCCCAGCCGCCGGCCCGTCCGGCGATTGAGGACCACTACCTCAAGGCCGTACCCCCGTGCGCAGCAGCGCCGAGATGCGGTCGGCCGGCACCGGCCGGGAGTAGAACCACCCCTGGCCGGTGTCGCAGCCGATCCGCCCCAGCCGCTCCGCCTGCTCCGCGCTCTCCACACACTCCGCCGTCACCGTGAGCCCCAGCCGGTGGGCGAGCTGGACGAGTGCCTCGACGATCGTCTCGTCGGCCGGGTTGGGGTGCTCGTCCGCACGGAAGCCGTGCACGAACGACCCGTCGAGCTTGAGGGTGGAGACCGGGAGCCGGCTGAGGTAGGCGAGGTTGGAATAACCGGTGCCGAAGTCGTCGATGGCGATGGCGACGCCCATGTCGCTGAGCTGCTGGAGCTGCTGCAACGGGCGGCCCGCCGAGCCCATCAGCGCGGACTCGGTCAGCTCCAGCTGCAGCAGGTGCGGCGGCAGTCCGGTCTCGGCAAGGATCCGGGCCACGTCCGTGACCAGGTCGGAGTCCCACACCTGGCGCACCGCGACATTGACGCTGACGACGAGCGGCTCCTCGGGGTGGTCGAGCTGCCAGCGGCGCGCCTGACGGCAGGCCGTCGCGAGAATCCAGCGCCCGAGCGGCACGATCGCCCCCGTCTCCTCCGCCAGGCCGATGAACCGGTTGGGGGCCAGGGTGCCGAACTGCGGATGGCGCCAGCGCACCAGCGCCTCCACCCCGCGCACGATCCCGTCGTCCAGCCCCACCAGCGGCTGGTACTGCAGGACGAACTCGTCGCGCTCGACGGCGGGCCGCAGGGTGCTGGAGAGGGCCTGGCGGGTCATCCGATGGGCGTTGCGTTCCGGGTCGAAGAGCGTCCAGCGGGCCTTTCCGTCGGCCTTCGCCCAGTACAGGGTGGTGTCCGCGGCTTGCATCAGCTCCGTCGCGTGCGTACCGGCCGCCGGGCGCTCGACGACGCCGATGCTCGCCGACACCGACAGCCGCTGTCCGGCCACGTCGAACGGCCGTTGGAGCGCCGACAGTACGGCCGCGGCGAGGGTGACGAGCTGCTCGGTGCCCGCCGAGTCCTCGACCAGCACCGCGAATTCGTCGCCGCCGAGCCGGGCCACCAGGTGGCCGTCGGGTGCCGCGCACTCGCTCAGCCGCTGGGCCACCAGCCCCAGCAGCCGGTCGCCGGCCCGGTGGCCGAGGGTGTCGTTGACGGCCTTGAAGCCGTCCAGGTCGAGATAGCACAGCCCGATCCGGCCGCCGCCGTCCCGGGCGACGACCGCCGCGGTGAGCGCCGCGGCCAGCCGCTCGAAGAACAGGCTCCGGTTGGGCAGCCGGGTGACCGGGTCGTGCATCCGCAAGTGCCGCAGCCTGGCCCGCAGATCCCGCCGGTCGCTGATGTCGGCGACCGACAGCAGCGTCTCGCGGCTGTCGGGCAGTTGGGTGAGGGTCACCTCCGCCCACACCCCCTGGCCGCCGCGGTGTCTGAGACGACGGGTGCAATGCAGCCGGTCGCGGCGGCCGAGCAGCACCTCGCGGTACTCGCTCCAGGTGCGGGCGTCCTCGCGCAGGCCGGTGAAGTCGGCCGCGGGGGAGTCGGCCAGCCGGGCCGGGTCGGTGCCGAGCAGCGCACCGAGCGCGTCGTTGGCGGTGCGTACGAGTCCATCACGGCCGACGACGGCCATGCCCAGCCGCGCGGCATGGAAGGCGGCACGGAAATCGCTCGAAGGTACGTTACGTTGCGTGACGACTGGAGGCGTTGAACCGGGCGTGCCGCCCTGGCCGTCGAGGGTTCCGCTCACCGCTCGCTCCCACGTGGCATTCATTCCGCACTGGTTTCGTTTGGTTCTCGTGGCTCTCGTACGCGTGGTCGAAAACGCGGCATATGACCGCCCTGTCGGGGGTATCCCGTGCTGGAAATGTGGCGATCATAGGGCTCGCGCAAGGACCGTTCCAGCGGCCCTCCCGTGAGCGCCCGAACCGCCGTCTCTGGTTTGTCCGTTTTTGCATGACCGTGCGCGCTCGTGCCTGAGTCCGGGTGGCCGCGTCTTCTCGATTGACCGTCAGTGACTGAGTGTGATGTACCCAGAAGTCGGCTTAGTCACTCGACTGGGGTAGTGGAACAGGGCATATCACCACAAACAATCAGAGGGTGGGTGAGGTGTCCCGAATCCGTCTCCGGAGGTCGACGTGGTGCGTCCGCAGACACCCATGGGAGTGGACCGGCAGCCGCGCTGGCGCCGCGCCGGAGCCGTGGTCACCTCGATGTGCGCGATCGCCGCCACGACCGTCGTCGCCGGACCGGCGCAGGCGGCGGGGCCCGGCGGTCCGTGCGCGCTCCCCCGCAGCCAGGCTCACCACTCCGAGGGTCTCGACAGCTGGAACCCGGCCTACCCCCGCCCCGTCGGCCACCTCGACGCCGTCATGGTCTTCCTGTCCTTCCCCGGCTCCCGTCCCCGCACCACCCCGGCCCAGCTCGCGGCCGACCACTTCCCCGGCACCTCGCGCTTCTTCGACCGGGCCTCCTACGGACGGTTCTCGCTGCACCCCCACGCCGTGAACCGCTGGCTGCGCATGCCGCGATCGGCCGGCTCGTACCGGATACAGCGCGACTGGGACGGCGATCGGCGCGGCGCCTATCTGCGCGACGCCATCGCCGCCGCCGACCGCGCGGTGGACTTCTCCCACTACGACCTCGTCTATCTCGTCGCCGACCCCGACGCCCCGGGCGTCGACTCCGACGCGACGAAGGTCGTCAACCTCGACCGGCCCGTCCGGGTCGACGGCACCGTGCTGCGCCGCATCGTCACCGTCTTCGAACACCACCCGCCGGACCGCAACGTCCTCGCCCACGAGACCGGGCACGTGCTGGACCTGCCCGACCTCTACCACCGGCCCACGGACGGCAAGGGCGACTGGGACACCCACGTCGGGGACTGGGACCTCATGGGCAGCCAGTTCGGGCTCGCCTCGGACCCCTTCGGCTGGCACAAGTGGAAGCTGGGCTGGCTCACCTCGCGGCACGTCCGCTGTGTCCGGTCCTCCGGCAGCAGCCTGCACACGCTCCACTCGCTGGAGGCCCCGATGCGGCCCGGCATCGACTCCCGGACCCGGATGATCGTGGTCCGTACGGGCGAGACGAGCGCCATCGTCATCGAGGCACGCGGCGCGTCCGGCAACGACACCACCACCTGCTCCGAGGGTGTGCTGGTCTACCGGGTGCTCAGCGACACCGCCTCCGGCGGCGGGCCCGTCCAGGTGCTGGACGCGCACCCCGACAGCCAGGCCTGCTGGGGCGAGTCCGTCTACCCGCCGCTGGCGGACGCGCCGCTGCGCGCGGGGGAGTCCCTGTCGACGGGCCCGGACGGGGTGCGGGTGGAGGTGCGGGCCCGGACGGCCGACGGGGCGTGGACGGTCGCGGTGGAGCGCGAGTGAGACGCCCTTGACATCGGACCCGGACACGACGAAGGCCCTCACCACTGGTGAGGGCCTTCGACTGTCGGTGCGCCGCCAGGGACTCGAACCCCGGACCCGCTGATTAAGAGTCAGCTGCTCTAACCAACTGAGCTAGCGGCGCCTGCTGACGTGGAAGACTTTAGCACCCTGCTCCGGCGGAACGAAAATCCATAAAGCCGGGCCCGGCGGGAGCCCCGGCGCCCGCGCGGTCAGCGGGGCACGGGGGTCGGCGTGGCGAAGGGTGCCGCCTCGGCACCGCCCCCACCTGCGGACTCGGTCGTCGCCCCCTCGCGGGCGGCCCGTACGCACGCCCACAGCAGGACCTCCGGGCCCGGGAGCCAGGGGTGCCGCACCTCGGGGGCCACCAGCCAGCGGGAGACGGGGGCCGTCGGCTCCTCCTCGCCCGGCGGATAGAGCGCGGGGGCGGTCACCGCGTCGCCCTTGCCGTGACACAACAACGGCGGCACCGCGCGGGACCACTCCTCCCAGGCGAGCAGCGCGGGCAGCCGCTGGGCGGTGCCGGGGGCGGCGAACAGCAGCAGCCGGCCACGCTGGGCGGCGACCGGGCCGGAGCCCGGGCCCGCGGACCATAAGCGGTCCAATAACCGGCGCCCGAACAGCGCCGGCGCGCTGATCACGTCGAACGCCGTGCCACAGGGCAGCACGACCGGTGCGCTCGGCTGGTCGCACCACAGGGCGTGGACGCTCTGCGGGAAGGGGCTGGCCGAGGCGAGCCAGTCGGCCCCGGCGAGGGTGACGTAGGCGGCGGTCGCGCGGTGCGGAGACTGCTGGGGGGCCTGATGAGGGGCCTGGTGAGGGGCTTGATGAGGGGCTTGGTGACGAGAGGCGTGGGAGTGCGGGCGGGCGGGGCGCGGGTCGTGCGGCCAGGAGCTCATGGGTCCTATATTCAGCGCCATTTCCGGTGCCGCCGCCAGGAGTTGCCCGAACACGGGACAAGGCGACAAGGGGTGCGCTAGTTTGTGCGCCGCATATGCCAACGGCCCATGATCGAGGACCATGGGCCGCCGTGGCCACCGGGCGGTCAGTCGACCGCTCTGCCGCTGCGCAGCAGGTCACGGCCGAACTCGACCATCTTCTTCGTGTAGTCCTCGCTCCACTCGGCGCGCGCCGCGATCACGGCGGTGGGCAGCCGGTCGAAGCGCCGGGGGTCGGCGAGCTGGGCGGCGGCCACCGCCTGGTACTCGATCGCCCGGTCGGCCGCCGCGCGGAAGGCCAGCGCCAGCTCGGTGGAGCGGGCCAGCAGCTCGCGCGGGTCCTCGATCGACTCCAGGTCGAAGAAGTGCTCGGCATCCGCGACGGCCTCGGGCGGCTCGAAGAGCAGCTGCGCGGGTTTCAGGCGGCGCGGCACACTCCCACCGCGCGCGTCGGCAGCCGACTGCGGCTCGCACATGTACATACCTCCAGGATCGTCTCCACCGCCATCCATTGTCCTGCGCCGCGCAAGTACGCCCACGGGCTAGGGGTTCCCGGTGCGGTTTCGGCCAGGGGTTCCTACGGCGATTGCGGCTACGGGCGCCATGCCCGTCCGGGCTGTTTCCGTTGGCCGCCCCGGCGGCCAGGGGGTGCGGCCGCTGTTCAGGGTCGCCATGTCACTCGGTGGTCGGACCACTGGTCCCACGTGGACATCATGGCCTCCCACCCGTCCGGGAACTTCACCGTCACCCCCAGTTGCACGGGCTCCGCCGACGGGTGCTCGTCCAGCAGGCGGTCGACCCCCGCCCGGCACACCACCACGCACGCGTGCCGGTGCCGGGAGGCCAGCACGCACAGCCGGCCCGTCTCCAGGTGGAACGCCGTCGCGTCCGGGCGCCCCGACAGGGGATGCAGCATCACCGTCACATCGAACTCCCGGCCCTGCAGCCGGTTCGCCGTGTCCACCGTGACGCCGGACACCCCCAGCCCGGCGAGCGCTGCCCGGACGGCCGCGGCCTGGTCGCGGTGGGCCGTGCCCACCGCGACCCGGTCCGCCGTGAGCGGCACCGGGTCCGGCGACCGCTCGCTCGTCGCGACCCCGCCCCGGTCCAGCATCCGCCGTACCACCTGCGCCACCGCACCGACCGCCTCCGGGTCCGTCCGGGGCGTGTGGCGGGCGGGCAGCTCCAGCAGGCCCCAGCCCGACTCGGCCGCCTCGTCCAGCACCCGGTCCGGGCCGGAACCGTCGGAGGGGACGCCGAAGGACAACCGCCGGTCGCCGTGGCCGGTGCCGCTGCGGAACGGCGTGTACGGATAGAAGGCGTCCGAGACGAGCGGCGCGGCGGACGCGGGCAGCCGCCAGGACACCGGCAGCCGGTGCTGGGGCAGCTCGGGGTTGTGCGCCAGCAGCGTGGTCACCGCGCTGGCGGACGGGTCGTACGACAGCCCCGCCCACTGGGCCGAGCCGTCCGGGCCCACCACGCTGAACGGGTCCAACTGCCCCGGGTCGCCGACGAACAGCGCCCGCTCGAACAGCCCGGCCACCGCGAGCAGCGCGTCCGAGCGCATCTGATACGCCTCGTCGACGATCGCGTGGCCCCACGGCTCGGTGACCTTGGTGTGCGCCCACTTCGCGGCCGTGGAGACGACGATGTCGAGCCCCGCGAGCTCCGCTGCCTTCGCGGACGTCACGACGGACGCGAGAGCGTCGAGCGCCGGGTCGTAAGGGCGCGCGTCGCTGCTGTGCAGCCGCCCGACGGGCAGCTCCGGGTCCTGCTCGGCGAGCCGCAGCACCAGGTCGTCGACCTGGGCGTTGGTCTGCGCGACGATCATCAGTGGCCGGCCGGCGGCGGCCAGCTCCCGTGCGGCTCGTACGACCAGCGTCGACTTGCCCGCACCCGGCGGGGAGTCCACGACGACGCCGCGGTGCGGGCTGTGCAGGGTGTCCCGCAGGATCGCGTCCGTCGCGGCGCCGGCCGCCGCCGCGGGGTCGAACGAGGCCGTGCGGGGTGCTCGCAGGGTCACGGGGCCACCCGCCGGGCAGGGGCGGGCGGCATCCGGTACTCGGTCACAGAATGTCCTCCGCGGTCACCGGGTCGGGGCCGTCCTCGTGCGTGCCCGGCGGGCCGCCGTGGGTCCAGGGCGTCCGCTCGGGGTCGGGCAGCTCCGGGCCGCCCCGGGGAGCGTGCTCGAACAGAGTCCAGCACACGTGGTCACCGGGGACCGGCACCGACCCCGGGTCGGGGACCTTGCCCCGGCCCATGCCACCGGTCAGCCGAACGGTGAGCGCGCCCGCCGCTTGGGCGACGAACTCGGCCGACTGCGCCTTGCCGTCCGCCAGCGCGCGGTGCACCTTCGCCCCCTCGGCGACGTGCGGGCCGTCGTCCGTACGGACCGTGACCAGCGGGCGCGGGCGCGGGACCTTCGCGTCCGAATACTCCATGACCACCTCGGTGACCTCGCCCGCGAAGGCCTCGCCGGCCAGCCGCCGCGCCGCCATGACCAGCGGATCGTCCAGCGCCTCCTGGGCGTCCAGCTGTGCCTGCGCGGTCTCCCGCGCCGCGAGCTTGCGGGCCGCCGTCACCGCGTCGTCCCGCTTGGGCTGCGGCGGCTCCCCGGCCCGTACGCGGTCGCGGTGCGCGGTGTACGACCAGCGGTCCCGCTTCCACCGCTCACCGACCCTGGCCCCCTCCGGGAGGGCACGCAGCAGATCGACGCCGCGCCACACGGCGTCCCAGGTGGGGCGCAGCTGCGAGGTGAGCAGGGCGCCGATCTCGCGCTCGGCGCCGGCCAGCGCATCCCGCGCGGACGGGTGGTACGGGCCCGCCTCCAGGGCCTCCGCGCGCGCCCGGTCGTAGCGGGCGACGGCGGGCGCCAGCCGCTTGTTGTCGAAGACCGGGTCGGTGGACGGGCCGGCGGGCGGACAGAGCAGCAGCCCGTCCGGGCCGCGCCCGAGCTCCGCGCGGACGGCCGCCTCCGCGCCCGTCGTCCCCGCCGGGGGATCGATCCAGGCGAGCAGCGCGGCCAGGTGCTGGTCCTCGAGGTTCGACTGGCCGGTCGCCCAGTGGCGGCCCAGCAGCTGCGTCATCGGCAGCAGCAGCGACGAGCCGGGCACGCGGGCCCGCTCGCCGAAGTGCGTCAGCCAGCGGCCGAGCAGCGGCACGCGCGGGGGAGCGGGGTAGGGGGTTTCCGGATCCTGCTCGGCGGTACGGCGGAACCGCATGGACCGCCCCAGCAGCCGTACGTACTCGACGCCCGCGCCGCTCGGCACCAGCAACTGCGGGGCGTCCGCGCACAGCTCGACCTCGACCGGGACCTTCTTGCCCGTCTCCGGATCGGTCTCCTTGCGCTGCTCCGGCACGACGTCGTCGGCGAACGACTCGATGTACGGCAGCACGGCCTCGGCCAGCTCGGCGAGGAACGCGGACCGCAGATCCCGGTCGCGGGGCTGCGCCACCATCAGCAACCGCGGCGCGTCCCGCTCGGTCCCGACCAGCGCGCCGAGCGGTGCCCCGGCCTCACCGGCGGTCGTCAGCGGCACGAACACGAGCGGCCGCTTCGCCACATGCCGATGCCGCACGGTCGCCATCGGCCGCGCCCGCCCCTCCCGCACGGCCTCGAGCCGCGCGAGCGTGGTGATCAACGACATGCGGCCTCCGTACGGGTGCGCCGCGCCGCTGCGGCGGGCATGCGAGGGGGGCGCCCGGGCGGGCAGTCCTTCGAGGCGCCGGTCGCGTCGGCCGGTGCGCCGGCCCGCGTCGCCGGGCGGGTCACGACGCGCCTCCGGCGGCCGGTCCGGTGCCGCAGGCGCCCAGCGCCTCCACGCGCAGCGCCGCCGCGCGGCGGAGCGCGGAGACGGTGGGATCGGCGGCGTCGCCCGTCTCGCCCAGGGCGGCGGAGAGGACCGATTCGACCGTGGTCAGCGCGCCCAGCTCGCCGCGCACCCCACGGCCCAGCGTCTCCACCGCACCGGCCGCACGGGCCCGCGCCCGGCAGTGGAAGGCGAGCTCGCACGCGGCCAGGCACTCCGGGGCGTAGGCCGCGCCGACCGACTCGACGGCGGTCGCCAGCTCCGCGGCGGGCCGGGTCGCGGTCCGGCCGTCGTCGGCCAGACGCAGATCGAAGGTGGTGTCGGCGGGCAGCGCGGCGGCGATGTCCTCGACCCGGGTCAGCCGGGCCAGCTGACGGCGGGTGGTGGCCAGCTGCTTGCGTACGTCGACGAGCTCGGCGGCGGGCAGGTTGGAGAAGTCCTTGGGACAGACCAGCAGGACGTGATGCCGCACGCGGGCCCGGCCGGTGGCCGGGGCGTCCTCGGGGTGACCGCGCCCCGCACCGTCCACGACGGCGGGGTGCCGGGTCGCCGTGGCGTCCTGGTGGGCGGGGATCTCACCGCCCGCGTCGTCCTGGTGGCCGGGCAGCCGTGCCGCGGTGTGGTCCCGATGGTCCGGGCGGGCCTCGGGCCGGGTGCCCGTGTGTTCCTGGTGGGCCGGCGGCCGGTTCGCGGTGCTCAGCAGGTCGCCCGTGTGGCCCTGGGGTGCCGGCGGCAGACCTGTGGCACTCGCCCGGGCATCCGCGGAGGTGGGGGCGCCGGTCTCGTCGGCCGGGTGGTCCTGGTGGTCGTGCGGCTGTGCCGCGGTGGTTTCCCGGTCGGCCGGGAGGGGCTCGGGCCCGGTGTCCGCGGCACCCCGGCGGATCAGCGGCAGATCCGCGAGGCCCGGCCGGGCGTCCGGGCGGGTGTGGGCGCCGGTCCTGTCGACCGTGTCGTCCCCGTGCCCCGGCGGACGCGCCACCGGCCCGTCCTCGTCGTCGCCCCGCCCGGAGGGATTGGGCTCGGGCAGTCGGGCCGCCACGTCCTCCAGAGCCAAGGCGTACACCGCCGCCTGCCGTGCGGCCGCGCCCACCTTCGCCGTGTCGGCCGCGCCGTCGATCATCGCGAAGGACTTGATCTCCACGACGGTCCAGCTGCCGTCGGGGTGGACGACCACCGCGTCCGGTTCCAGGTAGACCGGGGTGCCGGCCACCGGGAGGGCCAGCAGGGGGTGGTCCAACAGCGTCCAGCGGCCGGCGGCCGTGGCGTCGCGCAGGGCCAGGGCCGTACGGGCGGCGCGGCCCTCGGGCCCGACGGCCGACAGATCGGGGGCCGGGGCGGGGTCCGGGCCGGGCTCCTGCGGGCCCTCGCCCAGCCGCTCCCGCAGCAGACGGATCAACTCGGCGCCGCCGTCGCCCTTGACGCGGGCCTCGAAGGCGTTGCCCCGGACGAAGGCGAACTGCGACTGTCCGAAGGTCGCCGGCGATCCCAGGGCCCGGGCCAGCGCGCCCTTGTCGATCCCGGCGCCGTCGAGCAGCGCCCGGCGGTGACAGCCGGGATTGGCGGCCAGCGCCGCGAGGGCGCGGGCGTCGAGCGGGTGCGGTGCGACGGCCGGGCCGCGCAGGTCAGCGAGTCGCTGCCGCAGCCCCGTCGGGGTGGCTGTCGACGGCCCCGCCGCGGGCCGGCTGTCGAGGGATCTGGTCACTGGCGTCCGCCTCGCGATGTCGCTCCGGCGCCCCCGATCGGTCCCTCGGGGCCCCTGTTCCGGAGGGCGTCGACCGGGGAAGCGCTGTACCCGCCGAAGTGTCGCACCCGCCACTGACACTCGCGGGCGTCTCGGTGGTTTCCGTGCCGGCCGTGGCCCGGAAGCGGCTCCGGATCCGTTCGGCGAGCCGCAGCACCGGACGGGCCAGCAGGAAGCCGACGCCCATCACGAAGGCGCCCGCGACGGCGTCCAGGAAGTAGTGGTTGGCGGTGCCCATCACGATGACGGTGATGGCCAGCGGGTAGCCGACGCCCGCGATCCTCGCCCAGGTCGTACGGCCGTAGCGCCACAGCACGACGCCGCACCACAGGGCCCATCCGACGTGCAGGCTGGGCATGGCCGCGTACTGGTTGGTCATCCCGCCGAGCCCGCGCGGGGCACTGGCCTCGCCGCCCCACCAGCCGTAGGAGCCGTACTGGGCCATCGTGTCGACGAACCCGTAGCCGGGGTCGAGCAGCCGGGGCGGGCAGGTGGGCAGCAGGGTGAAGCCGATCAGCCCGATGAGGGTGGAGACCATCAGCCACGTCCGCAGCGGACGGTAATCGGCCGGGCGGCGCTTGAAGAGCCAGACAAGCAGCGCGGGGGTGAGCAGGTAATGCAGCGACGCGTAGGCGAAGTCGGCGGGTATGCCGAGGGAGGCGTGTTCGGTGAACAGCCGGTTGAGCGGGTGTTCGAAGTTTATTCGGAACGTTTTTTCAAGATCGAGAATTGACAGGCCGTGGTCGACGGCTGATTGCACGTCTCCCCGGACCAGCAGCCGCCCCGCCGAGTACGCGGCGTACACCACGGCGATCAGCGGCAGCTCGGTCCACCAGCGCGGCCGCTTCCCGAGTGGTGCGGTGCGGTACATCCGGACGCTCTCCATTTGTTCAGGCGGCCAACAAGCGCGCATGCAACCGTACGGTGTAAGCCACTTGGCTCGCACACCGCCCCGAGGCTTCCCGGCTACACCCTGTTCGCCCGCTGTTGTGCGGTGGTCTACGGGTCGTGAGGACAGAGACGCCTGAAATGGCCACAGGGTTGCCTGTGAAAGGGGTGAGCGATGATGGGGGTGGGACAGGCGAGCTTGTCGATCTGTCGCCAAAATCACCCACATCTTATGAAGGGGGCCCCTCCATGGCACCGCGCATCCTGCTGGCCCGGCACGGACAGACGGAGTGGTCGCTCTCCGGCAAGCACACCGGCCGTACGGACATCCCGCTCCTCGACGAGGGGCGGCGCGGGGCCAAGCTGCTCGGCGAGCGGCTGCACCGCGAGCCGTGGGACGCGCTGCCGGGCGTCGAGGTCCGCACCAGCCCGCTGGTGCGCGCGAAGGAGACCTGCGACCTGGCCGGCTTCGGCGACCGGGCCACGACGTGGGACGCGCTGATGGAGTTCCACTACGGCGCGTACGAGGGCATGACCCCGGACGAGATCAAGGCGGCGCGGCCGGGCTGGCTCATCTGGCGCGACGGCGTCCCCGAGGGCGAGACGCTGGCGGAGGTCGGGGCGCGGGCGGACGAGGTCGTGGAGTGGGCCCGCTCGGCCGACCGCGACGTGCTGATCTTCGCCCACGGCCACATCCTGCGCGTCATCGGTGCCCGCTGGCTCGGCCTCGACGTCTCCTTCGCCTCCCGCATCCGCCTCGACCCGACCTCGCTCTCCATCCTCGGCTGGGCCTACGGCGCGCCGGCGATCGAACGCTGGAACGACACGGGGCACCTCGCGTAGCGGTACGGGGTGACCCCGGCTTCGCGCTCGGCGGGCGGCCTGTGTGCGGTGTCCTGCGGACTGCGGGCCGTCTTGCCGCCTGCGGCGGCGGGCGCCCTGCGGGCGCGTCCTCAAGCGCCGGACGGGCTGGTTGTGGCTGAGGTCGGCCACCACCAGCCCGTCCGGAGAGGCGCACCCGTCACGCCAGGCGCGTAGCCGACTGGCGGGTCAGGAAGGACGCCACGGCGGGATCGCGCTCGTGCGGGCGCAGGAGGCGGGCCGTGGTGGCGAGCATCGCGCGGATGCGGGAGGAGCGGACCTGGTCGAGCAGGTCCAGGACGCGTTCGCCCGCGGCCGCCGCCTCGTCCGGGCGGCCGGCGCGGGCCAGGTCGCCCGCGAGCTGCGCGGTGAACAGCGCCGTGTTGCGCGCGAAGTGCGAGTCCTGGAGGTGGACCGCCCGCCGCGCGTGCTCCACCGCGCGCGGCCAGTCGCCGAGCACCGACCAGCACTGCGCCTCCAGCCCCTCCAGTTCCGCCTCGCCGAAGAACGTCATCCACTCCGGGTCTGTCGTCCCCGTGCCCCGCCCGAACAGCGTTCGCGCCCGCAGCAGCGCCGCCTCGCACGCCGGCCGGTCCCCGAGCCCGGCCCAGCCGCCCGCCTCGCGCAGCGTCAGCAAGGACATCAGCCGGGTCGAAGAAAGCTTCCGCCCCGCCCGCTGCGCGGCCTGCGCCGCGCGGACGGCCTCTCTCGGCCGGTCCGCGTCGCGCGCGAGGAACGCGGTGTTGCAGAACGCGTGCGCCTCCAGGGCAGCGTCCCCCGCGACCCGCGCGGTGGCGAGGGCCTCGGCGTAGTGGGAGCGGGCGTCGGCGAACCGGCCCGAGTCGTGGGCCAGCCAGCCGACCGAGATCGCCAGTTCGCCCGCGCCGGCGTGCAGCCGGTCCGCGACCGACTGCCGTCGGGTGCCCGCGTCGAGCAGTTCGTACGCCATCCGCAGGGGCTGCGCGGCGCGTCGGTAGAGGCCGTCACCGCCGTGCCGGTCGTCGAGGACCCGGATGCGCCGCACCGCCCGCTCGACGGCGGAGGCCTCGGCCTCACCGACGCGGCGGTGCGGGCGGGCGCCGGGGGCGCCGCCCAGCGAGGCGGTGGCCACCGCGGCCGTGCCGCTGGTCATGAACGCGCGACGCAACACGTCGCTCTCCTTGGTGCTGTCCGACCACTGCCGGTCGAAGGGTCGGTCGAAGGGGCTGTCAGGGACGCCTTCGGCGAGCTCCCCCGAGGGGGTGGAGTCCTGGGGCGCTTCGGGGATCTCGGATTGCGGGGACGGCGCACGTCCCGCTCCGCGCGCCCCCCGTCCGCGTACCGCGTCCCGTGGCGCGAAGCCCATGTCCGCCGGTTCGCGACCGGGGAACATGTGCCGGAACACCCGTTCGTAGGCGTAGTTGGGGCAACGGATCTCCCCGGATTCGACACGTCCGATGTAGCGCGCGTCGCAGGAGACCTGCTCGCCGATCTCACGGGCCGCACGCCGTACGGCCGCCGCGAACTCGCCAGGTGAGCGGTGTCCGCGCAACTGCCGGAAGGCGGTGTTCGGGCGGGGTGACGAGGATGCGTGGGACGACGCCATGGCCGGGCCCTCTCCCTGGCGAATGCCACCCCGCGCGTGCTCCGGGGCGGGCGGCTGTACTTGCCTTTGCGGCATGAAAACCGTACCGGCTGTGAGCTGTTCACTACGCTCGGTTTGGCTACAAAACGGATATCTCACGCACCATCCGCCATGAACTGCCATCCTTTGCGGCGGCTGTGCGCCGTAGCCGTTGACGCGATGGGGCGTTGGAATCCTTGGAGTGCGCTCGACGCGGAGTGCCCACGGCGGAGGAGGCGTTTCCCTTGGTGGAGGCCGGAGTGGACATCGGTGGTTCGCGTACGACGGCTACGACGGCGCTGCACCGTCCGCGCCAGGATCGCAGCCCGTTCCCGTACCCGCCCGTGACGTTCTTCGAGGACGCCGGTCCGTGCGACCTCGTCACCGTCCCCGCCCGTCAGGGCTTGGAGGCGGTCGACATCCTGCGGCTGCGCGACGGTGTGGGACCCGTCCTGCACGACGGCGCGTGCGACACCCTCGGCTTTCTCGTGCCGCCCGGCACCGCCGCCGGCTGGGACGTGCCCGGCAGCGCCTGCACGCAGACCTACGGCCGCGCCCCCCTGGGCGGCTTCACCGAGCCCCCCGTCTCCGGCACCGGCTGGCTCGTCCCGCCCGACGTGGCCTTCACCTCTTCCACCGACCCCGTCGTACTGAGGGCCGCGCTCGGTGAGGCGGCCCGCACGATTGCGGCCGTGGACCGCTGCCGTTAGCCGCCCGGCGGTTGGCCGGCTGCGGGCCGCCCTGGCCGCTTGCGGTGGCGGGCGCGCCGCGGGCGCGTCCTCAATCTCCCCCGGCTACCGCTGGGAGGTGCCCCCAGCGGGCTGGTTTCGGCTGGGCTCAGCCGAAACCTGGCCCGGGCGGGCGGATGGGGACGGGCTCGGCCAAATCAAGCCCGTCCGGCGATTGAGGGCACCGCCGCGCAGCGGTGGTACCGGCCACGGGCGATACTTGCCAGGTGGCGAAGGGCAAGCAGAAACAAGGGCGCGGGCGCACCGCGGAGCCGGTATCGGCGCAGGTGGCCGGCGGTCTGGCGGAGCTGGTGCCCGACCGGGACCGGCCGCGCGGCCGCACCCTTTTGATCGACGGGGCCCCGCAGTCCCATGTGGACCTCGACGATCCCGCGTACCTCGACTTCGCCTATCAGCGGCGCCTCGGCCACATCGCCGACCTCGTGGCACCGCCCGGCAAGCCGATCCAGGCGCTGCACCTGGGCGGCGGGGCGTTCACCCTCGCCCGGTACGTCGCCGCGACCCGCCCCCGCTCGACCCAGCAGATCGTGGAGATCGACGCGCCGCTCGTCCAGTTCGTCCGCACCGAGCTGCCCCTGGACGGCGGCTGGCGGATCCGGGTGCGCGGCGGCGACGCCCGGGAAGGCCTCGCCAAGGTGCCGGACGGCTGGGCGGACCTGATCATCGCCGACGTCTTCAGCGGCGCCCGCACCCCCGCGCACCTGACCAGCGTGGAGTTCACCGGGGAGGTGCGCCGGGCCCTGCGCCCGGGCGGCTTCTACGCGGCGAACCTCGCGGACGGTCCGCCCCTCGCCCATCTGAAGGGGCAGATCGCGACCGCGGCGGCCGTTTTCCCCGAGCTGGCCCTGACCGCCGACCCGGCGGTGCTGCGCGGGCGGCGCTTCGGCAACGCCGTGCTGCTGGCCTGTGACCGGGAGCTGCCGGTCGCCGAGCTGACCCGGCGGGCCGCCTCCGACCCGCACCAGGGGCGGGTCGAACACGGCCGCGCGCTGGCCGACTTCACGGGCGGCGCGGCGCCGGTCACCGACGCCGCGGCCCGGCCCTCTCCGGCGCCGCCGCCCGACGCCTTCGCGTAGAGGCGGTAGCAGGAGAGGCAGTGTCCGGGAGAGCGCCGAACGGCTCTCAGAACGGCGGGAGTTGCCCGCTGCGCACCACCTGGGAGTACCACCGGGCACTCGACTTGGGCGTACGGGCCTGGGTGGCGTAGTCGACGTACACCGCGCCGAACCGCTTGCTGTAGCCGTACGCCCACTCGAAGTTGTCCAGCAGCGACCAGAGGAAGTAGCCCCGCACGTCCGCGCCGTCGGCGATCGCGCGGCGCACGGCGTCGAGGTGCGCGTGCAGATAGGCGATGCGCTCCGGGTCGTGCACCACGCCCTCGCCGTCCGGCTTGTCGTCGTAGGCGGCACCGTTCTCGGTGACGACGAGCGGTAGTCCGGGGGCCTCCCGGGCGAAGCGGGTCAGCAGGTCGTAGAGGCCGGTGGGGTCGACGGACCAGTCCATCGCCGTCCGTTTGCCGGGCGGTTGGTGGAAGGCGACGCGGTCCGCGCCGGGCCAAGGGGACCGCTCGCCGCCCCCGTGGCCGTCCGCGCGCGAGGGGCGGCTGTCAGTGGTGCCTGATACCACTGTGGGTGCGTAGTAATTGATGCCCAGCGCGTCGAGGGGGTGGTTGATGGTGCCCGGGTCGCCGTCGTACACGAATGACCAGTCCGTGATCCCCGCCGTGTCGGCCAGCAGGTCGTCGGGGTACCTGCCGTGGAGCATGGGGTCGGTGAAGATACGCGTGGCCAGGGCGTCGACGCGGCGCGCCGCGTCCACGTCCTCGGCCGAGGCGGTGCGGGCCCTGACCGCGCCGGGGTTGAGGGCGACGGACAGCCGCGCCCGGTCGGGGAGGACCGCGCGCAGTGCCGCCGCGCCGAGCCCGTGTGCCAGGTTCAGATGGTGCGCGGCACGCAGCGCCGCGACCTCGTCGGTACGGCCCGGGGCGTGCACCCCCGAGCCGTAGCCGAGGAAGGCGCTGCACCAGGGCTCGTTGAGGGTGGTCCACAGCTCGACCCGGTCACCCAGCGCCTCGGCGACGAGCTGGGCGTAGTCCGCGAAGCGGTGTGCGGTCTCGCGCTCCGGCCAGCCGCCGGCCGCCTCCAGCTCCTGCGGCAGGTCCCAGTGGTAGAGGGTCAGCATGGGCTGGATGCCGTGCGCGAGGAGGTCGTCGACGAGGGCGCGGTAGAAGTCGAGGCCGCGCCGGGAGGCCGGGCCCCGGCCGGTGGGTTGGACGCGCGACCAGGAGACGGAGAAGCGGTACGCGCCCAGCCCGAGCTCCGCCATGAGCGCCACGTCCTCGTGGAGGCGGTGGTAGTGGTCGGTGGCGGTGTCCCCGGTGTCCCCGCCGAGCACCTTGCCGGGGACACGGGCGAAGACGTCCCAGATGGAGGGGGTCCGGCCGCCCTCCCGCGCGGCGCCCTCGACCTGGTACGCGGCAGTGGCCGCGCCCCAGAGGAAGCCGGGCGGGAAGTTCACGGACGGGGAGGGAGACGGGGAGGTAGAGGGGGACGGAGAAGGGGTCATCGAGACGCTCCCGAGGTGGAGGGAATGGGGAGAGCGGGCCATGGGGGAACGGGCAGCGGGCACCGGGAGATCAGCCCTTGACGGCGCCCTGCATGATGCCGCCGACGATCTGCCTGCCGAACAGCGTGAACGCGAGCAGCAGCGGCAGCGTGCCCAGCAGCGCGCCGGCCATGATCACGGCTTGGTCGGGCACATAGCCGCGGCCCAGCCCGGTGAGGGCGACCTGCACGGTCGGGTTCTCCTGGGTCAGCGCGATGATCGGCCAGAAGAAGTCGTTCCACGCCTGCACGAAGGAGAGCATGCCCAGGACGGCCATCGCCGGTCGTGCGACGGGGAAGACGATGTGCCACACGACGCGCCAACTGCTCGCGCCGTCGACGCGGGCCGCCTCGATCAGCTCGGTGGGCAGCGCCTCCACGAGGTACTGCCGCATGAAGAAGACCCCGAAGGCGCTGACGAGCGTGGGCAGCACCACCGACTGCAGCCGGTCGGTCCACTCCAGCTCGGCGACGACCATGAAGAGGGGGACCACGCCGAGCTGCGGCGGGATCATCATCGTGCCGATCGTCAGCATCAGCAGGACGCTCTTGAACCGGAAGCGCAGTTTGGCGAAGGCGAACCCGGCGACGGTGCAGAAGAGCACGGTGCCCAGTGCGATGGTGCCCGCCACCAGCACGGTGTTGAACAGCGCGAGGCCCATGTTGGCGTCGGTCCACGCCGTCCCCAGGTTCCGCGCCAGATTGCTGCCGAACCACAACGGCGGCGGGGTCCGGGCGAGCCGGGAGCTGTCCCGCGAGGCGGCGACCGCCGTCCACACCAAGGGGAACAGCGAGCCCACGGTGAACAGCGCCAGCACCGCGTAGGCGACGGGGCCGCCGTGCAGCTGTCGTCCCGCGCGCCGGGTGCCGACCCCCGGCCCCGGCCCGGGCGGGCCGCCCGGGGCAGGCGCGGGAGCCGGCTGGTCGGTCGTCGTGGTCGTCGTCACGGCAGCCCCTCAATGACTCTCGCGCAGTCGTCGCGCGACGGTCGCGTTGACCGCGGCGATCAGCAGCAGGATCAGGAACATCGTCCAGGCGACGGCACAGGCGCGCCCGAGGTGGAAGGAAAACCATCCCTGTTCGTAGAGATAGAGACCGAGGGTCTGGAACTGGTGGGAGGCGCCGCCCTTCTGGCCGCCCGCCCCGCCGAACAGCAGGGGCTCACCGAAGAGTTGAGTCGCCCCGATCGTCGACACCACGATTGTGAAGAGGATCGTCGGCCGCAGCGCGGGCACGGTCACATGCCGGAACTGCTGCCACCGGGAGGCGCCGTCGAGGGCCGCCGCCTCGTAGCGCTCGTCCGGTACGGCCCGCATGGCGGCCAGGTAGATCAGCGCGTTGTAGCCCGTCCACCGCCAGATCACGATCGAGGAGACCGCGAACTGTGAGGTCCAGGTGCCGCTCTGCCAGTCGACCGGGTCGATCCCCGCCACGCCCAGGGCCCAGTTGACCATCCCGTAGTCGCGCCCGTAGAGCAGGACGAAGACGAGCGTCGCGGCGGCGACCGAGGTGGCGTACGGGGTGAGCAGCGCGACGCGCCAGAAGTTCGCGGCGCGCAGCCGGTAGTGCAGCAGATGGGCCAGGCCCAGGGCCATCAGCAGCTGGGGGACGGTCGACAGGACGCCGATGGTGAAGGTGTTGCCCAGGGCGTTCCAGAAGAAGTCGTCGTCCAGCAGCCGGGTGTAGTTGCGCAGCCCCACCCACCGCATGTCGTCCGGGGCGGCCAGTTCCACGCGGTGCAGTGACGCCCAGCCCGTATAGAGGAGGGGAAAGAGCCCGAAGGCGGCGAAGAAGAGGAAGAACGGCGCGACGAAGGCGTACGGGCTGTAGCGGACGTCCCACCGGTGGAGCCGGCCGCGCACCCGGCCCGCCCGGCCGTGACCGGGGCTGCGGTCCGGGCGTCGCCGCGGGTCTTCGCCCTCGTTCCCGGCGCCCTCGTCACCCGCGCCCGCGCCACGGGCCGCGGTGGCGGTCGTGGTCATTCCTCCACCGCGTTCTCGATCTCCTTCTGCGTCGCCTTCCAGGCCTCGCGTGGGGACCTGCCCTGCTGGTCGATCTGGAGCAGCCCGATATCGGTGAAGGCGGTGCCGATCTGCTGCTCGTCGGGGCCGATCACCAAGGTGGGGATGCCCTTGGCCGCCGCGGCGAAGATCCGCCCCGTCGGGGCGCCGCCGAAGTAGGGGTGCCTGGCGTTCCTGACCTGCGGCATGTCGTACGAGGAGGGGGTGGAGGGGATGCTCGCCTGCCGGTCGAAGAGCTTGGCCTGCTGCGCGGGCGCGGTCAGCCAGACCGCGAGCCTGATCGCCTCGGCCTTGTGCCGGGCGGCCTTCGGCACGCCGATGAAGGAGCCGCCCCAGTTGGCGGGCCTGGGCGCGGCGGCCACGTCCCACTTGTTCCTGCCCGCCTCGCCCGCCTTCTCCTTGATGTAGCCGAGCATCCACGGCGGGCAGGCGACCGTGGCGAAGCGCCCGTTCGCGTACGCCTGGTCCCACGGCTTCTCGAACTGTTTGAGCCGTGCGGTCAGCCCGCCCCGCGCCGCCTGCACGGCCAGGTCCCAGGACGCCTTGACGGCCGGGCTCTTCGCGTAGATCGCCTTGCCGCGCCGGTCGTAGTAGCGCTCGGGGTAGGCGTGGATCGACGCGTTGTAGATCCCGGCGGCCGAGTCGGTGAAGACGGTGCCGGCCGGTGCCCGCTTCTTGTACGCCTTGCCCGTGTCGATGTACTTCTGCCAGTCACCGGCCCACAGCCTGCCGACCGCCTCCCGGTCCGTGGGCAGCCCGGCCTTCTCGAAGAGGTCCTTCCGGTAGCAGACGGCGATCGGCCCGATGTCCGTGCCGAGCCCGACCGTCCGGCCCTTCCGGTCCGTGGCCTGCTGCCACTTCCAGTCGAGCCAGTCGCTCCGGCGCACCCCCGCCGCCTTCGACAGGTCCTCGAACTTGCCGGACAGCGTCGTGGCCACCTCGTTGATGTTGGCGACCTCCACGGCCTGGATGTCGGCGAGTCCGCCGCCCGCCGCGAGGTGGGTCAGCAACTGCGGGTAGTAGGCGTCGTTGCGCTCGATCACGCTCTCCTTGATCGTCACGTCCGGGTGCAGCCGCTCGTACTCCGCGTAGAGCCCGGCCTGTTTGTAGCCGAAGACGCCGAAGGTGCCGATCGTGATCGTGGTCTTCCCGCTGCTGCCGCTCCCGGCGCCCCCGGTGCCGCTCGCGGTGGGGCCGCCGTCCTGGGCGCAGCCACCGAGGAGATGCGCGCCGAGCGCGACGACGGCCCCGAGGATCACCGCCCGCCGCCGGTGGGCGCACGTGCTGCCGCGCAATGGCGTCCTCCTGATTCCGCCGGGCAGGCCCTAGAGGAAAGGCGGGGCGGCCGCCCCGCCTCCAGCTCATTGAAGGGCCGCGCGTGTCGCCGACGTCGCCACTACCCGAAAGGGTGAGGGCGTGTCTTGTCGAAGTCACCGGGATGGGTGTGCGAGGGGGTGGCTCAGTGGACGGTTCCGGCGATGAGCCCGGCCGCTCCCTGGCGGAGGAGCTCGGTGCTGACCCGGCCGCCGAGGTCCACCGGGTCGTCGGCGGAGCCCCGGATGTGGGCGCGGACGAATGTGGACCCGGTCTCGTCGAAGACCATGCCGCGCAGCGAGAGCCGCCCGTCGACCTCGGTGTCGCAGTACCCCGCGATGGGGGAGTTGCAGTGACCGCGCAGGCCGTACAGCATCGCCCGTTCCGCCGTGGCCTCCGCCAGCGTCCGCGCGTCGCCCAGCTGCCGGAGCAGCGCGAGGAGGTCGCCGTCGGCGCGGCGGCACTCCAGCACCAGGACCCCGGCGCCGACGGCGGGCAGGAGCTCGTCGACGGTGAAGACCTGCCGGGCCCGCTGTCGCAGCTCGAGCCGTTCGAGTCCGGAGGCCGCCACGACCAGCGCGTCGAGCGCCGGGGTCATGGCCTTCGTGCCGTCGAGCTTGCCGAGGCGGGTGCCGACGGTGCCGCGCACCCGGACGACCCGCAGGTCCGGCCGGGCGCGGCCGAGCTGGGCCCGGCGGCGTACGGAGGAGGAGCCCACGTGCGCCCCGGCGGGCAGATCGGCGAGCGTGCGCACCGCGGAGCCCTCGGGCACGACGAGGACGTCGCGGGCGTCGTCGCGCGGCAGCATCGCCGCGAAGACCAGGCCCTCGGGGAGGGGGCCGTCGCCGGGGACGTCCTTCAGGCAGTGGACGGCCAGGTCGATGTCGCCGTCCTGCAGCCGGAGGTCGATGGCCTTGACGAAGAGGCCCTTCCCGCCGAGCTTCGAGAGATCGCCCTGCCATTGGTCGGCCTCCGTCTCGATGGGGACCACGTCGAGGCGGAGAGCGGGATCGAGTTTGAGCAACAGCTCGCGGACCCGCTCGGTCTGGGCCAGCGCCATGGGGCTCTTGCGGGTGCCGATGCGCAGCGGGCGGCTGTGGGGGGAGGGGTTCACAGAAAGCACCATGGCACGTCGCCCGGACCCCGGTACCGGCTCCGGGACGCCGTCCCGCTGACGAGGGATCAGCCAGGAGGGGGAAGAAGAAGCGGCGGGGACACGACGAAGGCCCGGTCTGTTCTCACAGACCGGGCCTTCGTCATACAGGGTGAGTAACGGGACTTGAACCCGCGACATCCTGGACCACAACCAGGTGCTCTGCCAGCTGAGCTATACCCACCATGTCCGGTGCGTTTCCCACCGGCTGAGAAAAAGTGTACAGGGTCTTCAGGGGTGCTCGCTCCCAGATGACACGCGTTCCGGGAGCGAGCTGCGTCACTATCCCTGAGCGGGCAGGACGTGCTTGGCCGCGATGGCCTTCGCGGTGTCCGAGTCCGGGCCGGGCTGCGGTACGAAGATCGCCTCGCGGTAGTAGCGGAGCTCGGCGATCGACTCCTTGATGTCGGCGAGTGCCCGGTGGTTGCCGCTCTTCTTCGGACTGCTGAAGTAGGAGCGGGGGAACCAGCGCCGGGCCAGCTCCTTCACCGAGGACACGTCGACGATCCGGTAGTGCAGGTGGTTCTCCAGCTCGGGCATGTCCCGCAGCAGGAAGCCACGGTCGGTGCTGACCGAGTTTCCGCACAGCGGGGCCTTGCCCGGCTCCGGGACGTGCTTGCGTACGTACGCCAGGACCTGACGCTCCGCGTCCTCGAGCGTCGTCCCGCCGTCCAGCTCCGCGAGCAGCCCGGAGGCCGTGTGCATTTGGCGCACCACCTCGGGCATGGTGGTCAGGGCCTCGGCGGGCGGGCGGACGACGATGTCCACGCCGTCGCCGAGGATGTTCAGCTCAGAGTCGGTGACCAGGGCGGCCACCTCGATGAGCGCGTCGTCCGACAGCGAGAGCCCGGTCATCTCGCAGTCGATCCACACCATGCGATCGTTCATACGTCTCACCCTACGGGGCGTTCCCGCTGGCCGGGCAGGCGTGGGCTGTAGAGATCGGACTCCGGCTTGCCGGGCTCGGGGCCGAGACCGCCGTGGCCGCCATGACCGGACCCGTGTCCGGATCCATGGCCGAGGTGCCCGCCAGGTCCGGAATGACCACTATGTCCGCCATGTGGTGGTGGAGGTGCGAGGGAAGCGCCGGTCACGGCATGGGCGCCGGCCATGGCCGTCCGCCGCATCGCCATCACCGAGGACTCCCCGGGCCGCTGCTCGGGCAGATCCTGCCGCTCGAAGCGGTCCCCTCTGTCCGGACGGTCCGGACGCTCGCCACGCTCCGGCCGGTCGGCCGGACCGCTCTGCGGCCGGCGCGCCCGGTAGGCGGCCCGGTAGGCGGCGGGGGAGGACCCCAGCTGCCGGCGGAAGTGGCCGCGCAGGGCCACCGGCGAGCGGAAGCCGCAGCGCCCGGCGACCTCGTCGACGGAATAGTCCGAGGTCTCCAGGAGCCGCTGCGCCTGAAGCACCCGCTGGGTGATCAGCCATTGCAGCGGAGCGCTCCCGGTGAGCGAGCGGAACCTCCGGTCGAAGGTGCGCCTGCTCATATAGGCGCGCGCCGCCAGGGTCTCCACGTCGAACTGCTCGTGGAGGTGCTCCAGCGCCCAGGCGACGACCTCGGCGAGCGGGTCGGCGCCGATCTCCTCCGGTAAAGACCGGTCGAGATAACGCTCCTGCCCGCCGCTGCGGCGTGGCGGTACGACGAGACGACGGGCCAGGGCCCCCGCCGCGTCGGCGCCGTGGTCGGTGCGGACGATGTGCAGGCACAGGTCGATGCCTGCCGCGGTGCCCGCGGAGGTCAGTACGTCACCGTCGTCCACGAAGAGCTCCCGCGGGTCCACGTGGACCGACGGATAGCGCTTGGCGAGCGTGGGCGCGTACATCCAATGGGTGGTGGCGGGCCTGCCGTCGAGCAGTCCCGCGGCGGCCAGTACAAAGGCCCCGGTGCACAGCCCGACGATGCGGGCGCCCTCTTCATGGGCGCGGCGCAGTGCGTCGAGTGCTGCGGTCGGTGGCGGCTGGGTGATCGACCGCCAAGCGGGCACCACGACAGTGCCCGCCCTGGAGAGTGCCTCCAGGCCGTACGGTGCGGTCAGTTCAAGGCCGCCGGTTGTTCGCAATGGCACATCTTCGCCCGCGCACACCAGCAATCGGTAGCGGGGGACTCCTGCGTCCTGTCGGTCGATGCCGAACACGGAGAGCGGAATGGAGCTTTCGAAGATGGGGCCGCCGCTGAATAGCAGCACTGCGACGATCTCCCGGCGGCGGCGTCCGGAGAGCTTGCGCGCGGTCTCCGGTACGGTCGTGGAGTCCTGGCTCATGGCGCTAAGCCCCCCTCGGCGGTCGAGTCCTCTCGGTCCTGCACGTTTCCCCTCGGTCCTGAACGGTTCCCCCGCCGGTCATGGCCAAGATCGAATCTACTGCGTCGAATGGAGACGCGGTGACCAGTTCACCACCCGGCTCTATGTCGACATGACAACTTGGCGCGAAGCGTTCGATCACGAAGCGTTGCACTTGCAGGCCCCGGTGAAAAGTACGCCTCTCGCCCATGCCCAATCCCCGTAGGGCGCAACCGCCCTCAACGGTCCTTTCCTTGCTGGTCGACCGGCTGTTGGGGGGTGCTTTGGCCAAGGGATGGAGTTCGGCCCCAACTTGGCTGAAAACCTACGGGTGCAGCCGTGCGAGGCCGTCAGTCGACCGGATGGGCAGTGCCCGGATGACGCGCTCCGCGGTGCGAACCGGTACCGGTCCGGCCGCGCCTGCCGCGGTGCGGAATCGTCTGTTCCGCCGCCACCCGGGCGGCGCTGCGCTCCGACTGGCGCAGCAGGGCGTGGCAGGCGCAGGTGACCGCCACCAGACCGGCCGCCGTGCCGGCGGCGCCGCCGAAGGACTGACCGCACATCAGCAGGACGATGGGGACCAGGACGCAGCTGAAGGCCGCCCAGCGGACTACGTCGCTCACCGGATCGGGGGATTCCCCTTCGGTGGCGTCGGCGCGGGCGGACTCGCGGGTTCCGGTCACGGAACGGCTCCCTGGTGGCGGCTGCTGGCGGTAGTACAACGCCCGGCCGGCCCCGGGGTCACTGGGGAAGCGGGCATCAGGACCATGGCCGGGGCATTGCGCTGCGCGCCGCCCTCGTGCATGCTCCGGGGAACGCCCCGGGGGGTGTGGATCCGGCGGGCCTGGCCGGGCGGCCTCTGGGCAGCCGACGAGTGGCGCCGTACCCTGGGGGGTAAGCACTTGAAAAGATGAATCCCGGACGGATTTTTTCGTCCTTGATCATCTGGCCTGTCCCCCCTCGACAACTCCAATCAGCCCCCGTCGATCCCCCTCCGCAAGAGGACTCCTTCGCCGAGACACCGATGGCCGGTCACGAATTCTCCGAACCCGCGGACCGCAAGCGGGTCGCCGATCAAGCGGCGCACCCCGAAGCGGCGGAAGAAACACGTCATTCCTGCGATCCGGCGTTCCAGCACGGTGTCGTGGTGGGCTTCGACGGTTCCACGTCGAGCGAGCGAGCGCTTGCATATGCAATCGGGATGGCCCGGCGCTCGGGCTCCGGGCTGATCATCGTCCATGTGGCCAACCGGCTGCCGACGACCGTATGGGCGGGCTGTGAGCCGCCGGTCTTCGTGGACGTTCCCGATCACCGGACGGAAGTGCTCGGCCTCGAACTGGCCTGTGCGGACTATCTGTCCGAGGTGCCGTGGATCCTCGTCGAGCGCGGTGGGGACATTTGCCACGAACTGGAGGAAGTCGGCCGGGAGTACGCGGCGGACGCGATCGTGGTCGGCTCCACCCACGGCCTGGTCGGCCGGATCTTCGGTTCCGTCGCGGGGCGGCTGGCGCGGCGCGCACAGCGGCCGGTCGTCGTCATCCCGTAATCACCGTCGTCGGCGGCGGACGCTCGGCCGTACCTCAACTCGAATGCGCTGTACGGGAGATGGTGCCGCCACGCGCCCCGGGATGGCGTCGATTCCGCCTTGACAAGGCGGATGAATCTACTCGCGCGTAGAGGTGGATAGTGCCCCGGTGGCGGGTAGAACCCGCTACATGTGACGTGCTGCCGGACGGGAAGTGACGGTTCCCGGGACCGGCGGCATCACCGCCGGCGTGCGGGCAACGCCGGCGCAGGGGAGGCGGTCCTCCCCGCGCGCGTGGTGGCACGTGCGGGGAAGACCGTCCCCTTTTTGCGGCTGAACCGCCGCCGCTTTCGCGGAGGTGGCTGGTCGCCGCAGGGGCTGCTCAATTGATGGTTGCGGGGACAGGCCGCTCCCTTGAGCTCGCCCGGGTCTTATTCGACCGTGACGGACTTCGCCAGGTTGCGCGGCTTGTCGATGTCGCGGCCCATGGCCTTCGCCGTGTAGTAGGCGAGGAGCTGGAGCGGGATGCCCATGAGGATCGGGTCCAGCTCGTCCTCGTTCTTCGGCACCACGATCGTGTGGTCGGCCTTCTCCTGCACCTGGTGCGCGACGGCGAGGATGCGGCCGGAGCGGGCCTTGATCTCCTCGAGCGCGGCGCGGTTCTTCTCCAGCAGGTCGTCGTTCGGCACGATCGCGACCGTCGGCATGGCGGGCTCGATCAGGGCCAGCGGGCCGTGCTTGAGCTCGGACGCCGGGTAGGCCTCGGCGTGGATGTACGAGACCTCCTTGAGCTTCAGCGAGGCCTCGCGGGCCACGGGGTAGCCCCGGACGCGGCCGATGAACATCATCGACTTGGCGTCGGCGTACTCGCCGGCCAGCTTCTCGATCTCGCCCTCGTTCGCCAGGATCTCGGCGATCTGCTCGGGCAGCTTGCGCAGGCCCGCGATGATCCGCTTGCCGTCGGCGACGGACAGGTCGCGGGTGCGGCCCAGGTGCAGGGCGAGCAGGCCGAAGGAGACCACCATGTTGGTGAAGCACTTGGTGGAGACGACGCAGACCTCGGGGCCGGCGTGCACGTAGATGCCGCCGTCGGTCTCGCGGGCGATCGCCGAGCCGACCACGTTGACCAGGCCCAGGACGCGGGCGCCCTTGCGCTTGAGCTCCTGGACGGCCGCGAGGACGTCGTAGGTCTCGCCGGACTGGGAGACCGCGATGTAGAGGGTGTCGGGGTCCACGACCGGGTTGCGGTAGCGGAACTCGGAGGCCGGCTCGGCGTCCGCGGGGATCCGCGCCAGCTCCTCGATCATCTGTGCGCCGATCTGGCCGGCGTGGTACGAGGTGCCGCAGCCGAGGATCTTCACCCGGCGCACGGCGCGCGCGTCACGGGCGTCGAGGTTCAGGCCGCCCAGGTGCACGGTGGAGAAGCGGTCGTCGATCCGGCCGCGCAGCGCGCGGTCGACCGCGTCCGCCTGCTCGTGGATCTCCTTGTGCATGTACGTGTCGTGGCCGCCCATGTCGTACGACTCGGCCTCCCACTCCACGGTGGTCGGCTGCGCCGAGGTGGAGGAACCCTCGGTGGTGTACGTGCGGTAGTCCTCGGCCCGGAGCGTGGCCATCTCGCCGTCGTCGAGGGTGACGACCTGGCGGGTGTGGCTGACCAGCGCGGCGACGTCGGAGGAGACGAACATCTCCTTCTCGCCTATGCCCAGCACCACGGGGGAGCCGTTGCGGGCCACGACGATGCGGTCCGGGAAGTCGGCGTGCAGGACGGCGATGCCGTACGTGCCCTCGATGTGCCCCACGGCCTCGCGGACCTTCTCCTCCAGCGTGCCGGCCTCGGAGCGGGCGATGAGGTGGGCGAGGACCTCGGTGTCGGTGTCGGAGACGAAGACGAAGCCCTCGGCCGTCAGCTTGGCGCGCAGGTCGGAGGCGTTGTCGATGATGCCGTTGTGGACGACGGCGACCTTCTCCTCGGCGTCCAGGTGCGGGTGGGCGTTGACGTCGTTGGGCGCGCCGTGGGTGGCCCAGCGGGTGTGGGCGATGCCGGTGGTGCCGTTGAAGCGCTTGGGCAGGCGCGCCTCCAGCTCACGGACGCGGCCCTTGGCCTTGGCGGACTTCAGGCCGCCCGTCTTGCCGCTCGCGTGCAGGGCGATACCGGCGGAGTCGTAGCCGCGGTACTCCAGGCGCTGGAGGCCCTCCAGCAGCAGCGGCGCGACGTCGCGCTTACCGATATAACCGACGATTCCACACATGGTGTTGACCCTCCCAGGCAAACGATCAGTGATGCTCGGCGGCGGCAGGAGCCGCCGGTCTCAGCCGTAGACGATGCGGCGCAGTTGCCGCAGCGAGAGCTCGGGTGGCGCCACCGCGCGGTGCGGCAGCTCCGCCGCGATCCGCTCGAAGATCTCCGCGTTGTTCAGTCCCCCGGACTGGAGCTCGCGGTGTCGGCGACGCACGAAGGCCTCGGTCGTCTCGTCGAAGTACGCCAGGACGTCCAGGACCACCCGGGCGGCCTCGCCGCGCTGAAGCGGCGTGCTGCGCACCAGGTGGTCCACCAGGTCGTCATGGGTCATACGGCGTTCGAGCACCCGTTGATACTGAGGGGTGTCGAGGCCTTTCGCAAGAATCCTGCCCGATATCGGGCAGGAGTGAAGATCGAAAGGGTGGGGAGAGCCCAGAAATGTCGGATTAGAAGCGCTTGAGTACGGCCTGTTTCGCCGCCGCGAACTCCTCGGCGGTGAGAATTCCGCTCTGGTGCAGCTCGCCCAGCTCACGCAGGCGCCGCAGCAGCGCGTCATGATCGGAGGCCGGGGCGGAGGGGCCGCCGTCCGTCTCGGGGGCGGCGGACGTGACGGGAGCGCCGGGCGGCAAGGTCTTGATGAGTGCGGGACGGTCCGCCGCGCCCGCTCCCGAGGGGTGCGGCAGCCGGGCCAGGACCGCGGCCGCCGCCAGCGCCATCAGCGGGTCCTTCTTGAAGCCGTACAGCTCGATCGCGTGCGGGTCGTGCTTCGGCGGGGCCTTGGTGGCCCCCTTGACCAGGACGAAGCGCAGATAGCCGTTCTCCAGGCCGTGGGAGGGCAGCCACTCCACCGATTGGATGTCGCCCACCGGGAAGGTGCGCGTCCCGGCGGACTTCTTGCCCTCCTCGGTCATCCAGTTCCACTCCAGCCGGACCCACTCACCGTCGAAGGAAACGGTGCCGTCCCCGGCGCCCACCGACAGCGGCACGGCCGGGCCCGGCAGCAGATAGCGGTCCGTGGGACCGTCGGGCACCTGCTCCAGCAGCAGGGCGTTGCGCACCTCGTCCACGAAGTACTCCGCCACGCCCGTCCGGCCCGGCTCGACCGTCAGCTGATACGGATCGGCGCCGTCCGGCAGCCGGCCGCGCGCGGCCTGCGCCAGGGGGTCGGCCCCGTCGCGCGGTCGCAGTCGCAGCCGGCCGCCCTTGCGGCCCGGCTCGAAGGCGATGCCCGCCACGGCCGTCAGCGGGACGGCCAGCTCACCCAGCGTCTGGCGCAGCAGGTGCACCCCACGCTCGCGCCCGGGCACGATCCGTATCGAGTCGCCGTCGAACGCCCACGTACCGTCCTTCTGGAGGATCTCAGCCATGAAGGAGATTCTCGCAGGCGCGCGAGGGTGCCCTACAGGCCCAACTCGCGGGCGATCAGCATCCGCTGGACCTCGCTCGTGCCCTCGCCGATCTCCAGGATCTTGGAGTCCCGCCACATGCGGGCCACGGGGTACTCGTTCATGAAGCCGTAGCCGCCGTGGATCTGCGTGGCCTCGCGGGCGTTGGTGACGGCGATCTCGGAGGAGTAGAGCTTGGCCAGCGCCGCCTCCTTCTTGAACGGCTCGCCGTGCAGCAGCCGCGACGCGGCGTCGCGCCACGCGATCCGCGCCGTGTGCGCCCGCATCTCCATGTCGGCGAGCTTGAACTGGATCGCCTGGTTGGCGCCGATCGGCTTGCCGAACGCCTCCCGGGCCTTGGCGTAGGACACCGACTCGTCGACACAGCCCTGGGCGAGGCCCGTCGCCAGCGCCGAGATCGCGATCCGGCCCTCGTCGAGGATGCGCAGGAACTGGGCGTACCCGCGGCCCTGCTCGCCCAGCAGATTCGCGGCGGGCACCCGGACGTCGGAGAAGGACAGCTCGCGGGTGTCCGAGGCGTTCCAGCCGACCTTGGAATAAGGGGCCGCGACGGTGAAGCCGGGCGTGCCCGAGGGCACGATGATCGACGAGATGCGCGGCTTGCCGTCCTCGTCGCGGCCGGTGACGGCGGTGACCGTGACCAGACCCGTGATGTCCGTGCCCGAGTTGGTGATGAAGCACTTGGTGCCGTTGATCACCCACTCGTCCGTGGCCTCGTCCAGCCGGGCGGTGGTGCGGGTGCCGCCCGCGTCCGAACCGCACTCGGGCTCGGTCAGGCCGAACGCGCCCAGCATCTGGCCGGAGCACAGCTTGGGCAGCCACTCCTGCCGCTGTTCCTCGGTGCCGAAACGGAAGATCGGCATCGCGCCCAGCGAGACGCCGGCCTCCAGGGTGATCGCCACGGAGGAGTCGACGCGGGCCAGCTCCTCCAGGGCGAGACCGAGCGCCAGATAGTCGCCGCCCATCCCGCCGTACTCCTCGGGGAAGGGCAGCCCGAACAGGCCCATGCGGCCCATCTCCCGCACGATCTCGTAGGGGAACTCGTGGCGCTCGTAGAAGTCGCCGATCTTCGGGGCGACGACGTCGTGTGCGAACTCCTGCACGGTACGGCGCAGTGCCTCGTGCTCCGGGGAGAGGCGGTGGTCCAGCGACATGGCTCAAAGCTCCTGGTGGGAGAGGGCGCGGACGGTGCGGGACGGGCTGGGCCGCCCCAGGTGGCCGGCCATCCACACGCTTGTGGCGGTGAGCCGGCCGAGGTCGACCCCGGTGTCGATACCGAGGCCGTCGAGCATCCACACGAGGTCCTCGGTGGCGAGGTTTCCGGTGGCGCTCTTCGCGTAGGGGCAGCCGCCGAGGCCGCCGGCGGAGGCGTCGACGACGCGCACGCCGTGGCGCAGGGCGGCCAGGGTGTTGGACAGGGCCTGGCCATAGGTGTCGTGGAAGTGCACGGCGAGCCGCTCGGCCGGAACGCCCACCGCGCCCAGTGCGGTCAGGACCGCCGTGACGTGACCGGGGGTGGCGACGCCGATGGTGTCGCCGAGGCTCAGCTCGTCGCAGCCGAGGTCCAGCAGCCGGCGGGCGACCCGCGCGACCTGCCCGACGGGCACGGCCCCTTCCCAGGGGTCGCCGAAGCACATCGAGAGGTAGCCGCGCACGGTGACGCCCGCCTCCCGTGCCGTGGCCACGACGGGCGCGAACATCTCCAGCGACTCGTCGACCGTGCGGTTGAGGTTGGCCTTGGCGAACGACTCCGTGACGCTGCCGAACACGGCGATCTCACGCACACCGAGGGCGAGCGCGCGGTCCAGGCCGCGCTCGTTCGGCACCAGGACGGGAAGGCGGGCCGTGACGCCGTCGAGCATCGGCATCAGCTGCTCGGCGTCGGCGAGCTGGGGCACCCACTTGGGGTGCACGAAGCTCGTCGCCTCGATGGTGGTGAGCCCGGCGTCGGCGAGCCGGCGGATGAACTCCGCCTTCACTTCGACGGGGACGACCGTCTTCTCGTTCTGCAGCCCGTCGCGCGGGCCGACCTCGTGGATCCGGACGCGGTCCGGGAGACCGGGCTCCGGCACGACCATCGGAAGTCCCTCGGTCATGACTCCTCCTGAGGGGCGTCGGCGGGGGTGACGACGGCCAGGACCTGGTCCATGGCGACGGTGGCGCCCGCCGTCACCTCCAGCTCGGTGACGGTCCCGTCGTGCGGCGCGGAGATGACGTGCTCCATCTTCATCGCCTCCACGACGAGCAGGCTCTGCCCGGCGGTCACGGCGTCGCCGACGGCGGCCTTCACGACGGTGACCGTGCCGGGCATCGGCGCGGTCAGCGCCCCGGCGTGCGCGGCCCCGGCGCCGCCGCGGGCGTCGGTGGGGTCGTGATCCTGGACGTGCCAGGCGTCGCCGTCACGGCCGAGCCAGGTGCCATCCGGGCTGGTGGTGTGGGTGAAGGTGTGGGTGAGGCCGTCGATGTCGATGGTGACTTCCCCGGCCCCGTCCCTCCCCGGCTGTGTCGATGTGCGGCTTCGCCGCGCGGGGGGCAGACCCCCGGGGCTCCGGACGAACAGCAGCTTCGCGCTGCGCGGTCCGCCGGGTTCCGTGGCCGGGGGACCGGCCGCCGCGCCGGGCGGGCGGACTGCCGCATTCGTCGCGGTGCCCGTTCCCGAACCCGGGGCGGAGCCCCCCGGCGGGCGGACCTCCGCGTCCGGCACGGCGTCCGTCCCCGAGACCGGGGCAGAACAGCCGGGTTCCCTGGCCGGGGCACCGGGCGCCGCGTCCGGCACGGCGCCCGTCCCCGAACCCCGGGCGGAGCCCCCCGGCAGACGGATCTCCGCCTCCGCCGCGCCGCCGCGCACCTCCACCGCCACCGGCTCCTGGCCCGGCACCCGCAGATGGTGGACCGTCCACGCGGCCTCTCCGCCCAGGCGCCAGCCCGTCGGGACGGAGAAGGGGTCCACCCAGCCACCCGCACGGAGTGCGCCCGGCTCCAGCGCCGACTGGCGCAGCAACGCCGCCGCCACGTACACCTCGTCCGGGACGGACGCCCGCACCAGCGCCACCGCGTCCCGGTCGACCAGTCCCGTGTCCAGCGCGCCCGAGACCACCGACGGGTGGTCCAGCAGTCGGCGCAGGAAGCCGGCGTTGGTGTCCACGCCCAGGACGGTCGTCTCCGCGAGGGCGGCACGCAGTCGGCGCAGTGCCGTCGGGCGGTCCGGGCCGTACGCGATGACCTTGGCCAGCATCGGGTCGTAGGAGGTGCCGACCTCCGTGCCCTCGGCGAGGCCGGAGTCCACCCGCACGCCCTCGCCCGTCGGTTCGCCCAGGGCGAGCACCGTGCCCGCCGAGGGCAGGAAGTCCACCCGGCCGTCGGCCGTCGGCCGCGCGGTCTCCGCGCAGATGCGGGCCTCGACCGCGTGGCCGGTCAGCGTCACCTCGGCCTGGGTCCGGTCCAGCCGCTCGCCGGCGGCGACCCGCACCTGCCATTCGACGAGGTCCAGCCCCGTGATCAGCTCGGTGACGGGGTGCTCGACCTGGAGGCGGGTGTTCATCTCCATGAAGTAGTACGAGGAGGGGTCGTCGCCCGGCACGATGAACTCCACCGTGCCCGCGCCCGTGTATCCGCAGGAGCGCGCCGCCTGCACGGCGGCCTCGCCCATCGCCGCGCGGGTGGCCTCGTCGAGGAAGGGGGACGGCGCCTCCTCGATGATCTTCTGGTGGCGGCGCTGGAGGGAGCACTCGCGCTCGCCGAGGTGGATCACGTTGCCGTGGCCGTCCGCCAGGACCTGGATCTCGATGTGCCGGGGGCGGTCGACCCACCGCTCGACCAGCAGCGTGTCGTCACCGAAGGAGCCCCGGGCCTCGCGCCGGGCCGCGGCGATCTCCTCGCCCAGCAGCGTCTCGTCGCGGACGAGCCGCATGCCCTTGCCGCCGCCGCCCGCCGAGGGCTTGAGCAGCACGGGCATGCCGATCTCCCGGGCCGAGGCCGACAGCTCCGCGTCGGTCAGACCGCTGCCGGAGGAGCCCGGCACGACGGGCACGCCCGCCGCCCGCACGGTCTCCTTGGCGCGGATCTTGTCGCCCATCAGCTGGATCGCCCCGGCGGGCGGGCCGATGAAGACCAGCCCGGCGTCCGTGCAGGCGCGGGCGAAGGCGGCGTTCTCCGCGAGGAAGCCGTAGCCGGGGTGGACGGCCTGCGCGCCGCTGCGCGCCGCGGCCGCCAGCAGGCGCGGGACGGACAGATAGCTCTCGGCGGCCGCCGCGGGGCCGATCCGTACGGCCGTGTCCGCCTCGCGCACATGGCGGGCGTCCGCGTCGGCGTCGCTGAACACGGCGACCGAGCGGATGCCGAGCGCGCGGAGCGTACGGATGACGCGGACCGCGATCTCGCCGCGGTTGGCGACCAGGACGGTGTCGAACATGGAGTCTCCGCTTGTCATGAGGGCGCTCACATCCGGAAGACGCCGTAGCCGGGCGCCGACGGGTCCTTCGCGGGCAGCGGGGCGTTGGCGCAGGCGGTCAGCGCGAGGCCCAGCACCTGACGGGTCTCCAACGGGTCGATCACCCCGTCGTCCCACAGCCGGGCGGTGGCGTAATAGGCGCTGCCCTGCGTCTCGTACTGCTCGCGGATCGGTGCCCGGAAGGCGTCCTCGTCGGCCGCGCTCCACTCCTCACCGCGCGCTTCGAGCTGGTCCCGCTTGACGGTGGCGAGGACGGACGCGGCCTGCTCGCCGCCCATCACGGAGATCTTGGCGTTGGGCCACATCCACAGGAAGCGGGGGGAGTAGGCCCGGCCGCACATCGAGTAGTTGCCCGCGCCGTACGAACCGCCGACGACGACGGTGAGCTTGGGGACGCGGGTGCAGGCCACCGCCGTGACCATCTTCGCGCCGTGCTTGGCGATGCCGCCCGCCTCGTACTGGCGCCCGACCATGAAGCCGGAGATGTTCTGCAGGAAGAGCAGGGGGATGCCGCGCTGGTCGCACAGCTCGATGAAGTGCGCGCCCTTCTGGGCGGATTCGGAGAAGAGGATGCCGTTGTTGGCGACGATGCCCACCGGGTGGCCGTGGATCCGGGCGAAGCCGGTCACCAGGGTCTGCCCGAACTCCGCCTTGAACTCCTGGAAGCGGGAGCCGTCGACGATCCGCGCGATGATCTCGCGCGCGTCATAGGGGGTGCGGGAGTCGACCGGGACCGCGCCGTAGAGCCCCCGGGGGTCCACCCGGGGCTCCTCGGCGGGCTCCACCGGCCAGGGCAGCGGGCTGCGGACGGGGAGGGTGGCCACGATGTTCCGCACGATCCGCAGGGCGTGCGCGTCGTCCTCGGCGAGGTGGTCGGTGACGCCCGAGACCTTGGAGTGGACCTCGCCGCCGCCCAGCTCCTCCGCCGTGACGACCTCGCCCGTCGCGGCCTTCACCAGCGGCGGGCCACCGAGGAAGATCGTGCCCTGGTCGCGCACGATCACTGCCTCGTCGCTCATCGCCGGGACGTAGGCGCCACCCGCCGTGCAGGAGCCGAGCACCGCCGCGATCTGCGGGATGCCGGCGCCGGACATCCGGGCCTGGTTGTAGAAGATGCGGCCGAAGTGGTCACGGTCGGGAAAGACCTCGTCCTGCAGCGGGAGGAAGGCGCCGCCGGAGTCCACGAGATACAGGCAGGGGAGCCGGTTCTCCAGCGCGACCTCCTGGGCGCGCAGATGCTTCTTGACGGTCATCGGGTAGTACGTGCCGCCCTTGACCGTGGCGTCGTTGGCGACGATCACCACCTCGCGCCCGGCGACCCGCCCGATGCCGGAGATGACGCCCGCCGCCGGGGCGGCCCCGCCGTACATCCCCTCGGCCGCCAGCGGAGCGAGCTCCAGGAACGGCGACCCGGGGTCCAACAGCGCGTCCACCCGGTCGCGCGGGAGCAGCTTTCCGCGTGCGGTGTGCCGTGCGCGGGCCTTCTCGCCCCCGCCCAGCCGCGCGGCGGCGAGCCTCTCCCGCAGTCCGGCGGCCAGCTCGCGGTGGGCGGCCTCATTGGCCCGCCAGGCGTCGGACGCCGGATCTGCGGTGCTCCCCAGCACCGGTGCCTGCTGCATGGACTCGAGCTCCCTTGCTCGGTTAATGAGCGTTAACACGTTTCGCTCAGGTTAACGACCACTAACGCCGCTGTCTAGAATTGATTTCGTGACCGACGCAGCAACCCGCCTTCAGCCCGCCCCCGCCCTCACCCGCCGTGAGCAGATCCTCCGGGAGGCCGCCCGGCTCTTCGCCGAGCGCGGCTTCCACGGCGTCGGGGTGGACGAGATAGGGGCGGCGGTCGGCATCAGCGGCCCCGGGCTCTACCGGCACTTCGCGGGCAAGGACGCGATGCTGGCGGAGCTGCTGGTGGGGATCAGCGAGCGGCTCTTCGCGGGCGGCCGCGCGCGCGTCGCCGAGGCGGCCGAGGCGGGCGGCGGCCCCGCCGCGGTGCTCCACTCGCTCATCGACGGTCATATCGACTTCGCCCTGGACGACCGGGCGCTGATCACCCTCCACGACCGTGAGCTGGGCCAGCTGCGCGACAGTGACCGCAAGCAGGTGCGCTCCCTCCAGCGCCAGTACGTGGAGCTGTGGGTCGACGTCGTCCGCCGACTCCACCCGGACGCCACCGAGGCCGACGTGCGCGCCGCCGTGCATGCCGTCTTCGGCCTGCTCAACTCCACCCCGCACCTCAGCCGCCCCGCCGCGCTTCCCGGCCGGACGGCCACGGCCGCGTTGCTGCGGCGTCTGGCGCTCGGAGCGCTTAAGGCCCTTTAGGGCCACTCCGGTTGCCGGCGGCCTGTCGGCTGCGGGCCGTCTTTGCCGCCTGCGGCGGCGGGCGCCCTGCGGGCGCGGGGGGGGGGGGGGGGGGGGGGGGGGGGGGGGGGGGGGGGGGGGGGGGGGGGGGGGGGGGGGGGGGGGGGGGGGGGGGGG
>NZ_JBVIQR010000038.1:0-64009 GCF_055576875.1 Streptomyces sp. NPDC033229 | reverse complement strand
GCCTGTCCGGCGGATCATGGGGGCGCACCACCGCTGCGCGGCGGTGTCCTCAAACGCCGGACGGGCTGGTATGGGCTGAGCTCAGCCGATACCAGCCCGTCCGGCGCTTGAGGACGCGCCCGCAGGGCGCTCGCCGCCGCAGGCGGCAACGGCGGCCCGCAGCCGAAGTCCCGCCGGTCAGGCGAGAGGCGGCAACGACGGGCCCGCAGCCGAAGATCCCGTCGGATACGCCTTACCGCCGGCTCAGCCATCGGTAGCGCAGTTCGGGCCGGCCGATCTGCCCGTACTGCGGGGCGCGGGCGGCCCGGCCGCCGGTCACCAGGTGTTCCAGATAGCGGCGGGCGGTGATCCGCGAGATCCCGACGGTGGCGGCGGCCGCGCCCGAGGAGACGCCCTCGGGGCCCGCCGCGCGCAGCACCTCGGTGATCGCCTGGAGGGTGTCCAGGCTCAACCCCTTGGGCAGCGCGGCGGGTTGCGGGGCGCGCAGCGCGGCGAGCGCGCGGTCCACCTCGTCCTGACCGCTCGCCTCGCCGACGACGGCACGGAACTCCGCGTAGCGGACGAGCCGGTCGCGGAGGGTGGCGAACGTGAAGGGCTTCAGCACGTACTGGACGACGCCGAGCGAGACGCCCTCCCGGACGACGGCCAGATCACGCGCCGACGTCACCGCGATGACGTCGGCGGTGTGCCCGGCGCTGCGCAGCGAGCGCACGAGCTGGAGCCCGTGGCCGTCGGGGAGGTAGAGGTCGAGCAGCAGCAGATCGACGGCCGTCCGCTTGAGGAACTGCGAGGCGTCGGCGCGCGAGTGGACGACACCGGCGACGGTGAAGCCGGGTACGCGCCCGACGTACATCGCGTGCGCGTCGGCGGCGAGGGGGTCGTCCTCGACGACGAGGACCCGGATGGGCGGTGCGGTCGCCTGCGGCGTGCTCATGGGGTGGCTCCTGGGGTGGATCCCGCCGGGGTGGGTGCGCTCGCGGGTACGAGCAGGGGCAGCCGGACGGTGAACTCGGCGCCCCCGGCGGGGGACTTCCCGACCGTGACCGTGCCCCCGTTGCGCCGGGCGGCCTGCCGGACCAGCGCCAGCCCGAGCCCACGGCCGTGCGGCGCGGTCCCGGCCGACTTGGTCGACCACCCCCGGCGGAACACCTCGTCCACCACCTCGACCGCCACCCCGGGCCCGGTATCCCCGACCCGCAACAGCAACTCCCCACCGTCCGCCCGCACGGTCACGGTGACCTGCGGGCGGCGGTGCGGGGCCGCGTGCGAGGGCGCGAGGAGTGTGGGGCGGCGCCCCACGTGCGGCGCTGCCGCGCCATGGCTCCCGGCCTCCGGCCGCGCCGTGTCGGGCAGCACGGGGCCGCGCCCCGCGTGTTGCGCTGCCGCGCCGGGCGTCCCGGCCTCCGGCCGCACGGGGTGTGGCTGCGCCTGCGGGGGCGCGGCGTGCGTGGTCGGCTGGGGTGCCGGTTGGCTCGGGGCACTCGCCGGGTCCGTCTGTGGCGCTGCCGTGCCGTGGCTCCCGGCCTCCGGCTGGGCGGGGAGCCCGTCTTCCCCTGGTGCCGCGGTGTCCCGCTCCGCGGGCGTGTGGCGTGCTGCGGCGGCGTGGCTCGTCGGACGGGAAGCAGGCTCGTCCGGCGCGTTCGCCGGGTCCGTTTGCGGCTTGGCCGCGCCGTGACTTCCGGCCTGCGGCCGGGCCGTGCCGGGCTGGGAGAGCGCGGCCTGTGCGGCGGTAGCCGCCGCGTCCGCGCGGGGGGCGGGGCCGGTCCCGGCGGTGGCACCGACGGCCGTCGCATCGGCCTGGGCCAAAGACCGGTTCGCCTCCGACGCGGACGCGTCCATCGCGTTGTCGATGAGGTTGCCCAGGACCGTGACCAGGTCGCGGGGCGTGAGGGTGGGTGGGAGGAGGCCGTCGTCTATGCGGGTGTCGGGGGTGAGGAGGAGCTCCACGCCGTGTTCGTTGGCCTGGGCGGCCTTGCCGAGGAGGAGGGCCGCGAGGACCGGTTCGGCGACGGCGGCCATGACCTGGTCGGTGAGGGCCTGGGCGAGTTCGAGTTCCGCCGTCGCGAAATCGACGGCCTCGTCCGCGCGGCCGAGTTCGATCAGCGAGACCACGGCGTGCAGCCGGTTCGCCGCCTCGTGGGACTGGGAGCGCAGCGCCTCCGCGAAGCCGCGCACGGAGTCCAGCTCGCCCGACAGCGCCTGGAGTTCGGTGTGGTCCCGCAGCGTGACGACCGTGCCGCGCCGCTCCCCGCCGGAGACCGGCGAGGTGTTGACGACCACGATCCGGTCGGCGGTCAGATGCACCTCGTCGACGCGCGGCTCGGTGGCCAGCAGGGCCCCGGTCAGGGCCGGCGGCAGGCCGAGCGCGTCGACGCGGCGGCCGACGACATCGCCGTGGAGCCCGAGCAGTTCACGGCCGCCGTCGTTGACGAGAGCCACGCACCGCCGCCCGTCGAGCATCAGCAGTCCCTCGCGCACCGCGTGCAGCGCGGCCTGGTGGTAGTCGTGCATCCGGCTCAGCTCGGCGGCGTTCATGCCGTGGGTGTGCCGACGCAGCCGCGCGTTGAGGAGGTACGTGCCGATGCCGCCGAGGGCGAGCGCGGCGAGGGCGACGCCGAGCAGCCCGGTGAGCTGCCGACGTACGTCCGCGCTGATCGAGTCGACCTTGATGCCCGCGCTGACCAGCGCCACGACCCGGCCGTCGGGCTGGTCGGTGTCGCGCACCGGGGCGACCGCCCGCACCGACGGGCCCAGGGTGCCGGTGTAGGTCTCGGAGAACGTGATGCCGTCGAGCGCGGGGCGGGTGTGGCCGAGGAAGTGCTCGCCGATCCGGGTGGAGTCCGGGTGGGTCCAGCGGCTGCCGTCCGGCCGCATGATCGTCACGAAGTCGACGTCCGTGTCGCGGCGCACCTGCTCGGCGTACGGCTGGAGCGTGGACGTGGGGTCCGTCGAACGGATGGATTCGCGTACGGCGGGCGACGCGGCGATGGCGGTCGCCGTCGCCGTCACCGTGCGGCGCGCGGCCGCCTCGGCCTGGGAGCGGTCGGTGAGGTACGCGAAGACCGCGCAACCGGTCACCACGGCGGCGACCAGCACGATCTGCATCGCGAAGAGCCGGCCGGCCAGGCTGCGGGGACGACGTATGCGAGGTTTGCGCATGGCGGACAGTCTGCACTGCGGCGGGTTCGTGAACGTAATGCACGCAATCGTGACCACGGTCACAGCGCGGTGCATAGTCGCCGGGACCCCACTCGTCGGGAGGAAGGGGTCCACCCACGAGCCGCGACGACGAGGAGTCCCCCCATGACAGGCGCAGCGGCGCAGTCACCGCCAACGGGCCAGGCGCGCAGAAAGCCGGACCGGACGCACTATCTGTATCTCGCGGTGATCGCGGCGGTGCTGGCCGGCATCGTGGTGGGCTTCGCCGCCCCGGGGGTGGCCGTCGAGCTGAAGCCGCTCGGCACCGGCTTTGTGAACCTGATCAAGATGATGATCTCCCCGATCATCTTCTGCACGATCGTGCTGGGCGTCGGCTCGGTGCGGAAGGCGGCGAAGGTCGGCGCGGTCGGGGGGCTCGCGCTCGGTTACTTCCTGCTGATGTCCACCGTCGCGCTCGCCATCGGCCTGGTCGTCGGCAATCTCCTGGAGCCCGGCAGCGGGCTGCACCTGACGGAGTCGCTCCGGCACGCGGGCGAGGCCCAGGCCAAGGGCGCGCACGAGTCGACGGCCGACTTCCTGCTGGGGATCATCCCGACCACCATGGTGTCCGCCTTCACCGGCGGCGAGGTGCTCCAGACCCTGCTGGTGGCGCTGCTGGCGGGCTTCGCGCTGCAGGCCATGGGTCCGGCGGGCGAGCCGGTGCTGCGCGGCATCGGGCACATCCAGCGGCTGGTGTTCCGGATCCTGGCGATGGTCATGTGGGCCGCGCCGGTGGGCGCCTTCGGCGCGATCGCGGCGGTGGTCGGCGCGACCGGCATGGACGCGCTCAAGTCCCTCGCCGTCATCATGATCGGCTTCTACATCACCTGTGCGCTCTTCGTCTTCCTGGTGCTCGGCGCGATCCTGCGGCTGGTGGCCGGGGTGAACATCTTCGCGCTGCTGAAGTATCTCGGCCGGGAGTTCCTGCTCATCCTCTCCACGTCCTCCTCCGAGTCGGCGCTGCCGCGTCTGATCGCGAAGATGGAGCACCTGGGCGTGAGCAAGCCGGTCGTCGGCATCACCGTGCCGACCGGCTACTCCTTCAACCTCGACGGCACGGCCATCTATCTGACGATGTCCTCGCTGTTCGTGGCCGAGGCGATGGGCCGGCCGCTGTCGGTCGGGCAGCAGATCTCGCTGCTGGTCTTCATGATCATCGCGTCGAAGGGTGCGGCGGGCGTGACGGGGGCCGGGCTCGCGACGCTCGCGGGCGGTCTGCAGTCGCACCGCCCGGAGCTGGTGGACGGCGTCGGTCTCATCGTCGGCATCGACCGCTTCATGAGCGAGGCGCGCGCCCTGACGAACTTCGCGGGCAACGCGGTCGCCACGGTCCTGGTCGGCACCTGGACCAAGGAGATCGACAAGGACCGGGTCGGGGAAGTCCTCGCCGGCCGATTGCCGTTCGACGAGACGACCCTGGTGGGCGACGGGCACGGCGGTTCGGAGCTGCCCGAGCAGCGCGGCGACGCGAAGGAGGCCGCCGGGGTCTGACAACCGATGTGAGCGCGAGCGCTCACCCCAAGCCGCCGGAGGGCGGGGTGGACCGGAGTCCTACACCCCAATGTCCCCGCTTCCCGGCACCGCAGCGTCCGACGCCCTCGCGTCGGGCGCTGCGGCGTTTTGGGTACCCGCGGCGTTTCCGGTACGCGCTGCGGCGTTTTGGGTACGCGGCGGGCCGTCCGCCAGGATGCGCGCCACCAGCTCGGTGGCCGCGGCGACGGGGACGCCCAGGGTGGCCAGGGCGGTGACCGCCGCGGAGCGGCCCGCGTCCTCCGGGGCCAGCAGCCCCTCGTTGACGGCCTGCATCAGACCGAAGATCACCTGCTCGCGTACGTACGCGAGGGCCGTGACGGGCAGCGGCGAGGTGAACTGCCCCGCGTCCAGGCCGCGCTGGAGCACCGTCGCGGTCTCCAGGCGCACCGGCTCCAGGCGCCGGTGAATGCCCTCCACCGTGACGCTGCGCTGGGCCAGCGAGATCAACAGGCGGTACCCGTCGGCGATCTCCCAGACCGCCAGCACCGACCGGGCCAGCGCCTCGGCCGGGTCGTCCACCCCGTGCAGGGCCGCCGCGTGGGCCGCGCCGACGTTTTCGGCCACGTCGTCGACGAGCGCGACGATCAGCGCGTCGCGGCTGGGGAAGTGTCCGTAGACCGTGCGGCGGACGACGCCCGCCGCGCGCGCGATCTGGTCCATGCTCGCGTCCGCGTCGCGCAGCAGCTCGGCGAGCGCGATGTCCATGATGCGGCGGCGATTGGCGTCGGCTCTGCCGGCCATTGGGTCTCTTCTCGATCGGGCGTCCCCCGGACGTCACCGACGAACTCGCGGCGGTCCGCTGGGTTCATTTTGCACACGGCTGGGCAGACGCGTAAATTGCACAGCAGTGTGTAATTGCACAGTAGTGTGCAAGATCTGGAAAGGGGGGCCGATGGGCCTCGCGATGTCGACTCCGGTCGACGAGATGGACGGTCCGTACAAGAGGCGCTGGGCGGCACTGGGAGTCCTGTGCCTGAGCCTGCTGATCATCGTCATGGCCAACACGTCGCTGACGGTTGCGGCCCCGGACATGGTCAAGGACCTCGGCCTCGGCAGTTCGGACCTGCAATGGGTGATCGACGGCTACACCGTGCCGTACGCGGCGCTGATGCTGATCCTCGGTGCCGTCGGTGACAAGTACAGCCGCCGCGGGGCGCTCGTCCTCGGCCTCTTCGTCTTCGGTGCGGCGTCCGTCGCCGGCTCGCTGGTCGACAGCTCGGGCGCCGTCATCGCCGCGCGCGCCGTGATGGGCGTCGGCGCGGCCATGATCATGCCGGCCACGCTGTCACTGCTCGCCGCCACCTTCCCGCGCGCGGAACGGGCCAAGGCGATCACCATCTGGACCGCCACCGCGGGCCTCGCCATAGCCGTCGGTCCGCTGGTCGCCGGTGCGCTGCTGGAGGACCACGGCTGGGCCTCGACGTTCCTCATCAACGTGCCGATCGCCGCCCTCGGCATCGTCGGCGCGCTGCTGCTCGTGCCGCCGTCCAAGGCGGCCGACGTCGACAAGATCGACTACATCGGCGGTCTGCTCTCCGTCATCTGGGTCGGCTCGCTGATCTACATGATCATCGAGGGCCCGCACTTCGGCTGGGGCGCCAAGGCCATCACCGCGGCCGTGCTCGCCGGCGTCGGCCTGGTCTGCTTCGTCCTCTGGGAACTGCGCCACCCGCGCCCGATCCTGGACGTCCGCCGCTTCACGCAGCGCGCCTTCGCGGGCTCCACGCTGGCCGTCGCGCTGTTCTTCCTCGCCGTCTTCGGCGCGTTCTACTACCTCACCCAGCACCTGCAGTTCGTGCTCGGCTACTCGCCGCTCGACACCGGTGTACGGATGCTGCCGCTGGCCGGAGCCGTCTTCGTGGGCGGCGCACTGACCGCCTTCCTCACGCCGAAGTTCGGCATGAAGATCACGGTCGCCCTCGGCATGACCGTCGGAACGGTCGCCATCGCGCTGCTCACCCGCGTCGACGCCGGCTCCACGTACAACGCCTTCGTCGGGCCGCTGATGATCCTCGGCCTGGCCATCGGCCTGTCCCTGTCGCCCTGCACCAACGCCATCATGGGCTCCTTCCCCGAGGACCAGCTCGGCGTCGGCGGCGCGGTCAACAGCACCTCCATCGAGATGGGCGGCTCGCTCGGCATCGCCATCCTCGGCACGGTGCTGGCCAAGACCTACTCCTCCAACCTCGCCGACACCGCCGCCAAGGTGGCGGCCGGCGGCGGCCCGAAGCTCCCGGAGAAGGCCCTGACCGCCGCGCAGGACTCGGTCGGCGGGGGCCTGTACGTCGCCAAGGAGGTCGGCAAGCAGGTCACGGCCGGCGCCACGCCCAAGATGGGCGCCGAGAAGGCCGCCGCGTACGGCGCGCAGCAGGCGCAGTCCGTCGTGGAAGCCGTGCACAAGGCGTTCGCGGACTCCGTCGCCCACACCAGCATGATCGGCGCGATCATCCTCGGCGTCGGCACGGTCCTGGTCGTCACCCTGCTCCCGCGCAACGCGGGCAAGTCGACGACGACCAACCCGACGGAGGCTTCGGCCGCGAAGAGCGACGAGCGCGAGGACGAGCGCGTCTGACCCTTCGGCAAGGCTGCTGTGCCCCGTGCCCCGGTGGGGGTGCGGGGCACAGCGCGTCCGCGCGGTTCACAGGGAGTGCCCGAGCTGTTGAATCTGCGCGCGAGCCGACCACCGGGGCGGCGGAGGTCGTACTCGATTGGGCGGAGCCGGATTCGTGCCGTACTGTTCAACCTACCGACGCGGGGTGGAGCAGCTCGGTAGCTCGCTGGGCTCATAACCCAGAGGTCGCAGGTTCAAATCCTGTCCCCGCTACAAATGGTGAAGGCCCGGCAGCCAAGCTGCCGGGCCTTCACTGCGTCCGGGACCGTTCGGTCCCGGCGATTCCCCGCCGATGCCGATGCCGATGCCGATGGCCAAGGGGCGACCCGCGTCGACGTGTTCGGCGGGACGGCGGTTCTCCGAGCCGGGTGGGCGCCCGCGCCCGGCTCCCGGGGCCGCGAACGCTTTTGCGGGGCTGACACAAGAAGGGGGAGGGGCCGCGGACGGCGTGGCCCGTGGAAGGGGAGGTCCGTGGCGACGGACGAGGAAGTGCTGGCGCGCTCGGGAACCGACGCGTCGGCCTTTGAACCGCTCGTGGAGCGCCATTCGAGGGCGCTGCACGGCTATTTCGCGCGCCGGGCGCCCGGCGCGGCGGACGATCTGCTGGCCGAGGCGTGGCTGCGGGCCTACGCGGGGCGTGGCACCTACGACGCGACCCGCGGGCCGGTGCGGGCGTGGCTCTTCGGCGTGGCCCGCAATGTGCTGGCCGCGCACTGGCGCGGGCAGGAACGGCCCGCGGCCGCCGCCGCGCTCGCCGGTGAGGCGAGCAGCGACCCGTGGCACGCCGTCGACCGCAGGCTGGACGCGGCGGCGGTCGCGCCGCTGATCCGCCGGACCCTGGCCGAGCTGCCGGCCGTGGAGCGGGAGCTGCTGCTCCTGATCGCGTGGGAGCAGCTCAGCCCCATCGAGGCCGCTGCCGTGGTCGGCGTCCCGGCGGGCACGGCCAGGTCCCGGCTGCACCGGGCGCGCACCCGGCTGCGCGCGGCGCTCGGCCCCTCCGCACCGCTTTCCCTGACAGGAGACCTCGCATGACCGGACAGGACAGGAACACGGACGGCACGGACTTCCTCGATTTCCCCGGTGCCGGGCGGCTGAGGGCCGCGGGCAAGGTCGCGCCGCCCTCGGCGGACGCCGTCGCCGCGGCGCTGGCCGCGGTGCGGTCGGCGGCCGACCGCGCGGAGGGGGACGGGCCGGCCGTCGAGCTCGAACGGGAGCCGGTGGCCGCGGTCGTCCCGGTGCGGACGTGGCGGCGGTGCCTTCCCGCGCTGGTCTCGGCGGCGGCGGTCGTGGCGATCGCGCTGGGCGTCGCGTTCCAGCCCGGGTCGGGCTCCGGGGACGGGCGCAGCTCTTCCCCCGCAGCGGAGCGAACGGGGACGGCACCGTACTGGAAGGTGCGGATCCACCAGTGGAACCGGACCAGCGCCCAGCGGCCGGACGACTCGTACGAGACCGTCTGGCTGAGCCGGAGCGGCACACGCGGGCAGTTCGGTGACGGTCCGGTCCGGGAGTACACGCCGGTGGAGATGGCGGGGACGGCCTACATGGTCGGCCGCAATCCGATCATGTGGCGCGAGCTCAGGACGCTGCCCACCGACCCGGCGGCGCTGCGGGCCCGGCTCGTCGGGAAGGCCACCGGGGAGGGGGTCGAGGAGCAGCTCTTCGACGGCGTCGAAGAGTTGCTCGCCCGGTCACCCGCCGAACCGGAGCTGCGGGCCACGCTGTTCAAGGTCCTCACCGCGATTCCCGGGGCGCGGGTGACGGAGCGGGTCAAGGACAGCACCGGGCGCGTCGGCACGGCCGTCGACCTGGACGCCGACACCTGGCGCCGACGGCTGATCATCGACACCGAGGCGTTCCACACGCTGGAGGCCGTGGACACGGCCCGGGACGACGGACTGAAGTGGGGGACGCAGCAGCTCCGGGCCGGGGACCTCCTCCACCGCACCACCTACCTCTCCGTCGGGCCCGCCTGGGAGGCGCCGAAGCCGCTCCCGCGCACGTAGCGGCCCACCCTCAGGTCTTCGTCCTGGTCGGTCGGTGCACCTTGGCCGCAGCGCATGACCAGGCGAAGGCCGCCTCCGCCTCGACCTCCATCCGCGCCCCGCACCACAGACGGAGGCCAAAGGGCGAGCTCAGACCGGCCGCAGCCAGACCGTCGCCAGCGGGGGCAGGGTCACCACGATGCTCGACGGGCGGCCGTGCCGCCGGGTCGGCTCGGACTTGATCGGCTCCGGGTCCGTGACGCCGCTGCCGCCGTAGCGGTCGGCGTCGGTGTTGAGGACCTCCTGCCACAGGGCGTGCCGCGCCGGGACGCCGAGGCGGTAGGCGTGCCGGACGACGGGGGAGAAGTTGCTGACGGCCAGCAGCGGTGAGCCGTCCGCGTCGAAGCGCAGGAACGCGAAGACATTGTCCTCGCTCGCGTCGCCCTCGACCCATTCAAAACCCCCCGGGTCGGTGTCGCGCTGCCACAGCGCGGGCGTCGCGGTGTAGACCGCGTTCAGATCGCGCACCAGATCCCGCACGCCCCGGTGGTCGGCCTCCGCCGAGTACGAGGGGTCGAGCAGCCACCAGTCCGGGCCGTGCCCCTCGGACCACTCCGCACCCTGGGCGAACTCCTGCCCCATGAACAGCAACTGCTTGCCCGGGTGGGCCCACATGAAGCCCAGATAGGCGCGGTGGTTGGCGCGCTGCTGCCACCAGTCGCCCGGCATCTTGGACACCAGTGCCCGCTTGCCGTGCACGACCTCGTCGTGGGAGATGGGCAGGACGTAGTTCTCGCTGTAGGCGTAGACCATGGAGAAGGTCATCTCGCCGTGGTGGTACTTGCGGTGCACCGGCTCCTTCGACACGTACTCCAGCGAGTCGTGCATCCAGCCCATGTTCCACTTCAGACCGAAGCCGAGACCGCCGAAGCCGCTGACCCCCACGTGATGGGTGGCCCGGGTGACCCCGTCCCACGCCGTGGACTCCTCGGCGACGGTGATGACACCGGGGCAGCGGCGGTAGACCGTCGCGTTCATCTCCTGCAGGAACGCCACCGCGTCGAGGTTCTCCCGGCCGCCGCGCTCATTGGGCGTCCACTGGCCGTCCTCGCGGGAGTAGTCGAGGTAGAGCATCGAGGCGACCGCGTCCACCCGCAGACCGTCGATGTGGAACTCCTCGCACCAGTAGACCGCGTTGGCCACCAGGAAGTTACGGACCTCCGTACGGCCGTAGTCGAACTCCAGCGTCCCCCAATCCGGGTGCGTCGCCCGCGCAGGGTCCGCGTGCTCGTACAGCGGCCGGCCGTCGAACTCGGCCAGCGCCCAGTCGTCCTTGGGGAAGTGCGCCGGCACCCAGTCCACGAGCACCCCGATGCCCGCCCGGTGCAACGCGTCGACCAAGTACTTGAAGTCGTCGGGCGTGCCCAGCCGCGCGGTCGGCGCGTAGAAACCGGTGACCTGGTAACCCCACGAGCCGCCGAAGGGGTGCTCGGCGACCGGCATCAGCTCGACATGCGTGAAGCCCAGGTCCTTCACATACGCGGGGAGCTGCTCGGCCAGTTGGCGGTAGGTCAGCCCCGGTCGCCAGGACGCCAGGTGCATCTCGTAGACGGAAAAGGGCGACTCGTGCACATGCCGCTCCGCGCGGCGGGCCAGCCATTCCTCGTCGCGCCACCGGTGGTGCGAGGTGTGCACGATCGAGGCGTTGGCCGGGGGGGCCTCCGTGCGCCGCGCCATCGGGTCGGCGCGCAGTGTGTGCGAACCGTCGGGGCGGGTGATCTGGAACTTGTACAGGGCGCCCTCGCCGATGCCCGGCAGGAACAGCTCCCACACCCCGGAGGAGCCCAGCGAGCGCATCGGGGACCCGGTGGCGTCCCAGTAGTTGAAGTCCCCCGCGACCCGCACGCCGCGGGCGTTCGGCGCCCACACGGTGAAGCGGGTGCCGATCACGCCCTCGTGCGTCATCGGCTGCGCGCCGAGCGCCCGCCACAGCTCCTCGTGCCGGCCCTCGCGGATGAGGTGCATGTCCAGCTCCCCGATGGCGGGCAGGAAGCGGAACGGGTCGTGCACCTCCAGCTCGGCGTCCTCGTACGTCACCACCAGGCGGTAGTCCGGGATCTCCTTCAGCGGGAGCACGCCCCCGAACAGCCCGTCCCCCTCGTCGTACAGCTCCGCCCGCAGCCCCTTGGCGGTGACCGAGACCGCCCGCGCGTAGGGGCGCAGGGTACGGAACGCCACGCCGCCCGGTACGGGGTGCGCCCCCAGCAGGGCGTGCGGATCGTGGTGCGCGCCGTGCAGCAGGCGGCCGCGCTCCTCGGCGTCCAGTGGATCGGCCGGGCGCACGCCCCGGCGGGTCGCGGTGCGAGCCGCCGACGGCGCGGGGGCGGGGTCTACGGGGGCTGCGGGAGCTGCGGAGTCAACAGGGGCTGCGGAGTCAACAGGGGCTGCGGGGGCCAGGGGAGCTGCGGATGGGTCGGGTGTGACGGGTGCGGTGTTCGGCGCGTCCGGGGTATCCGGCGTCTCCGGCGCGGCCTCCGGCCCGGACTCGCCGACCGACGCCGATTCCGGTGCGGACGCCTGGTCCGGCACCGGTGCCTCCGGCCCGCCCGCCGCCCTCGGCGGACGCGCGTGTGGGGGGAACGCGGGCAGGAACGTGGCCGGGACCGGGGCGGGGCCGCCGGGGCGGTCGGCCCCGGGCTCGCGGGACGGTCGGCTGGACGGCGGACGAGCGGTCACGGGGCGGTCCTCCTCGGTGTCCCCCGGACGGTCGGCCGGGGGCGGATCTGTCGTGCGGGTCGGTGGGTCATACGGGATTCCTCGGGTCGGGCCGCAGGTCGCCGCCGCCCGGGGGCGGGCCGGTGTGCGCGCCGTCCTCCCCGGGGAGCTCCGCGAGCCGCCGGATCGCGGCCATCGGGACCGGGAGCCAGTCCGGGCGGTGCCGGGCCTCGTAGAGGACCTCGTAGACGGCCTTGTCCGTCTCGTGGGCGCGCAGCAGCCGCGGCTCCTCGCGCGGGTCCTCGTGGACCGTGGCGTAGCCCTCGCAGAACGCGGCCCGGGCCCGGTCGGACCAGGCGGTGCCGGCCGCCCGGCCCACCGCCGCCGCGTAGTCGAAGGAGCGCAGCATGCCCGCGATGTCCCGGGCGACGGGCTGCGGCCTGCGGCGCTCGGCCAGCGGGCGCGCGGGCTCGCCCTCGAAGTCGATGAGGGACCAGCGGCCGTCCGAGGCCGTGCGCAGTGCCTGCCCCAGGTGCAGATCGCCGTGGATGCGCTGCGCGGACCAGGTGCGCCCGGCCCGGCCGAGCGCGGCGAGCTCCTCGTACGTCCCGCGCAGCGCGGCCCGGTAGGGACGCAGGGCGGGGACCGCGTCGGCGGCGGCGTCCAGGCGCTGGGTCATGGCGCCGGCGAGCCGCTCCAGCTGGGGGCGGCGCAGGACCACGGTGGGCAGCGCCTCCGCCAGCGCGCCGTGCACCTCGGCCGTGGCGTGCCCGAGGGCCCGGGCGGAGGCGGTGAAGTCGGCCCGCACGGCCAGCGCGCCCAGGGCCAGTTGCCAGCCGTCGGCCGAACCGGGCAGGAAAGGCTGGAGCACCCCGAGCGTCATCGGCTCGTCACCGCTGCCGGAGAGGCCGGTCGGCTCGGTCGACCCGGGCAGCCCGGTCACGTCGGCCTCGAACCAGGCGGCCGGCGTCGGCACCCGGCGGCAGCCCGCGCCGGCGAGCGCGCGCGGCAGTTCGAGGTCGGGGTTGGTGCCGGGGCAGACCCGGCGGAAGAGCTTGAGGATATACGTTTCGCCGTAAACGACCGACGAGTTGGACTGCTCGGAGCCGAGCAGCCGGGGCGCGAGGCCCGCGGCGATGACGGTCCCCTCCTCCCGGGAGAAGCGCAGCGGTCCCAGGCGCCCCGGCAGTCGCAGCCGCTCCAGGACCACGGCCGCCAGCCGTGGGTCGGCGAGCGCCTCGTAGACGACGCGGCCGTGCAGCGGCCCGCCCGCGGGGCGGCCGATCAGGGCGGGCGCGAGCTGCGGCGGCAGGACGTCCTGGACGCCGAGGAGCAGCTGATAGCAGTCGTCGGTGCCGCGCGCCGGGGCGCCGCCCCCGGGGCCCGGGGACCCCAGCTGTTGCGCGCGGACGAGCAGATGGACCAGCCCGGGGGCGGTGCCACCGGTCGGGGCCGGGAGCAGTTCGGTGGCCGCGACGAGCGTGAAGCCGGTGATCGGCCGGCCCTTGCCCGCGAACCAGCGCTGCCGTGGCAGCCATTCCGAGAGCAGCGGGGCGAGCGAGCCGAGCAGTCCCCCGTCGGCGGGGGGCGCCGCAGGCCGCGCGGCGGTGGCCCGGGCCGCGGACGGCAGAGGTCCGGGAGGCGCCCCCCGGCGGGACGGTGCAGCGTCCGACATGGCGTCGCGTCCTTTCCCCGGGCACACGACAGGTAGGGCAAAGTGTCCCGGATTGCGGCTTTGAGCGTGCGCGGTGCGGGACGTGTCGGGCGAGGATCGTCCGTACGGTCAGCGCCTGAGGCCCCTGTGTGCGGTGTCGCTGGCTTCTGCGGACTGTGCGGCCACGTGTGGCGGAATCAAACGGAGTCGAGCCGTATCCATGGCTGCCGAGCGGTGTCGATGCGGTCGACCCGGGTCCGTGCGTAGTAGTGAGGGTGCCCCGGGCCCGGGAGGGAAAACCGTCCGTGCGCGGTCGGACGACCGCGACCGCCGCGCACGGGGGCGGGCTCAGTGCCCGGCGGGTGGCGCGCCGCGCCGCAGCCGGAACCAGTAGAAGCCGTGACCGGCCAGGGTGAGCAGATAGGGCAGTTCACCGATGGCCGGGAAGCGCACTCCACCGATCAGCTCGACGGGATGCAACCCGTTGAACGTCTGGAGGTCGAGTTCGGTCGGCTGTGCGAAGCGGGAGAAATTGTTCACGCACAGGACGAGGTCGTCCTCCCGCTGCCCGGGCAGCCGCATCTCGCGCAGGAACGCGAGCACGGCCGGATTGCTCGACGGCAGCTCGGTGTACGAGCCGAGACCGAAGGCCGGGTTCTGCTTGCGGATCTCGATCATCCGCCGGGTCCAGTGCAGCAGCGAGGAGGGGCTGCTCATGGCCGCCTCGACGTTGGTGACCTGGTAGCCGTAGACCGGGTCCATGATCGTCGGCAGATACAGCCGCCCCGGGTCACAGGAGGAGAAGCCCGCGTTCCGGTCGGGTGTCCACTGCATCGGGGTGCGTACCCCGTCGCGGTCGCCGAGCCAGATGTTGTCCCCCATGCCGATCTCGTCGCCGTAGTAGAGGATCGGCGAGCCCGGCAGGGACAGCAGCAGGGCGGTGAACAGCTCGATCTGATTGCGGTCGTTGTCGAGCAGCGGGGCGAGCCGGCGGCGGATGCCGATGTTGGCGCGCATCCGGGGGTCCTTGGCGTACTCCGCGTACATGTAGTCGCGCTCTTCGTCCGTCACCATCTCGAGCGTCAGCTCGTCGTGGTTGCGCAGGAAGATGCCCCACTGGCAGTGGACGGGGATCGCCGGGGTCTTGGCGAGGATTTCCGAGACCGGATAGCGGGACTCCCGGCGGACGGCCATGAAGATGCGCGGCATGACCGGGAAGTGGAACGCCATATGGCATTCGTTGCCGCCGGCCGCGTAGTCACCGAAGTAGTCGACGACGTCCTCGGGCCATTGATTGGCCTCCGCCAGCAGCACCGTGTCCGGGTAGTGCTCGTCGATCTCGGCCCGCACCCGCTTGAGGAAGTCGTGGCTGCGCGGCAGGTTCTCGCAGTTGGTGCCCTCCTCGGCGAAGAGGTACGGCACCGCGTCGAGCCGGAAGCCGTCGATGCCGAGGTCCAGCCAGAACCGCAGCGCGGCCAGGATCTCCTCCTGTACCGCCGGGTTCTCGTAGTTGAGATCCGGCTGGTGGGAGAAGAAGCGGTGCCAGTAGTACTGCTGGCGCACCGGGTCGAAGGTCCAGTTGGACGACTCGGTGTCGACGAAGATGATCCGCGCGTCCTGGTACTGCTTGTCGTCGTCCGCCCAGACGTAGTAGTCGCCGTAGGGGCCCTCGGGGTCGGCCCGTGACTGTTGGAACCACTCGTGCTGATCGCTCGTATGGTTCATGACAAAGTCGATGATGACGCGCATGCCCCGCTGATGCGCCGCGTCCACGAACTCCACGAAGTCGGCGAGATCGCCGAACTCGGGCAGCACCGAGGTGTAGTCGGAGACGTCGTAGCCCCCGTCGCGCAGCGGCGACTGGAAGAACGGCGGCAGCCACAGGCAGTCGACGCCCAGCCACTGCAGATAGTCCAGCTTGGCGGTCAGCCCCTTGAGGTCGCCGACGCCGTCGCCGTCGCTGTCCTGGAAGGAGCGTACGAGCACCTCGTAGAAGACGGCGCGCTTGAACCAGTCGGGATCCAGGTCCTTCGCGGGTGTGTCCTCGAACGTGTCCTGTACGGGCTCATTGACGATCATGATGTGGGTGACCCTCCGATCGGTGAGGACGGTCGCAGCGAGAACACGTGCGCGGGCGCGAGTGAACGGCCCGGCTCGAGGCGCACATAGTTGTCCCTGCCCCAGTGATAGGTCTCTCCGGTGAGCTCGTCGCGCACCGGGACGGACTCGTGCCATTCGAGGCCGAGTTCCGGCATGTCCAACGAGACCGTGGCCTCCTGGGTGTGGTGGGGGTCGAGGTTGACGACCGTGAGGACGCAGGAGCTTGCCGTGCGCTTCGAGTAGGCGATGACGGCGTCGTTGTCGGCGTCATGGAAGCGCAAGTTCCGCAGTTGGCGCAGGGCCGGCTGCCGCCGTCGCAGCCGGTTCAGCGCGGTGAGCAGCGGGGCCAGGGAGCGGCCCGCACGCTCGGCGGCCTCCCAGTCGCGCGGCCGCAGCTGGTATTTCTCGGAGTCCAGGTACTCCTCGCTGCCCGCGCGCACCGGGGTGTTCTCGCACAGCTCGTAGCCCGCGTAGACACCCCAGCTGGGGGAGAGGGTCGCGGCGAGCACGGCCCGGATCTCGAAGGCCGCGCGCCCGCCGTGCTGGAGATAGGCGTGCAGGATGTCGGGCGTGTTCACGAAGAGGTTCGGCCGCATGACGGCGGCGGACTCGCCCGACAGCTCCCGCAGATAGTCGGTGAGTTCACGCTTGTCGTTGCGCCAGGTGAAGTAGGTGTACGACTGCTGGAAGCCGATCGCGCCGAGGGTGCGCATCATCGCGGGGCGGGTGAACGCCTCGGCGAGGAAGACGACATCGGGGTCGGTGCGCCCCACCTCGGCGATGACCTTCTCCCAGAAGACCACCGGCTTGGTGTGCGGATTGTCGACCCGGAAGATCCGGATACCGCGGTCCATCCACACCCGCAGCACCCGCAGCGTCTCGGCGACGAGGCCGTCGAAGTCCTCGTCGAACGCGAGGGGGTAGATGTCCTGGTACTTCTTCGGCGGGTTCTCGGCGTGCGCGATCGTGCCGTCCGCCCGGTGGTGGAACCACTCGGGGTGCTTGGCCACCCACGGATGGTCGGGTGAGCACTGCAGGGCGAAGTCGAGCGCGACCTCCATGCGCAGATCGCGGGCGCAGGAGACGAAGTGGTCGAAGTCCTCGAACGTGCCGAGGTCCGGGTGGATCGCGTCGTGCCCGCCCTCGGCCGAGCCGATCGCCCAGGGGCTGCCCACGTCGTGCGGGCCGGCCGACAGCGCGTTGTTGGGGCCCTTGCGGAAGGAGGTGCCGATGGGGTGGATCGGCGGCAGATACACGACGTCGAACCCCATGGCCGCCACCGCGGGCAATCGCCGGGCGGCCGTGCGGAACGTACCCGACCGCGGCCTGCCGTCCACGGACGTCGCACCCTCCGAGCGCGGGAAGAGCTCGTACCACGAGCCGAACAGCGCCCTCTCACGCTCGACGAGCAGCGGCAGCGACCGCGAGCTGGTGACCAGTTCGCGCAAGGGATAGCAGGACAGGGCCGCGGTCACGTCCGGGGTGAGGGCGGCCGCGAGCCGGTCGGCGACCTGCCGGCGCCGGTCGCGCAGCGCGTCGGCCGCGGCCAGCACGGCCTCCCGGCCGTCGCTCTTCGGCACCCCGGCGGCGGCCCGCTCGTAGAGCAGGGCGCCCTCCTCCAGGACCAGTTCGGTGTCGATGCCCGCCGGGATCTTGATCTGGGCCTGGTGCCGCCAGGTGGCCACCGGATCGCTCCACGCCTCGACGGCATATGTCCAGCGGCCCTCGGTGTCGGGAGTGACCTCCGCGCCCCAGCGGTCGGTGCCCGGCGCCAGCTCCCGCATCGGCGCCCACGGCCCCGAGCGGCCCGCCGGATCGCGCAGCACCACATTGGCACCCAACGCCTCGTGGCCCTCGCGGAACACGGTGGCCGTGACCTGGAAGGTCTCGTCCACCACCGCCTTGGCCGGTCTGCGACCGCAGTCGACGAGCGGCCCGAGGTCCAGGACGGGGATGCGACCGATCATGGGATCACCTGGAGGTTCGACGGAATCTGAGGGTGTGGCGGGTTCTGTACTTTCTATCTGCTCCGTCGGCAGTCGGCTGGCTGCGCGCATGACTGCTCCTGTCCGCGCTTGCCCGGGTTCACTCGGGTGGACGGAAGCAAGGGCGAGGAGAGCGGAGCCGTGACCGAACCGGTGGACGCGTGACGGGCTGCATACCGGTTGAGCTTTCCCACCAGCCCCGGCCGGGCATGCCCGGACCGTGCGAACTGCCGGTGCGTAGATCCCGTGGCACCAGCTGAGGAGGGCGGCCGGATCGCGTCACCCGTAGGGAGTCTCCTCCCGCGGCCGACCGTGTGCAATGTGACGAAACGGGTAAGCGGCGGCCGATCGGGGAATCGGCGCCCCGGCCACCTCACCGACAGCCGTAGCGGGTTTTCGCCGCGCGCGCTCCTGCTGTACGCGCGGCGTAGTTCCGCCTCGTACCGATGCATCAGCCGGTGATCGGCCTCCCCCGTTCGGCCGACGGGCCCTGTCCACCATGCGGACGGGTGCCTGTCTCCGCGCTTGTTTCCGTGCGGGTCCCGGTATCCGCTCCGGTGGCGGCGGCGGGGCTCGCACCGGTCGCGGACGAGAGCAGCCGCAGCGCCGCCTCCGACGGCGAACCCGGCTCGGCGCTGTACGCCACCACCCCCTGACCGCCCGAGTCCGGCAACCGCAGCATCTCGAACGACAGCGCCATCCATCCCACCAACGGGTGATGAAACTCCTTCACCCCCGAGGTGCACGCCCGCACCGGATGCCGCGCCCACAGCGCGGCGAACTCCGGGCTCCGCATCGTCAGCTCCCCGATCAGCTCCGCCAGCCCGCGGTCCTCCGGATGCTCGCCCGCCGCCAGCCGCAGCGAGGAGACCGCCCGCCGCGCCTCCTTGTCCCACTGCGGATACAGCTCGCGCGCGTGCGGATCCAGGAAGAACAGCCGTTGCGTATTGGGCCGGTCGGCCGGGCGCGCCGGGGCGTCGGCGGCCAGATGCCCCGCCAGCAGCGCATGCCCCAGGGCGTTCCAGCCCAGCACGTCGTAGCGGAGGTCGACGATGACCGCCGGCACCCCCTCCATGGCCGCGACCAGCTGCCGCACCCCCGGCCGGGCCGTCTCCACCCGGGGCGCGGGCCGCCGCCCCGCCCGCCCCGGCCGCGCCAGATTCCGCAGATGATCATGCTCGTCGGGGGTCAGCCGCAGTGCCCGCGCTATCGCGTCCAGGACACCGTCCGAGGCATTGCCCGACTGCCCCTGCTCCAAACGGGTGTAATACGCGACGCTCACGCCCGCCAGCTGCGCCAGCTCCTCGCGCCGCAGCCCGGGCACGCGCCGGCGCGCGCCGTACGACACGAGACCCACGTCCTCCGGCTGCAACCGGGCTCGACGCGTACGGAGGAAGCTTCCCAACTCGCCAGGTGTGTTCATACGTGCCAGTCAACAACAGGGCGCACGCCCGTTGCCTGCCCCTGTCAGTGGCAGGCAGTTGGCGTCACTGCCGGAAACCCGGGGGGCCGCGCCGCTACCGTCGTGGGGGTGAAGGCCATTCGTCGATTCAGTGTGCGCCCCGTCCTTCCGGAGTCCCTACGACCGCTCAGTGAGCTGGCGCGCAATCTGCGCTGGTCCTGGCACCCCGAGACCCGCGAGCTCTTCCAGTCCGTCGACCCCGAGGGCTGGCAGGCCGCAGGCGGGGACCCGCTGCGGCTGCTGGGCGCCGTGCCCGCCACCCGGCTGGCCGCCCTCGCCGACGACCGCCGCTTCCGGCGGCGGCTCGCCGCGGCCGCCGACGATCTGCACGACTACCTCACCGGCCGGCGCTGGTACCAGGAACAGCCCCCCGGGCTGCCCGAGGCGGTCGCCTACTTCTCGCCCGAGTTCGGCATCACCGCCGCCCTCCCGCAGTACAGCGGCGGCCTCGGCATCCTCGCCGGCGACCATCTGAAGTCCGCCAGCGACCTCGGCGTCCCCCTCATCGGCGTCGGGCTGCTCTACCGCCACGGCTACTTCCGCCAGTCCCTCTCACGCGAAGGCTGGCAGCAGGAGACCTACCCCCTCCTCGACCCCGACGAGCTGCCCCTGTCGATGCTCCGCGAGCCCGACGGCACCCCCAGCCGGGTCGCCCTCGCCCTTCCCGGCGGCCGGTCCCTGCGCGCGTACATCTGGCAGGCCAGAGTCGGCCGGGTGCCGCTGCTGCTCCTCGACTCCGACGTCGAGGAGAACGGACCGGGCGAGCGCGACGTCACCGACCGGCTCTACGGCGGCGGCAGCGAGCACCGGCTGCTCCAGGAGATGCTGCTGGGCATCGGCGGGGTCCGCGCCGTACGGACGTACTGCCGGCTGACCGGCCACCCCGCCCCCGAGGTCTTCCACACCAACGAGGGCCACGCCGGCTTCCTCGGCCTGGAGCGCATCCGCGAACTGGCCGAACAAGGGGCCGACTTCGACTCCGCGCTGGAGAGCGTCCGGGCCGGCGCCGTCTTCACCACCCACACCCCCGTGCCCGCCGGCATCGACCGCTTCGACCGCGAGCTCGTCGCCCGCCACCTCGGCGACGGCGGGGAGCTGCCCGGCATCGACGTCGGCAAGATCCTCGAACTCGGTCTGGAGACCTACCCCGGCGGCGAGCCCAACCTCTTCAACATGGCCGTCATGGGCCTGCGCCTGGCCCAGCGCGCCAACGGCGTCTCCACTCTCCACGGGCAGGTCAGCCGGGAGATGTTCGCCGGACTCTGGCCGGGCTTCGACGCCGAGGAGGTGCCGATCACCTCCATCACCAACGGCGTCCACGCCCCCACCTGGATCGCCCCCGAGGTCTTCCGGCTCGGCGCCCGCCAGATCGGCGCGGGCCGGGCCGAGGACGCCCTGACCGTCGGCGGCAAACAGCGCTGGGACACCGTCGCCGACATCCCCGACGCCGACATCTGGGAGCTGCGCCGCACCCTGCGCGAACAGCTCGTCGAAGAGGTGCGGGAGCGGCTGCGCGCCTCCTGGCGGCAGCGCGGCGCGGGGACAGCCGAACTCGGCTGGATCGACGGAGTGCTCGACCCCGACGTCCTCACCATCGGCTTCGCCCGCCGCGTCCCGTCGTACAAGCGGCTGACCCTGATGCTCCGCGACCCCGAGCGGCTGACCCGGCTGCTGCTGCACCCCGAGCGGCCGATCCAGATCGTCGTCGCGGGCAAGGCCCACCCGGCCGACGACAGCGGCAAACGGCTCGTCCAGGAGCTCGTCCGCTTCACCGACGACCCCCGCGTGCGCCATCGCGTCGTCTTCCTCCCGGACTACGGCATGGCGATGGCCCAGAAGCTCTACCCCGGCTGTGACGTCTGGCTGAACAACCCGCTGCGCCCCCTGGAGGCGTGCGGCACCTCCGGCATGAAGGCCGCGCTCAACGGCTGTCTGAACCTCTCCGTCCTCGACGGCTGGTGGGACGAGTGGTACGAGCCCGACTTCGGCTGGGCGATCCCCACCGCCGACGGCACGGCCATGGACGAGACCCGCCGCGACGACGTGGAGGCGGCCGCCCTGTACGAGCTGCTGGAGAACCGGGTCGCGCCGCGCTTCTACGACCGGGGCACGGGCGGGTTGCCCGGGCGCTGGATCGAGATGGTCCGCAGGACGCTGGGCACCCTCGGCCCGAAGGTGCTCGCGGGGCGCATGGTGCGTGAGTATGTCGAGCGGCTCTACGGACCCGCCGCCGAGGCCCAGCGGGCCCTGTTCCCCGAGGCCGCGCGGGAGCTGGCCGAGTGGAAGGCGCGGGTACGGGCCGCGTGGCCGGCGGTGGCCGTCGACCATGTGGAGACGGTGGCCGACAGCCCGCTGAACGGCACGGCCGAGCTGGGCTCCACGATCTGTCTGCGGGTGAGCGTCACCCTCGGCGACCTGGATCCCTCGGACGTGGAGGTGCAGGCCGTCGCCGGCCGGGTCGATCCCGCCGACCGGCTCTCGCGGACCGCCGCCGTCCCGCTCAAGCCCACGGGCGCCCCCGCGATGGACGGCCGCCGCCAGTACGAGGGCTCGCTGACCCTCGACAGCACGGGCCCCTTCGGCTACACCGTCCGGATCCTGCCCGCCCACCGGCTGCTGGCCAGCGGCGCCGAGCTCGGCCTGGTGGCGCTGCCGCCGGAGTCCTCCGGCAAGAAGGCGGGCGTGCTGATGCGATGAACGCGAAGCGCCCGGTGGCACGGCCTTCGCCGTGCGCACCGGGCGCTTCACATGAGTGCGGTCGTCAGCGCGTCACTTGACGTTGACGCCGGTCCAGGCGGCGCCGACGGCCTTGTACTGGGCGCTGTTCTGCCCGTACAGCGCCTTGGCCGCCTTCAGGGTCGCCGCACGGGCGCCCTTGTAGTTGGTCGTGGACGTCATGTACGTGGTCAGCGCCTTGTACCAGATCTTCTCGGCGGCGGCCCGGCCGATGCCCTTGACGGCCTTGCCGTCCTTGGTCGGGCTGTCGTACGTGACGCCGTTGATGGTCTTCTTGCCGCTGCCCTCGGACAGCAGGTAGAAGAAGTGGTTCGCGACGCCCGAGGAGTAGTGCACATCGAGGTCGCCGAGCTTGGAGTTCCAGTAGTCGGGCGAGCCGCCGTCCTTGCTGGGCTTGTCCATGTAGCGCAGCGGGGTGCCGTCGCCGTTGATGTCGATCTTCTCGCCGACCAGGTAGTCGCCCTTGTCGGCGGCGTTCTTGGCGTAGAACTCGACGGCCGCGGCGAAGATGTCGGAGGTGGCCTCGTTGAGACCGCCGGACTCGCCGCTGTAGTTGAGCTTCGCCGTGGCGGAGGTGACACCGTGGCTCATCTCGTGGGCCGCGACGTCGATCGAGGTGAGGGGCTTCTTGTCGCCCTCGCCGTCGCCGTAGGTCATGCAGAAGCAGTCGTCGTCCCAGAAGGCGTTGACGTACTCCTTGCCGTAGTGGACCCGGGAGAAGGCGGCCTTGCCGTCGTTCTTGATGCCCTTACGGCCCAGCACGTTCTTGTAGTAGTCCCAGGTGACGGCAGCGCCGTACTGGGCGTCGACCGCGGCGGTCTGGGCGATGGTCGGCTTGCCGTTGCCCCAGATGTCGTCGGCGTCGGTGAAGGTGGCGCCCCGGCCGTCCTCGGCGTGCTTGAGGTTGTAGACCATGTGGCCGCCGCGCGCGTTGTCCTTCAGCAGGAAGGACTTGCCGCTCTTGACCGAGCCGACCTTGACCTTGCCGTTGTACTGGCCGGTGCCGGTGCCGGTCACCACGGCCTGGAACTCGTAGATCTTCTGGCCGGTCGTGGCGTCGGTGATGACGTGGAGCTTGCTGGGCGTGCCGTCGTGCTGCACACCGGTGACCACGGTCTCGTACGCGAGGACGGGCTTGCCGCTCGCGGCCCAGATCACCTTGCGCGGCGCCTTGTCGGTCTCGGCCGTCTTGCCGCCGGCCGACTTCGCCGCGGCGAGCGCGTGCTTCTCGGCCGCGGGAGCCTTGACCTTCGGGGTGGTGGAGGGGACCTTGATGTCCGCGTCGGTGGCCTTGGTGACCTCTTCGACCTTGCCGTTCTTGGCCTGGTGGACGATCAGGTCGCCGCCGAGCACCGGCAGGCCGTCGAAGGTGCGCTCGTACCGGGTGTGGACCGTGCCGTCCGCGTCGGTGATGACGCCACGGGCGATCAGCTTCTCCTGGCCGCCCAGACCGAGGGACTTGGTGTGGTCGCCCGCGCCGGGGGCGTCGGCGGCCTGGACCGATCCGGTGCTGAAGCCTGCGGCGAGCAGGGCGGCGGCGACCGTGGCGGCGCTGGCGGCGACGGCACGGCGGTGTCCGGAGCGGGATATGCGGGAGGTGTGGCGCACGCGGTACTCCTCTGACTGTGGGGTGCCGGGCGCCGGAGATCACGCCCAACTGCGCACAGTCTGCTCGAACTTGCGTGCGTTCTGCTGGGAATATTGAGGCTTGGGTGATTACTGTCCGGTAAAGATTCCTTGAACGCAGTATTGCGGGCGGAGATACCGGACAAAACACTGCAACGGCACCGCCCGGGGGAGTCGAACTCACCCCGGACGGTGCCTGGTTCAGTCGGTTATCGGCCACTGTGCGGGTGACCGAGGAACCGGGTCTCAGAACGTGAGCTTCCAGCTGTCGATGTGACCGTCGTCGGCGGAGTAGACGTCCTGGACCTTGAGCTTCCAGGTGCCGGCGGCCGCCTTGCCGGAGGCGTCGACGGTGTACGAGGCGACGACATCGGCGGCGGAGTCCCAGGCGTCGCTGTTCTTCAGCCGGTAGGCCGTGCCGTCGGGGGCGACCAGGTCGATCTGGAGGTCACCGCGGTAGGTGTGCTTGATGTTGACGTCGACCTTGAGGGCGCTCGGGGCGTTCCCGCTGCGGGTCACGACGATCGGCGAGGTCACGGCGTCACCGGCGTCGGGGATGGCCACGTCGGTGGTGTTCTCGAAGACGTTGCCGTCGCCCGAGGTGTTGACCGTCCACTTGAAGGTGGCGGTGCCCGTCTTGCCGTTCGCGTCCTTGACCGTCACCGTCACGTTGCTGGTGCCGGCGGTGGTGACGGTGCCGGAGATCAGACCGGTGGAGGCGTTGATCGACAGACCGGCCGGGAGCCCGGTCGCGCTGTAGTTCAGGGCGCCGGAGCCGGTGGCCTTGATCTGCAGGGAGACGGCCTGGTTCAGCACGCTCACCTGGTCGCCGGGGCTGGTGACCGAGACACCGGTGGAGACCCGGGGGCCGACGTTGATGGCGGCCCAGGCGTTGGCGGTGTTGTTGTACGTCTCGCTGCCGACGCCGAACAGCTCACCGGCGGCCCACAGCGTCGCGTCCCGGGCACCCGCGTAGTTGGTGTTGGACTGCATGCGCTGGGACAGCGCCTTGAACCAGATCTTCGCGGCGTTGTCCCGGCCGATGGCGGTCACCGGCAGCCCGTCGGAGGTCGGGGAGTCGTACTTGACCCCGTTGATCTCCTTCTGTCCGCTGCCCTCGGAGGCCAGGTAGAACCAGTGGTTGGCCGGGCCCGACGAGTAGTGCACGTCGATGCCGCCGAGGCCGGAGTACCAGGAGTCCTTGGACTGGCCGTCCTTGCTGGGCTTGTCCATGTAGCGCAGCGGGGTGCCGTTGCCCCGGATGTCGATCTTCTCGCCGACCAGGTAGTCGCCGACGTCCTGGGCGTTGTTGGCCCAGAACTCGACGGCCGCGGCGAAGATGTCGGAGGTGGCCTCGTTCAGACCGCCGGACTCACCGCTGTAGACGAGCTTGGCGGTGTTCGAGGTGACGCCGTGCGTCATCTCGTGCGCGGCCACGTCGATCGAGGTGAGCGGCTTGGCGTTGCCGCTGCCGTCGCCGTAGGTCATGCAGAAGCAGTCGTCGGACCAGAAGGCGTTGACGTAGTTGTTGCCGTAGTGGACCCGGCTGTACGCGCCCACGCCGTCGCCCTTGATGCCGGTGCGGCCGTGCACGTTCTTGTAGTAGTCCCAGGTGAGCTGGGCGCCGTAGTGCGCGTCCACGCCCGCGGTGGCCGGGTCGGTGGTGGTGCCGTTGCCCCAGACGTCGTCGCTGTCGGTGAACAGCGTGCCGGTGCCGGACGTGCCCTTGTTCAGGTTGTACGTCTTGTGGCCGCCGCGCGCGGTGTCGTTGAGCTGGTACGACCCGGACGTGCCGATGGTGACCTTGCCGCTGTACTGGCTGTTGCCGGTGCCCTGCTGGACGCCCTGGAACTGGAAGAGCTTCTTACCGGTCTTCGCGTCACTGATGACATGCAGCTCGTTGGGCGTGCCGTCGTGCTGGAGACCGCCGACGACCGTCTCGTACGCGAGGACGGGCTTGCCGTTCGCTGCCCAGATCACCTTGCGCGGGGCCCGGTCGGCCTTGGTGGCCTTCGAGCCCTGCGCCTTGGCCGCCTTGACGGCGTCCTTCTCGGCGGTGGCGGCGGCGAAGGACGCGGAGGTCGTGGCGACGCTCACCCGCGCCTTGGTGGCCTTGGCGACGGTCTTGAGCTTGCCGCCCTTGGCCGCGTCGACCACGAGGTCGCCGCCGAGCACGGGCAGGCCGTCGTAGGTGCGCTCGTAGCGGGTGTGGGTGGCGCCGTCGGCGTCCTGGGTGACGTCGCGGACGACCAGCTTCTCCTTGGCGCCGAGGCCGAGGGACTTCGCGGTCGTCGCCTTGGTCGCGTTCGCGTCGCGTATCAGCTCCGCACGCTGCGACGGCGACAGCTTGACCGGCAGGGCGCCGGGGTCGGCCTTGGCGAGGATCTTCTGTCCCGAGCCCGCGTCGTCGGTGCGGGCGTTGGCGGAACCGGTCTGTACTCCGACGGCGAGCATCGCCGTGACGGCGACGAGCGCGCCGGTCGCGACGGCGCGTCGATGGGGGGTGGGTCTCACGCTGGCTCCTTCTGCGGTGGCCACGGTGGGTGGCCGGGGGGTGACCGGGCGCCCAAGTGGCCGACCGGGCAGAGCGAGGCAGAACTCGTGGAACGTTTCCCGTACGCCGCCGCGGCCGCCCGGTGCTGTCGGGCGAGGGGGCGGTGGCCGCGGTGAACGGGGGGTGTGGGGGCAGGCGCGGAGAAACGGAAGTCGACGCGAGGCCGAGAGGCTGTGGGGAAGCCGTGCGTCGGTGGAGGGAAGAGTGCCACCGCAGGCATGTACGTGTCAGGACTGTGGAACCAAGTTGGCCAAAATCCGTCCGTTGAGAAAAGACCGCGGTCCGGATAGCGGGCGGATGCCGGTCGCTCGCCGCTCGGCTGATCGGCGCCGGACCCGTGAGTACCGCCGCTAAACATCCCGGACCCCATTTCGTCCAGGCGTACGAACCGGCCATGGCCGGTGGGAGGTGTCGTCCGCACCCCTGCCGGACGGGCTGCTGTGCTGTGTTCTCAAGCGCCGGACGGGCTTCATTCAGCCCGTACCGGCGCTTGAGGACGCGCCCGCTGGGCGCTCGCCGCCGCAGGCGGCAAAGCCGGCCGACCAGGCGAAGGGTCAGACCAGGCTGTCCCGCCACGCGCGGTGCAGCGCGGCGAAACGCCCGGTGCCCGCGATCAGTTCGGCGGGAGTGCCGTCCTCCACGACCCGGCCGCCGGCCATCACCAGGACCCGGTCCGCGATCTCCACGGTCGACAGCCGGTGCGCGATGACCACCGCCGTACGGCCGCGCAGCACCGTGCGCATCGCGCGCTGCACCGCACGCTCACCGGGAACATCCAGTGAGGACGTCGCCTCGTCGAGGACGAGGACCGCCGGGTCGGCGAGCAGGGCGCGGGCGAAGCCGACCAATTGGCGCTGGCCGGCGGAGATACGGCCGCCACGCTTGCGGACGTCCGTGTCATAGCCGTCCGGCAGCGCGGTGATGAAGTCATGGGCGCCGATGGCCTTCGCCGCGCGCTCGATGTCCTCGCGGGTGGCGCCGGGGCGGCCGATGGCGATGTTCTCCGCCACCGTGCCGGAGAACAGGAAGGCCTCCTGCGTCACCATGACCACCGCGCGGCGCAGCTCGGCCCCCGACAGCTCGGGCAGGGGGACGCCGTCCAGCACGACACGGCCCTCGGTGGGGTCGTAGAACCGGGCGAGCAGCTTGGCGAGCGTGGACTTGCCGGCGCCCGTGGAGCCGACCACGGCCACCGTCCGCCCGGCGGCGAGGGTGAGGTCGAAGCGGGGCAGCACCTCGCCGCCCGTGCGGTAGGCGAAACTCACCCCGTCGAAGACGACCTCGCGGCCCGGCCGGCCGGAAGGGCGCTCCGGCAGGGGACGGGGATCGGCCGGCTCGGGCACGGAGGGCCGCTGGGCGAGCAGCCCCGCGATCTTCTCCAACGAGGCCGCCGCGGACTGATAGGCGTTGAGGAACATCCCGAGCCGGTCGATGGGGTCGTACAGCCGCCGCAGATACATCACCGACGCCGCGAGCACCCCGAGCGCCAGCCCGCCGGAGGCCACCCGGTAGGCGCCCCACAGCACGATCGCGGCCAGCGCGGTGTTGGCCGCCAGCCGCGCGGAGACCACATAGCGGGCCATCTCCAGCATCACATCGCCGTTGGCCCGCAGATGGCGATCATTGAGCACCCGGAAATCCGCCTCGTTGACCCGCTCGCGACGGAACGCCTGGACCGGCCGGATGCCGTTCATCGTCTCGGTGAACTTCACGATGACGGCCGCGATCGCCGTGGACCGCCTGCCGTACACCCGCCGGGAGCGCCGCTGGTAGGAGCGCACGAACAGATACAGCGGACCGAAGGAGACCATCGCCGCGGCACCCAGGCCCCAGTCCAGGTAGAGCAGCATCGCGGAGACGTACACCACGGACAGGACGACGCCGATCAGCTCCTGGAGGCCGTCGTTCAGCAGCTCGCGGATCGACTCCACGTCGGTGGTGGCGCGGGAGACGATCCGGCCGGAGGTGTAGCGCTCGTGGAAGTCGACGCCGAGCGTCTGCGCGTGCCGGAAGATCCGGCCGCGCAGATCCAGCAGGGCGCCCTGGCCGATGCGGGCCGCGAGCCGGATGAAGGCGAGCTGCAACAGCCCGGCGGTCAGCGCGCAGATCACGTATCCGGCGCCGACGGCGACGAGCGGACCGTAGTCGTGGCGGCGCACGGCGGGCACACCGTGGTCGATGGCGTACGCGACGAGCAGCGGGCCCGCCTGCACCGCGGCCTGCTGGAGCAGCAGCAGGACGACGGCGATCCGCACCCGGCCCCGGGCGGGGGCGAGCAGCGAACGCAGCAGGGCGCGGGAGGCGCCCTTGGGGGTGGGCAGCACGTCCCGGTCGAAGGGATCGCCGACGGGCTCGGCGCCCTTCTCCTTCTCCTCGGCGGCCGGCGGGCCGGAGACATCGGGGCCGGAAACATCGGTGGTCATCGCGGAGAGCCTCCGTCCCGCGCGTTGTCCTCGGAGTCCTCGGAGTCCTCGGAGCCGTCGTGGCCGGACATGAGTGACGCGTACTCCTCGTTGCCGTGCAGCAGTTCGTAGTGGGTGCCGACCGCCGCGATCCGGCCCCGCGAGAGCAGCGCGACGCGGTCGGCGAGCAGCACCGTCGACGGGCGGTGGGCGACGACGAGAGCCGTCGTGGTCGCCAGCACCTCGCGCAGCGCCGCCTCGACCGCCGCCTCGGTGTGCACGTCGAGCGCCGACAGGGGGTCGTCCAGGATGAGGAAGCGCGGGCTGCCGACGACCGCCCGGGCCAGTGCCAGCCGCTGCCGCTGACCGCCGGAGAGGCTGAGCCCCTGCTCCCCGACCTGGGTGCGGTGCCCGTCGGGGAGGGCGGCCACGAAGTCGGCCTGGGCGACGGCCAGAGCGCGCTCGAGATCGGACTCGCCCGCGCCCTCCGCGCCCATCAGGACGTTCTCGCCGACGGAGGCGGAGAAGAGGGTGGGCTCCTCGAAGGCGACGGAGACCAGCTCGCGCAGCCGCTCGCGGGGCAGCGCGGTGATGTCCTCGCCGTCGAGGGTGATGCGGCCGGCGGTCGCCTCGTGCAACCGGGGAATCAGCGCCGTCAGCGTGGTCTTGCCGCTGCCCGTGGTGCCGACGAGGGCCATGGTCTCGCCGGGCCGGATGTGCAGATCGATCCCCCGGAGAACGGGCGGTGCGTCCGGCGGTGCGTCGGGATAGCGGAATTCGACACCTTCGAGACGCAGCCCGCGGTCCTGCGTCCCCGGCCCGCCCGGCTGCCCCTCCGTTTTCAAAGGCGCCCTCGGCCCGGGGTCCGCCTCCGCGACGTCCATCACCTCGAAGAAGCGGTCCGAAGCCGTCGCGGTCTCATTGGTCATCGCGAGCAGGAAACCGAGCGACTCGACCGGCCAGCGCAGCGCCAGCGCCGTGGACAGGAACGCCACGAGCGTGCCCGCCGACAGCTCGCCGTCCGCGACCTGCACCACCCCGGCCAGCAACGCCGCCCCGATCGCCAACTCGGGCAACACCATGATCAGCGCCCAGAGCGTCCCCAGCAGACCCGCCTTGCGGAGCTCCGTCGTCCGCAGCCGCTCGGACAGGGACCCGAAGGCCCGCTCCTGCCCACGGTGTTGGCCAAACCCTTTGATGATGCGGATACCGAGGACGCTCTCCTCGATGATCGTGGTCACATCGCCCACCTGGTCCTGCGCGGTGCGCGCGGCCAGGGAATAGCGCTCCTCGAAGAACCAGCACAGCACGACCAGCGGGGCGACGGGTGCGAGCAGCACCAACCCCAGCGTCCACTGCTGAGCCAGCAGAATGGCGAAGCCCACGACGATCGTCGTGGCGTTGACCAGCAGGAAGGTCAGCGGAAACGCCAGAAACATCCGCATCAGCATCAGATCGGTCGTGCCGCGCGAGAGCAGCTGCCCGGAGGACCAGCGGTCATGGAAGGCGACGGGAAGTCGCTGCAGATGACGGAAGAGCGCCGCCCGCATATCCGCCTCGACCCGCGCCAGGGGCCGCGCCACCAACAAGCGCCGGACCCAGAACAACACCGCCTCCGCGACCCCGAGCACCAGCAGCACCACACCACCCAGCCACACCCCGGACGGATTCCGCTCGGCGACGGGCCCGTCCACGATCCACTTGAGCGCGAGCGGAATGACCAGCCCCAGGCACGAGGCCACCACCCCCACGAGCGCGGCCCCGGCCAGCCGTCCCCGCACCGGCCGTACATACGGCCACAGGCGTAACAGCGATCGCACGGCGGAGCGCCGTGGACGGGTCTCCGGGGGCGTGGTCGTTTCAGTCATCACCGGCGAGCGTACGGTTCCCCACTGACAACGCCCAGCCGGTTTTTGTACCTAGGACTTGCGCCCGTGGTACAGGCCGGGTTGGTTTGATCAGGGGAATTCCAAGTGACTTGAGGGTGGGGCGCGATGCGTGGTGTTCGTGGGGGCCGTGGCGGTCGAAGAGCGGTGGCGTTACTGGTCTTACTGATGGGGGCTGTCTCCTGCGGGACGCCGGGCGGTGACAAGCCCCCCGAGCCGGCTCACCCGGTGTTCGACGCCGAACAGTCGATGCAGCTGCTCAAGGCCCGGGACGTGACACGGCAGTCGGGCCTGGCCCGCTTCACCTCGACGCTCGTCGTCGGATCCGCCGGAGGCGACATGGTCGAAACCAGCCGGGGCGAACAGGACTTCGGCAGGGGCACCGCCTACGCGGAGCGGACCGTGAGCATCCCGGACGACTTCCCCGAGGGGGTCGCCGACGAGGTCGACCCTCCCGGTACCCAGACGTTCGCAATCGTGGCGCGCCAGGTGCTCGTCCGCGAGGGAGCCACATGGCTGAGCTACCGGCCCACAGGGGCCGGAGCGGTCGCCTACGCGATGCGCTCGCTACAGCGGTTCGTGGGGGAGTCGGCACCGTACGGAGGAACCCTGGCCGAGGTGATTGCCTCCGCGCGCCCGCAGGGCCGACCCGTGGTTCGCGAGGACGGCGGGCGCGACTACCGGGCCGCGGTGCCCGGAGGAGTCGCGGCCACCGCCCTGCCCAGAGGCCTGAGGCAGATGAAGGGCGACTGGAACAGCGAAGTCGGCAAGGGCAGGAGCGCGTGGTTCCCGCTGAACGTACGGCTCGACTCCCGGGGCCGGGTGGTTCGGGCCACGATGGACCTGACACCGCTGCTCGCTCATATGCGGCAGGTGGAGGGAGTGAAGAGCATCAGGGCCAGGTACGAGCTGTCGGGCTATGGCGGCAGGGCCACCCGGCTCCTGCCCGATCCAGCCAAGGCACAGGACGCGACCAAGGCATGGGTCTATATCAATCAACTGGAACCTGGTTACTGTGCGGTGACCGCTCCGGGGCTTCCTTCCGTGTCGACGGTGCGCGAGGTTTCCTGCGATCGGCGGCACGATCTGCGCGTGATCAGGCATAGGGCGGAGGTCCAGGGCTCGGAAGCGGCTGGCGGGGATTTTTCGATGAAGCGGGCCGGAGAGTGGTGCCGGGACGCGGTCAGCATGGTTCCCGAGGAGTGGACGCGGGACGCGGTCCCGGCAGGACGCTCCCACGTGGTGAGCGACTCCGGCCAGGTCCGGACCACTACCGACGAAGGCAAAAGGCGCACCAGGCACATGGATCTCTTCACCTGCTACCTCCGCACCTCCGCCCCCGGCTCCTGAGCCGTCTCCCCGGCCTCCCCGCCGCGCGGGGGTACCGCCCGCAGCAGCAGTACCGTCCGGGGCGGCACCGTGATCCGGGCACCCGCCTTGCGGCGGGTGCCCGGTGCCGTGCGCTGCTCCTCCCGTGAGGTGTCCACGAGCAGCTCGTACGCGTCCGCCCAAGGAGGGCCCGGAAGGGTGAAACGCTGCGGGCGGTGACCGCCGTGCAGGACGGCCAGGAAGCTGTCGTCCGTGACCGGGCCGCCCTGCGGATCGCGCTGCGGTATGTCCCGGCCGGAGAGGTACATGCCGAGGGTGCGGGTCGGCGCGTACCAGTCGGCCTCGGTCATCTCCGTGCCGCGCGGGCCGAACCAGGCCAGATCCCGCAGACCGTCCGCGCTCTGCGGACGGCCGGAGAAGAAGGCGCCGCTGCGCAGCACCGGGTGGGTGCGGCGCAGCGCGAGCAGCCGGGAGCAGAGGTCCCTCAGGGCCCGCCATCCCGGGTCCGCGGTGTCGTCCAGCAACGACCAGTCGATCCAACTGGTGGCGTTGTCCTGACAGTACGCGTTGTTGTTGCCCCGCTGGGTGCGGCCCATCTCGTCGCCCGCCACCAGCATCGGCACCCCGGTGGACAGCAGCAGCGTGGTCAGCAGGTTGCGCAACTGCCGCTGCCGCAGGGCCCGGACGGCCGGATCGTCGGTCTCGCCCTCGGCGCCGCAGTTCCACGACCGGTTGTCACCCGTGCCGTCCCGGTTGCCCTCGCCGTTGGCCTCGTTGTGCTTCTGCTCGTAACTGACCAGGTCCCGCAGGGTGAAGCCGTCGTGCGCGGTCACGAAGTTGACGGAGGCGTACGGGCGGCGGCCGCCCCACGCATAGAGGTCGCTGGAGCCCGAGAGCCGGTAGCCGAGGTCCCGGACGTCGGGCAGCGCGCCCCGCCAGAAGTCGCGCACCGCGTCGCGGTAGCGGTCGTTCCACTCCGCCCACAGCGGGGGGAAGGCGCCGACCTGATAGCCGCCGGAGCCCACGTCCCAGGGCTCGGCGATCAGCTTGACGCGGCGCAGCACGGGGTCCTGGGCGATGACCGCGAGGAACGGGGAGAGCATGTCGACGTCGTGCATCGACCGGGCCAGGGCCGCCGCCAGGTCGAAGCGGAAGCCGTCGACGCCCATCTCCGTGACCCAGTAGCGCAGCGAGTCGGTGATCAGCCGCAGGACGTTCGGCTGCACCACGTGGAGGGTGTTCCCGCACCCCGTGTAGTCGGCGTAGCGGCGGGCGTCGCCCTGCAGCCGGTAGTAGCCGCGGTTGTCGATGCCCCGCAGGGACAGGGTCGGGCCCAGCTCGCCGCCCTCGGCCGTGTGGTTGTAGACGACGTCGAGGATGACCTCGATGCCCGCCGCGTGCAGGGCCCGCACCATGCGCTTGAACTCGCCGACCTGCCGCCCCCGCGACCCCGAGGCGGCGTAGGCGGCGTGCGGTGCGAAGTAGCCGATGGAGTTGTAGCCCCAGTAATTGCGCAGGCCACGTCGTAACAGGTGGTCCTCGTGCGCGAACTGGTGCACCGGCAGCAGCTCCACGGCCGTCACCCCCAGCCGGACCAGATGCTCCACGGCCGCGGGGTGCGCGAGCCCGGCGTAGGTGCCGCGCAGCCGCTCCGGGATGCCGGGGTGGCGCATGGTGAAGCCGCGCACGTGCAGCTCGTAGATGACCGAGTCGGGCCAGGGGGTCTTGGGGCGGTGGTCGTCCGCCCAGTCGTCGTCATCGGCGACGACCACCCCCTTGGGGACGTACGGGGCCGAGTCGCGCTCGTCGCGCACGGTGTCGGCGATGTGCTGCTGCGGCCAGTCGCGGACGTGCCCGTACACCTCGGGGGGGAGGGCGAAGTCGCCGTCCACCGCGCGCGCGTACGGGTCGAGCAGCAGCTTCGAGGGGTTCCAGCGGGCGCCCGTCCAGGGGTCCCAGCGGCCGTGCACGCGGTAGCCGTAGCGGCGGCCGGGCAGTACGCCGGGGACGAAGCCGTGCCAGATCTCATGCGTCAACTCGGTCAGCCGCCAGCGGGTTTCGCGTACGGCACCACCGGGGCCGGCCCCGGTATCCCCCTCTGCCCCTTCCTCGTCGTCGAACAGGCACAGCTCCACGGCCTCCGCCCCGGCCGCCCACAGGGCGAAGTTCGTCCCGGCCACCCCGTCCGCGCCCACCTTGAAGCGGGCCCCGAGCGGCTCCGGGCTGCCCGGCCGGACGGGGGCGCCGGGCGGGGGCGCCGAAGCCGTCGGCCGATGGCCGTTCGCCCCGGCCGTGACGGGGGCCGGGCCGGCCCCCGCGCCGGGCCGCCCTGGACCGCGTCCGAAGCTCTCGCCCTGTTCCGCCTCTTGCTCGGGTGCGCTCGACACGTGTTCGCCTCCGGCGGCTCTCGGCTGGCGCGCCGGGCACCCGGCTCCCGGGCCGGGCGTCGGCGGTTGCGTCCTTCCCCCAGTTCTGCCCAGATCCACGGGTGCGCTCACACGCGTGATCGGCACCGGCAAACGAGTGCAGCGGCGGACCCGGCCCCGCCCGGCCCCTCGACGGCGTCCGGCCGGGCCCCGGTCGTCCGGCCCGCGCGGCTGAAATATGCTGCCCCGATCGAGCCACTGGCCAGTCCCCAGGCACACGGCTCGCACCACCACTCCCATTTGGGACCGAACGGTGACATACGCGGGGGGCGGAGCAGTCCGAGGCGTGTGGTTATCTATCGCCATGCGCGCGTGCCGCGCTCAGATGGGCGCCGCGTGGGCGGGCCGTGTGAGGGGAGACAACCGTTTTGAAGACGCAGCCGATACCGGGTCGGCGGGGGAGCCGCAGCGCACCGCTCGCCGCGCTGCTCGGGGCCACGTTGCTGCTGGTCACCGCCTGTGGCGGGTCGGATGACGCGAAGAAGGCCGGTGCCAGTGTCGGTGGCCCCTCGCAGGCCGTCGTCACCATCGCCCCCAAGGACGGTGCGAAGGACGTCGCGACGAGCGGCGCCCTCAAGGTCACCGCCGAGAAGGGCAGCATCACCTCCGTCAAGGTCGCCGACGCCAAGGGCAAGACGGTCGACGGCAAGATAACCGGCGGTGGTGCGGCCTGGGAGCCGACCAGTCACCTGGCCGCCTCCACGAAGTACACGGTCGACGCCATCGCCAAGGACAAGGAGGGCCGAACGTCCGCCAAGCACGCGACGTTCACGACCCTCACTCCGAAGAACACCTTCGTTGGCTACTTCACGCCCGAGGACGGCACCACCGTCGGCGTGGGAATGCCCGTATCAATCAATTTCAGCCGTGGCATCACCAACCCCAAGGCCGTCGAGCGGGCCGTCAAGGTGACCGCCGAGCCGTCGGTACCCCTCAAGGGCCACTGGTTCGGCAACGACCGCTTCGACATCCGTCCCGAGAAGTACTGGGCCGCCGGCACCAAGGTGACCGTCCAGCTCAACCTCGACGGCGTCGAGGGCCGCGAGGGCGTCTACGGCTCGCAGACCAAGACCCTGAAGTTCACGGTCGGCCGCAGCCAGGTCAGCACGGTCGACGCCAAGTCCCACCAGATGACGGTCGAGCGTGACGGCAAGGTCATCAAGACCGTCCCGATCTCGGCCGGCGCCCCTGCCAACCCCACGTACAACGGCCAGATGGTCATCAGCGAGAAGCACGAGGTGACGCGCATGAACGGCGCCACCGTCGGCTTCACCAACGCCGACGGCAAGGGCGAGTACGACATCCCGGACGTGCCGCACGCGATGCGCCTGTCCAGCTCCGGCACCTTCCTGCACGGCAACTACTGGTCCGGTTCCTCCACCTTCGGCTCGGAGAACGCCAGCCACGGTTGCGTGGGTCTGGAGGACCAGCGCGGCGGCGGCGACCCGAACACCCCGGCCGCCTGGTTCTTCAACAACTCCCTCATCGGTGACGTCGTCGTCGTGAAGAACTCCGACGACAAGACGATCCAGCCCGAGAACGGCCTCAACGGCTGGAACATGTCCTGGGCGGACTGGGGCAAGAGCAGCTGACGTCCTACGTCGTCCCCCTGGGGCCCGGTGCACGGTGGACCAGTGCACCGGGCCCCAGGGGGACTTGCGTCTTCTCGGGGAACACCCCCGAAATCCCCGGTACTAACCTGCTGTCATGACTGTGCATCTAGAGGTAGCCGAGGGCGTCGGCACGATCCGGCTCGACCGTCCGCCGATGAACGCACTGGACATGGCTTCCCAGGACCGGATCCGGGAGCTGGCCGAGGAGACGACCCGCCGCGACGACGTACGGGCCGTCGTGCTGTGGGGCGGGGAGAAGGTGTTCGCGGCCGGCGCGGACATCAAGGAGATGCAGAACATGGACCACGCCGCCATGGTGGCGCGGTCCCGCGCGCTCCAGGACTCCTTCACGGCCGTGGCCCGCATCCCCAAGCCCGTCGTCGCCGCCGTCACCGGCTACGCCCTGGGCGGCGGCTGTGAGCTGGCCCTGTGCGCCGACTTCCGGATCGCCGCCGAGAACGCCAAGTTCGGCCAGCCCGAGATCCTGCTCGGACTCATCCCCGGCGCGGGCGGCACCCAGCGGCTGGCTCGGCTCATCGGCCCGTCCAAGGCCAAGGACCTCATCTTCACCGGTCGTCAGGTCAAGGCCGAGGAGGCGCTCTCCCTGGGACTCGTCGACCGGGTCGTACCGGCCGAGGAGGTGTACGAGCAGGCGCACGCGTGGGCGGCGAGGCTCGCGGCCGGGCCCGCCATCGCGCTGCGCGCGGCCAAGGAGGCGGTGGACGCGGGGCTGGAGACCGACATCGACACCGGGCTCGCGATCGAGCGCAACTGGTTCGCGGGGCTGTTCGCGACCGAGGACCGGGAGATCGGTATGCGCAGCTTCGTCCAGGACGGGCCGGGCAAGGCCAAGTTCGGCTGACCCGCGCCGGGTTGCCGGCCACCGACACCCTGTCGGGGGCGCACGCCGGAGGGGTTGCCTCTTGTGGGGGAATTTCCTCCGGCGTGCGTACCCCTTGGATTGACCCGGTTCCGGGCCGCCGGGAGCCCGTCGGACACCGGGTGTCGCCGCAGGTCGGTGAACGTTTCCCAGGGACCTCGCTGCCCATGGCATATGTCGGGAGGGGCGCGTGGAATCGTAGGTTCCGCTGCGGTGAATCCCTACGTTCCCCTCCGTGGCGGCTTTACGGCGGCCATGATGGGGGCATGGCGGGCCTGGAGGGATCGGAGCAACCGCGGCAGCGGGTCGGTACGGCCGCTGTGCGGTGGAGCCCGACCGTTGAGGATGAACTGGCGCTGAAAGCGCTCGAACTGTACGGCAACCCCACACTCGGCGAGGTCCGGCTGCCCTCGCGTCCGGAGTCGGCGGCCGCGGCCCGGCGGCTGACCCAGACCGTCGTCCTGCGTCAGTGGGGTCTGTCGGCCCAGCTCACCGAGCACGCGGTCCTGCTGGTCTCCGAACTCGTCGGCAACGCCGTCCGGCACACCGGTGCCCGCTGCTTCGGCCTGCGGATGCTGCGCCGTCGCGGCTGGCTCCGGATAGAGGTGCGCGACCCCTCACGGGGGCTGCCGTGCCTGCTGCCCGTGCGCGAGCTCGACACGAGCGGACGGGGGCTGTTCCTGGTCGACAAGCTGTCCGACCGCTGGGGCGTGGACCTGCTGGCGCGCGGCAAGACGACGTGGTTCGAGATGCGGGTCGCCGATCGCTGAGCCGGTGGCGGGCGTGGGCGCGTGCGCGCGGCCATGGGCGTATGCGCGGCAAAACGAAGAGGCCTCCATCCGTCGGTATGCGACGGGCCGGAGGCCTCTTCGTGGGCCGCGGAATGAATTGGGGTGTATCCCGCGGCGTAATGACGACCTGGCCCGGGTCAATGGGGGTCGTGAGCCCGACTATGTCACGCGGAGTGGTCGGGAGCCAAAGGGGCAATCGCCGCCAAACGGATATCACTGGCAATACCGTTCGGTAATCAAAGGTGAGCTATGCCACCCGCCTTGCATTCCATGAATGTTTTGGCGCCGACGCTTATCTTTATGCGCCTTTACTGTGCGTAACAAGGGCGGGTGCGTGGGGATCCTTCTCTGGCTCCCCCCCCCGGCATCGGCATCCCGCACAAGAGCTGGACCGACCGCCCCGACCGGCGTCCGGCAGCGACGGCTAATCTGTGCCGGTCACACCAGCACACACATGGGGAGGCCCGCGTGGCCAGCATCGATGCAGCGCGCAAGGCGTTCGACCGGTTCGACGTGGACGGGGACGGTTTCATCACCGCCGCCGAGTACAAGAGCGTGATGGCCGAGCTCGGCGACTTCAACGTCACCGAGACCGTGGCCCAGGCCATCATCAACAAGAAGGACGGCAACGGCGACGGCGTGCTGTCCTTCGAGGAGTTCTGGGCCTCCTACAACGCCTGACCCGGCCCGCGAGACCTGTGCGGATCCGGCCGCCGGGTCAGCGCCAGCCCCGTCGCTGCGCGCTGGCCCGCCGCCGGCGGTCGTTGCACAGCAGACACCGGCCCCACCCCGGCGGCAGCGGATCGTCCTTGTCCCCGTACAGCGGGTCGACCGCCCCCCGCGGATGCTCGGCGCAGCCCGTCGCACCGAATCCGGCCCCCAGGGCGTTGGCCGCGGCCAGTGCCCGGCGCAGGGCGTCCACGAGCTGGTCGGCCTCGTGCGCCGCGGGCGCGGCGTCCAGCGAGAAGGCGATGTCCGAAGCGGTGTTGAGCGCGCTCTGGAGTTCGCGCAGATCTGCGTAACTCATGCTCGCGAGCGTACGCGGCGCCACTGACAACGCCCCCGTCGCGCTGCGGTACGGTCGGCGCCATGCCGGACGCCCAGCACCTCGCGGTGACGACCACGACCGACAGCGCCGATCACGCGCGCCACCTGGCCACGACCGCGATCGCCCGCCGCCTCGCCGCCTGCGCCCAGATCGACGGCCCGGTCACCAGCGTCTACCGGTGGCGCGGCCAGGTCGAGACGGCCCCCGAATGGCGCGTGGTCCTCAAGACCACGGCCGCCCGCTACCCCGAGCTGGAATCCCACCTCCGGGCCGAGCACGGCTACGACACCCCCGAGATCATCGCCACGCCGGTCACGGCGGGCAGTGCCGAGTACCTCAGCTGGCTGACGGAGGAGACGCGGGAGGCGCAGGAGACGGGGCAGACGGAGCAGACGGGGCCGTAGCGGGGGCGTCGAGCTCGATCAGGTCCCACAGGTTCCCGTACAGGTCCCGGAAGACGGCCACCGTCCCGTAGGGCTCCCGGCGGGGAGCCTCCTGGAACACGACCCCGGCCGCCCGCATCCGCGCGTGGTCGCGCGCGAAGTCGTCGGTGTTCAGGAACAGACCGACCCGGCCGCCCGTCTGGTCGCCCACCCGCGCCTCCTGCGCGGGGTCCGCCGCCCGGGCCAGCAGCAGCCCCGTCTCCCGGGCGCCCGGCGGGCGGACGACCACCCAGCGCTTCTGGTCGTCGAGGCGGGTGTCCTCGACGAGCTCGAACCCGACGGCGTCCACGTAGAAGGCGATGGCCTCGTCGTAGTCCCGCACGACGAGGGTCACCAGACCGAGATGAGGCATGTGATGATCATGCCCCGGAAGCGGCCCGCCCCGGAAGCGGCCCGCCCCGGAAGCGGCCCGCCCCGGAAGCGGCCCGCCCCGGAAGCGGCCCGCCCCGGAAGCGGCCCGTGCCGAAAAACAGCCCTGCCCCCTGCCACGGGGTGGCAGGGGGCAGTCTCAGACGGTCGTGGCGTGGAACGGCCGGATCAGCACTCGATGACGTTGACGGCGAGGCCGCCGCGCGCCGTCTCTTTGTACTTGACCTTCGTGTGGTCAAACGCGCTGATCTTGACGTTGGCCAGCGCCTTCGCCTTGTCCCACCAGGGGCCTTGGGGAGTGGCTGGGGAGAACCGGCCCCGGGGGAGTGAACCAGCTGTCCATGGCCTGCAAGCCGCGTGCCCGAGCCTGCGACATGAAGTGCGCGTAGTGCTCAAGCGGCTGGCCCAACGCTTTGAGGCAGCGGTAACTGCGCTTGCGGCAGACCTCCCCCGATACCTCCATGATGGCCACGCGAAGCAGAGTTGACTCAGGCCGACGTCCTTCTGGATTCCCGGTCAACTGACTCCATTACGGTGAATAGCTATTTGTCGGGTTTAGCGCAGTAGGGAGGAACGTGCTGAGATGGCGGGGGCCGACAACATGGATAGGTGAGCCATCGAGCGTTAGGCTGGCCGAGTTGAGCACTACGTCGTCGGGGCCAACAACGAACCCCTGTGCACGCGGTACAAGCTGTTCGAGTGCCTCGTCCACGTAGGTAGTGATTTGGTGATATCCCTTACGTCGAACTTCGTCGGCGCCGCCGTACTTGCATTCGAAGAGATGTGCAGCGACGCCCTGCTGGATGATTGCCAAGTCGGCGCCCACGGGTTGGGCAGAGTTCATGAATACGCCTGCCATGAGATCCAGGTAGGGCGATTTGACCCCGTAGTGATCCCATATCCTGCTTGACTCGAACCAGATGTCCCAGGTGGCTCCGTCCGGTGACTCGGTCGAGTAATTAGGCCCCTCGTTCCTGCTGCCAGAAAGCGGACGACGACTCGTGATCTTCCATCCTTCTGCTCGAAGATTCTTCAGCAGGACGCCGAGAGTTCCCAGATGGAAGAGTCGCCATCGGACGTCGTCATCAGGCAGCAGATGTTCCCTGGCAAAATCCATCAGATTGGGCCTGTCGGCATCCGCGAGGAACTTGGCCACGACTGCAAGTTGCGTCCAAGGCGTCCCTGACCTACTGAGTCCGGCGATGTCCTGCGGTGTTGGGCGTGTCCCTGCAGAGGAAGAGAGAGTGGGCTCCTCCCTGACGGCAAACAGGGTATCTAGCTGCTTTTTTGCCGCATTCTTAAGGGAGTTCTCCTCTACCTTAAGGGCATCCTTGCGGATCTTTTCAATCTGGTCGATCGTCCATCTGAGAGTCGTCGCCATCACCTGGTCAGGAACTCTGTTCCTGTCGTTCACGACGAACTCGTTTGTTGGCCAGCCTCCGCGAACTGCGGAAGTCACCCAGTCGGTTCCGGGGTCTGGGTTGGGTGAGATTCTGCGGGTTCTCCTGCTGCCTGCAGGCAGGGCATCAGTCCAGACGGCTGTCTTTGTGGGCCAGTCGTCGAGGAACTCGACTATTCTGGCGAACAGCACGCGATTGGCGCGCTGTTTGATATCAAGCTGCGACCATTGGATGTCAGCCCAGTCGTCTGTGATCTCTGCGAGCGCAGCATAGAGCCTTGCTTTGCTGCTCCAGCCGCGAAGGACTTCTTCCAGACCGTCTTCGGGTACGTCGTGTTTGCGTGAACCTGGATTAATCTCTGACATCAGCGGATGTGCTGCAGTTGCTCGTTGACCCATTGCCATTCTTGCGCCAGAGCATCGGGCTCCGACAAATTGGTGCCGAGGCCTTCCAGGGTGAGATCGTCGAGGCGTGCGAGCCAAGGGCCGAAGCAGATGAGGTAGGCCTCGGCGAGCAGAGCGCTGAGCGTCACGTCAGGGTCTTTGAGGCCGGCGGTCACGCTCTGGGGAAGGGAGAGGAACAGTGCAGGCCCCATCGCAGTGTCCGGAGCGGCATGGTGGATCTCGTATATGCGCGTGATCCGATCCGTCAGTTCAGCTAGTTGCTCCGCTGGGAGCGGTAGATCAGCGGTGCGTTCCGTGAACAGCTCGCGGAACAGGTCGGGTTCGGGTGGAGCAACAGGGATCTGCGCAAACCGTCGACCGAGCGCCAGTCCGAAGCGGAAGACACGTTGGGCATCCAGAGAGTTGTACGTGCCGATCAGGCGCCACTCTCGGCCAGCCTTGTACTCGGTCGTTCTGAGCTGTGCTGCCTCGCCGGGCTCCCCCTCATCCTCAGTGACTGAGGTCGACTCGGGCTCGTTGGTCCAGCCCAAACGGATTTCGGTGGGATCGTTCGGTGCCGCTCGACCGACGGTGACTGACTCCATCGAATCTCCAGTCAGCCATGTGAGCAGACCGCCGAAGATCCGGTCCATGTCCGCACGGTTGGCCTCGTCGATGAGCAGCCACTTGTCCTCCTGGATGGCCTGTAGGACGTACCCGGGAGCGAAGCGGATGGAGCCCTTCTGGTCGACTGTGTCACCGCCGATCAGTTCTCGGACGGTCCAACTCTCGTCGGCGGTAACGGTCATGAGCTCGTGGGCCATTTTCATGCCGTACTCAGCCGGGTCGGCTTGTACTTCTCGGATGACTTCCCAGATCAGAGAGGACTTTCCAGTCCCCGGCGGGCCCACGAGCATGATTGCCTTGTGCGAGGCAATGGCGTTCTTCAACATGCGCCTGGTGCGCTCGTCGATCTTCAACGTCGGTACCACGTATGGCGTTGGCACCGTCTCGACGGCCACCTCATCGAATGTCAGAGCCTTGGATGCATAGGGATCTGCTCCGTGAACGGCCTCTACCTTCAATCCTACGAGAGCCGAGCGGAGTGCGTTGACCAGTCGCTCGCTCTCAGGACTCGGCTGGCCGGTGAGCACATGCCCAGGAAGCCAGGACGGGGAGTGGCCCTTGTGTTGCAGCATGAGGAGCAGCGCCTGCCCCGTGCGCATGACGACATTCTTCGCAGCAAGCAGACTGCCGTCGTACTCTTCCGGGTACGGGATGAGAGCGATCAGCAGCTCTGCCTGCTGCGCACGACTCGACTGCGTCATGCGCACGGTCATGTTGCCGGCTTTGCTGACATAGCCCGTGTAGATCTTCCCGGCTCCGAGTCCGACCAGTTCGGAGAGGTGACTCTCGAACTTGCGGTACTTCGTGGCACTCGGCGCGGGGTGGTTGATGCCGGCCAGCAAGTGGTCAATCTCGATCAAGGTGTCGGACACCTGGCCGAGGATAGCTCTTGCCCAGCGTCGGTGGGACAGGCCTTTGACACTTCGTGCTGCGCGAACAACGTAGGCACCGATACGGACAGGCAGGGCCGCCGCATAAGGGGCAGTGTTCGCTAGACCGCGGCTACCGGCTGAGTCAGCTCGACGTGCTCCTTCATGTGAAGAATAAACGTCTCATCGAACCTGAGGCTCGCCTTCTGGGTGCGCGAGTAGAACCCCGCAGCCGCACGGTGACTCAGTGGGGTGAGTCCACCGCGGTCGACGAGATCCATGAGATGCGTGTACCCCTGGTGCTCCGGCCACATGGAGACGTAGGAACGCCACCTCTTGCCGTTGTGTCCCCAGGCCGCCGTGGGCCACCGAGCGCTGGCCGAAAGCATGTCGGCTTCAGATTCGTCGTACTTGCCAGGGTTGAGGAGCTGCTCACCCAGCCACTGCGAAACGCCAACCGTGACTGCGTTGCCGACCAGCTTCCAGCGGTCGCGTCCGCTCTTCTTGTCGGCCGTGGCTTCAGTGAGGGTCCAGTCCTTTTCGAAGCCCTGAAGCTGTTCGGCGTCCGTGATCGACGGGGTCACGATCCGGTGGCCTGCGGGATTGCTCGGAATCCAGATGCCCGGCGGCGACGGGATGCTCAGGCTCGAGCCGCCCTTGACCGTCGGGACTGCGTCTCGTGCCCACCCCAGGCCGCGGAGGCCCTCAGTCCAGTAGAAGCCGTGAGCGTCGCTGGCTCGGTCACTCTCGTCCGGATCGCCGGCATCCTTGGAGAGGAGGACATCACGAGGATCTTCGGTGAGGCTGGCTACGAAGAGGACTCGCTGACGGCGCTGGGGCACGCCAGTGAATCGGGAGTCCACGAGTCGGTATGCCCACCGGTAGCCGAGCGCTTCGAGCTCCTGGACGAGGTGCAGCATTGCCTTGCCCTTGTCGAGCACCAGCATGTTCCGCACGTTCTCCAGCACAAGCCAGCGTGGGTGGTGCTTCTGGAGCAAACGGAAGACATGAGAAACGAGACCAGACTGCTCTCCCGCGATACCAGCGGTACGGCCAGCCTGAGAGAGGTCCTGACACGGGAACCCCGCAGTTACGACGTCCACGTCACCAGGCAGGGCCTTGAGGTGTTGGACATCAGGGTCGAGCGGGACGTCAGGGAACCGCTTGGTGAGAACAGCCTTGGCCGGCTCCCAGACCTCACAAAGCAGGGCAGTCTCCAACCCTGCTCGTTTCAGGCCAAGCTCAAGCCCGCCCACGCCGGCGAAGAGGCCTGCGACACGGAGAGGCTGCTGACTCACGACTTGCTCATTGCTCACGGCGGAGATCCTGTCACACGGGACTGACACTGACAGCGACGTCGCTGGTGGGCACCGCTCCTTGTGCAGTCGCATTCGACTGCATGCTGAACGGTGGAGACCCAGGCAGGGGCGTTCCTGCAGGTCAGTGGCTGGAAAAGAGGACGAATCCGGGAGGATGCAACCTGGAGAGCGCAGCTCGTATCCCGTCGTACTGATCACCTACTGCGGGGCATCGGGAGGTCACGGATCGTCTGAGGGAATGGTCTACGGCTCAGCGACTGCGGGTTCGAATCAGGCCGAGTGACACAGGAGCTGAGAGATCAGCGGCTCTTCGCGATGTCAGTACGACGAGGCAAGGCAGGATTGCGTCGGCCAGCCCCGCATCGGACAGCTGTCGAGATGCAGGACGGGGCTGTTTCAGAGCGTTCTCTGGGGAGAACCAGTCCTCCCCGGGGAGCGCCGGAGCGATCAACGACACCGCGTCGTGAACGCTCCGAAACGCAAGGACTCCCAGGTCAGGGCGAGTTCGATCAGCACTCGATGACGTTGACGGCGAGGCCGCCGCGCGCCGTCTCCTTGTACTTGACCTTCATGTCGGCGCCCGTCTCCTTCATGGTCTTGATGACCTTGTCGAGGGAGACGTGGTGGCGGCCGTCGCCCCGCAGCGCCATGCGCGCGGCGGTGACGGCCTTGGCCGCGGCCATGCCGTTGCGCTCGATGCACGGGATCTGGACCAGACCGCCCACGGGGTCACAGGTGAGGCCCAGGTTGTGCTCCATGCCGATCTCGGCGGCGTTCTCGACCTGCTCCGGGGAGCCGCCGAGCACCTCGGCGAGACCGCCGGACGCCATCGAGCAGGCGGAGCCGACCTCGCCCTGGCAGCCGACCTCGGCGCCGGAGATCGAGGCGTTCTCCTTGAAGAGCATGCCGATCGCGCCCGCGGCGAGCAGGAAGCGGACGATGCCGTCCTCGTCCGCGCCGGGCACGAAGTCGAGGAAGTAGTGCAGGACGGCGGGGATGATGCCGGCGGCGCCGTTGGTGGGGGCGGTGACGACCCGGCCGCCGGCGGCGTTCTCCTCATTGACCGCCATGGCGTAGACCGTGATCCACTCCATCGCGCGGGCCTGCGCGTCGCCCTCGGCGCGCAGCTGGCGGGCGGTGCTCGCGGCGCGGCGGCGGACCTTGAGGCCGCCGGGGAGGATGCCCTCGCGGGACATGCCGCGCGCGACGCACGCCTGCATGACGCGCCAGATCTCCAGCAGCCCCTCGCGGATCTCCGTCTCGGTGCGCCAGGCCTTCTCGTTCTCCATCATCAGCGCGGAGATCGACAGGCCGGTCTCGCGGGAGAGGCGCAGCAGCTCGTCACCGGTGCGGAAGGGGTACTTCAGCACGGTGTCGTCGAGGACGATCCGGTCCTCGCCGACCGCGTCCTCGTCCACGACGAAGCCGCCGCCGACCGAGTAGTACGTCTTCTCCAGCAGCGGGGCGCCGGCCTCGTCGTACGCGAAGAGGGTCATGCCGTTCGCGTGGTACGGCAGGGAGCGGCGGCGGTGCAGGATCAGCTGGGTCGACTCGTCGAAGTCGATCTCGTGGTCCGAACCGATCTCCGCGCCGAGCAGCCGCAGCCGCTTCGTGGTGCGGATGCGCTCGACCTCGTCGTCGGCGGTCTCGACGTCGACCGTGCGGGGGGAGTGGCCCTCCAGGCCCAGCAGGACGGCCTTGGGGGTGCCGTGGCCGTGGCCGGTGGCGCCGAGCGAGCCGAACAGCTCGGCGCGCACCGACGTGGTGTGCGCCAGCAGGCCCTCGTTCTTCAGCCGCCGCGTGAACATCAGTGCGGCGCGCATCGGGCCGACCGTGTGGGAGCTGGACGGGCCTATGCCGATCGAGAAGAGATCGAAAACGGAGATGGCCACGGTGGCGGCTTCCTGTCTGCTGGTGGGTGGTACTGGGGGGACGTGCGGTGACGCACGGGGCGGGCGCGAACGCGCCGATATACCGGACGGGCACTGTGCACTGTTCTACTGCCGTATGTCCAGTGTGCGCTGTGTGCACGCCACTCCTGGGGGCGAGGGGCGTGCGCTGCGCCACACGGTGCGGGGCACCGCACACACCTCTCAGTGTGCGCGATGCCCCGGACCGGCGGGTGAATCCGAACTGCCTTCGTTACTTCAGGCCGGCGTACAGCGGGTGCTTGTCCGCCAGGGCCGTGACGCGGCCGCGCAGGGCGTCCGCGTCGTAGACCGGCTTGAGGGCCTCGGCGATGATGTCCGCGACCTCACGGAAGTCCTCGGCCTGGAAACCGCGGGTGGCCAGCGCCGGGGTGCCGATCCGCAGGCCCGAGGTGACCATCGGGGGGCGCGGGTCGTTCGGGATGGCGTTGCGGTTGACCGTGATGCCGACCTCGTGGAGACGGTCCTCGGCCTGCTGGCCGTCCAGCTCGGAGTTGCGCAGGTCGACCAGGACCAGGTGCACGTCCGTGCCGCCGGAGAGGACGGAGACGCCCACCTCGGCCACGTCGGACTGCATCAGGCGCTCGGCCAGGATCTTCGCGCCGTCCAGGGTGCGCTGCTGGCGCTCCTTGAACTCCTCGCTCGCCGCGACCTTGAAGGACACCGCCTTCGCCGCGATCACGTGCTCCAGCGGACCACCCTGCTGACCGGGGAAGACCGCGGAGTTGATCTTCTTGGCCAGCTCGGCCGTGGAGAGGATCACACCACCGCGCGGACCGCCGAGGGTCTTGTGCGTGGTGGTGGTCACGACGTGCGCGTGCGGCACCGGGGAGGGGTGCAGCCCGGCGGCCACGAGGCCCGCGAAGTGGGCCATGTCGACCATCAGGTACGCGCCGACCTCGTCCGCGATCCGACGGAAGGCCGCGAAGTCCAGCTGGCGCGGGTACGCGGACCAGCCGGCGACGATCAGCTTCGGGCGGTGCTCCTTGGCGAGGCGCTCGACCTCCTCCATGTCGACCAGGTTGGTCTGCTCGTCGACGTGGTAGGCGACCACGTTGTAGAGCTTGCCGGAGAAGTTGATCTTCATGCCGTGGGTCAGGTGCCCGCCGTGGGCGAGGTTCAGACCCAGGATCGTGTCGCCGGGCTTGATCAGGGCGAACATCGCCGCGGCGTTGGCCTGCGCGCCGGAGTGCGGCTGCACATTGGCGGCCTCGGCGCCGAAGAGCGCCTTGATCCGGTCGATCGCGATCTGCTCGACGACGTCCACGTGCTCGCAGCCGCCGTAGTAGCGGCGGCCCGGGTAGCCCTCGGCGTACTTGTTGGTGAGGACCGAGCCCTGCGCCTCCATGACCGCGACCGGAGCGAAGTTCTCCGAGGCGATCATCTCGAGGGTGGACTGCTGGCGGTGGAGTTCGGCGTCGACAGCGGCGGCGACGTCGGGGTCGAGCTCATGGAGGGAGCTGTTCAGAAGCGACATGAGTTCTTCCTGGACTTCCTGGGGTGGGGCGGAGGCGGGGTACGGGCTCAGCCGGCGAAGGCGGTGTACTCGTCGGCGGACATCAGGTCCGCCGGCTCGTCCGTGATCTTCACCTTGAACAGCCAGCCGCCCTCGAAGGGGGCGGAGTTCACCAGCGCGGGGTCGTCCACGACGTCCTGGTTGGCCGCCACGACCTCGCCGGTCACCGGGGAGTACAGGTCGCTGACCGACTTGGTCGACTCCAGCTCGCCACAGGACTCACCGGCGGTGACGGTGTCGCCGACCTCGGGGAGCTGGGCGAAGACGACATCACCGAGCGCGTTGGCCGCGAACTCGGTGATCCCGACCGTCGCCACGCCGTCCTCGACGGCCGACAGCCACTCGTGCTCCTTGCTGTAACGCAGCTGCTGGGGGTTGCTCATGGCTTGATTCTCCTGGATGCGCGTTGATGCTCTTGCAACGGGTCTTGACAGGTGGGACGGGAGTTGATCGAGAAGGGTCAGCGCTGACGCTTGTAGAACGGCAGGGCGACGACCTCGTACGGCTCGTGGGTGCCGCGGATGTCCACAGCTACACCCTTCGTGCCCGGCTCGGCGTGCGCCGCGTCGACGTAGGCGATGGCGATCGGCTTCGCGAGCGTGGGGGAGGGGGCGCCGGAGGTGACCTCGCCGACGACCTGGCCGTCGGCGACGACCTGGAACCCGGCGCGCGGCACCCGGCGGCCCTCGGCGATCAGGCCGACCAGCTTGCGGGGCGCCTTCGCCGCGGCGCGCTCGGCGGCGGCGGTGAGGGCCTCGCGGCCGACGAAGTCGCCCTCCTTGTCGAACTTCACGACCCGGCCCAGGCCCGCGTCGAAGGGCGTCGTGGCGGTGGTCAGCTCGTGCCCGTACAGCGGCATGCCGGCCTCCAGGCGCAGCGTGTCGCGGCAGGAGAGGCCGCACGGCACGAGACCGGCGTCCGCGCCCGCGTCGGTGAGCGCCTGCCACAGCCGCTCGGCGTCGGCCGGGGCGACGAACAGCTCGAAGCCGTCCTCGCCGGTGTAACCCGTACGGGCGATCAGTGCGGGCACGCCCGCCACCGTGCCCGGCAGGCCCGCGTAGTACTTGAGGCCGTCGAGGTCGGCGTCGGTGAGGGACTTCAGGATGCCGGGGGACTCGGGGCCCTGGATCGCGAGCAGCGCGTAGTTCTCGCGGTCGTCGCGGACGGCCGTCTCGAAGCCCGCGGCGCGCTCGGTCAGCGCGTCCAGCACGACCTGCGCGTTCGAGGCGTTGGCGACGACCATGAACTCCTCGTCGGCCAGGCGGTAGACGATCAGGTCGTCCAGGATGCCGCCCGCGGTGTCACAGATCATGGTGTAGCGGGCCCGGCCGACGGCCAGCGCGGACAGATTGCCCACGAGCGCGAAGTCCAGCGCCCGGCCCGCCTGCGGGCCGGTGAGGGTGATCTCGCCCATGTGCGACAGGTCGAAGAGACCGGCACGGGTCCGCACGGCGACGTGCTCGTCGCGCTCGCTCCCGTAGCGCAGGGGCATGTCCCACCCCGCGAAGTCGGTCATCGTCGCGCCGAGCGCGCGGTGGAGCGCGTCGAGGGCGGTGCGGCGGGGGGCTTCGGTCATGGTTCAGGCTCCCAGGCGTGGTCGCGAGACTCGCGGAAGGCTCGCGAAAGAGGGGTCACGGCCTCCCCATCTGTCATCGGAACCTGAGAGGTTCACCGAGAGCCTCGAAACGAGCGAGTCCCCGGCTTGCACCTTGGGTGGAGGTCGCCCGGGGGCGCCTCGCTTTTCAGATCTGCCTCACCCGCGCGGTACGGGGCCTGAGAGATTCAAGGGAGGAACTTGCTCCTTCGGCGCCCAGCACACATAGTGCTGGGACTCTCCCGCGCGGATTCGAGCGGCCGGTATGCAGTTGGCGCGCACATCATTGCACGTACAGGCGTGCGACGGACGGCCCGAGACCCCCTGACTTGGATTACCTTTCCTTTACGTTCGGTGGGTAGGGGCTCAAGGGGCCGGACAGGGAGGCCAGTGGAGGGGGATCACGGTGCGGGCGCGGGGTACGGACGCGAGGGGGGCGGGATCCGTGCCGCCTGGGCCACGGAAGGCACAGGGGGCGCAGGGGGAACAGCGAAACGTAGGGCCGACGGGTGTGCGCGATCTACGCGGCGCCGCTGCCCCCGGGGCACTGCGCTATCCGGCCGGGGACCTGCTCGTCGTCTCCGGACTGCCCGGAAGCGGCAAGTCGACACTGATCCGACGCTCCGTGGCCGCCCTCGACAGCCGGGACGCGGTGGTCTGGTGCGTCGACTCGCAGGACGCCCGCGACCGGCTGGAGCGCCGCACTCCGCCCTGGCTGCCCTACGGGGTCTACCGCCCGCTCGTGCGGATCGCCCACTACGCCGGGTTGCGCCGGGCCCTGCGCGCGGACGCGAGCGCGGTCGTGCACGACTGCGGGCAGCGCGGCTGGGTCCGCCGCTGGCTCGTCCGGGACGCGCGGCGCCGCGGCAGCTCGGTCCATCTGCTGGTGCTGGCCGTGGACCCGGCCACCGCCCTCGCCGGTCAGGCGGCACGCGGCCGAACCGTCTCCGCGTACGCCTTCGGGCAGCACCGCCGGGCGATGGCCCGACTGGTCGCGGACACCGCCGCCGGTCGACTGCCGGACGGGTGTGTGTCCGCGACGCTGCTCGACCGCGCCGCCGCCCGGGCGCTCGAGGGCATCGTCTTCGACGGCTGACCCGGCTGACCCGGGCTGAGCGCAACTTCTAGACGCCCGGCAGCGCGCCTGTCGCGAGCTTCGGCACCGCCGTGAGAAGGGCCTGGAGATCCGCGACGACCTTGCCGATGCCCGCCGTCACCTTCGGCACGTCCACGGCCACCACCGCCGCGAGCAGGTCGGTGAGGTCCTTGGTCAGCTTCGCCAGGGCGTCCTGGATGTCCTTGACGGCGTCCGCCGGCAGACCGCCGGGGACGGCCGCTCTGGCCTTCACGGTCTTCAGGAGCTCGTCGGCCGCCGCCTGATACCGCTGGCGCAGATCGGCGAGCACGGCTTGGTCCGGGGTCTTGGCCTGCGCCTCGGCCGCGATCTTCGCGGCCAGGGAGAGCAGCTCGCCCAGATTGGCCACGGTCTCCAGCTGCTGTGTCGTGGCCGCCTTCGGGTCCGGGGCCGCGGCGGTGGGGGCCGGTTCCGGTGCGGCGGCGAGGGCGGGGCCGGCGACGCCCGCGACGAGGGAGCCGCAGGCGACGACGGCTATGGCGGTGGAGACGAGCTTGTTGACGCGCATGCGGGGTGTGTCCCTTCAGTTCGGTGAGGCTGCCGGGGAGCTGTTCGCTCACCGTGTGCCGGGCCGGTAGCCCTGCGCAACTCATCACCTACCGTGAGTGGTGGCCCTTGTGGGCCGCTCCAGCGCCGTGACCTGCGCCTTCGTGGGATCGAGCGGGAGCCTGCCGTCGAAGGGCCGCACGCCGCCGAAAGAGTGCGCGCGTCCGGACCGCCGGGGCTCGTGCCCTATATCGGTACGGACGTCGCCACCCGCGCCGAACGCCCGGATCGGCACCGAATTCGGCGGCCGACGAGAGCGGCGGGGCCCTGAGCCGCTAGGGTTCGGATGCGGCTTTGTCGATACGGTGGTTGGACGGCGTTGGGCGAGTTGGACGAGATGAGCATCCCCGAGCAGTACGGCTGGACCCCCGCTCAGGGCGGTGTCCCTCACGGCGGTGTCCCCCACGACGTTCTCGCCGGCGGCCCCGGCGCTCCGGGCGCCCCCGCCCTCCCCCAAGGGTGGCCCGCCAACGAACTCGAAATGGTGCTCGCCGGCTCCCTCGGCGACCCCGCCGCCGGTTCGGCGATCGTCGAGGCGCTCGGCCGCAGCCACCTGTGGATACCGCTACCGAACGGCGGCGGCCCCGACAGCCCCGACCTCGATGTCCCCACACTCGAACTCGACGGCGCGGCGTTCGTGCCCGTGTTCAGCTCAGAGGCGCAGTTCCGGAGCGTCGTCGGCGACCACATGTCCTTCACCGTGGCGCCCGCCGTGGAGTTCGCCCGCGGGCTGCCCCCGCAGGTGGGCATCGTGGTCAACCCCGAGGGCGCGGTCGGCGTTCCGCTGCCGCCGGCCGCCGTGGCCGAGCTGTGCCGGGCCGGGCGCAGCGCTTTGGACGGTGACGCGACCGGCGGCCGGGTCAGGCTCTTCGAGCCCGACTGGCAGGACGAGCCCACCGCCTTCCTCGCCGCCGCCGGGCTGGAATTCGCGGCCGCCGCCGTCGTGCGGACCGCGCGCCGCACCCTGGCGAGCGTCGAGGGCGGCGCCCCGGCGCTGTTCGTCGGCGTCGAGCTGGACCTGCCCGACCCCGGGAGCCGCACCGCCGCCCTGGACGCCCTCGGCCGGGCCCTCGGCACCGTGCCGGTGCCCTGGCCCGTACAACTGGTCTTCCTCGACGTCGCGCAGGACCCCGTCGGCGACTGGCTGCGGGAGAGGGTCCGCCCGTTCTACGACCGTGACCTGTGACTCCTCCCGTGCCCGCCGCCGCGGGCTCGTAAGCTGGTTGGATGACGACAGGGGGTGCGCAGTCACGCCCCCCTGCGGTGGAGAGACGGCCGAGAGAAGAGGCGGACCCAGGTGAGCGCGGGCGCGGAGAGCGGCGTGGAGCAGATGCTGCGCCAAGTGGCGCCCGGCAGGTACGACGCCTACGAGGCGCTGCTGCACGCCCTCGCCGAGGGGCAGATCTGGATGCTGCTGTGGCACGGGCAGGCCGGATCGCCCGACGCCCAGTACGGGAACATGGAGGTCGACGGCCTCGGTTACGCGCCCTGTGTGACCTCCGCGCAGGAGCTCGCCGCCAGCGGCTGGAACCGCGCCCACGAGGTCGTCCCCGGCCGGTCCATCGCCGGCTCCCTCTTCCCCGACCGCTGGGGCCTGTGGCTCAACCCGCACGCGCCCGGCGGCGGTGTCGGCATCCCGTGGCTCGACCTGCGGCGGATCGCCGGCGGTCTCGACCGGCTGCCCGCCGGACCGCTGCGGCTGAGCGAGCCGGCCATAGACATTCCGCAGTTCTACGCCCTGCTCGGGCAGAACGCCCACCGCACGCCCGCCGTCCGGGCGCTGCGCCGGGCCTGGGTGCAGCCCGCGCTGGGCACCCCGTATCTGGCGATCGGCCTTGATCTGTACGACACCTCGCAAGCCGCCGTGGAATCCGTGCGCTTGATGATGCAGCAGTCGATCGGTGTGGTGCCCGAGGGGCTGCCGGTGTCCACGGTGGCCATGTCGGACGAGTACGACCCGGTCGCGATGTGGATGCGGGCCAACGCGCGGCCCTTCTTCGACCGCGACGCCTACGGCGGTGCCGCGCCCGCCCCTTCGGCCGGTTACGGCTATCCGCCGCAGCAGGGCTGGCAGGCCGGGGCGTACTAGGGCGTGGCCGGCGGCTCGTGGGGGTGCACCTCCGCTGCGCGGCGGTGTCCTCAATCTCCCCCAGCTACCGCTGGGAGGTGCCCCCAGCCCGTCCGGCGATTGAGGACGCGCCCGCAGGGCGCTCGCCGCCGCAGGCGGCAACGACGGCCCGCCACGGGCAGCCGCATCCGCTGAAGAATCAAGGATGTCCGTATAACGGAACCCTCCTCTACACATCACGGTTGCGCATCCATTGCCGGTCAGGTCTGGCGGGTGATCGTGAACGCGTTGAAGACTCCCGCAACAAGGGCCGTCGGCTCTCGCTCTTCGGGCCATCGGCCCTGCGTACGACCTGCTCCGCGTGTACTTCCCGCACCATCGCACCATCCGCGCACCATCTGCACCAAGCGATGCACCTGTGATGCACCAGTGATGTGATCCAGCCGCCTTTCGGGCGGCGGGCGTTGGGCCGGTTGTGCCGGCCGAGAGGGGTCCACCAGACGATGACGGCACCATTGCACGACACGAGCGCGGCGGAGACCGCAGCCGTCGATGTCGCCGCCGGCGTCCCGGCGAAGGCGATCGAGGGGCGTTCCCCCTGGCGCATCGCCTGGATCCGGCTGAAGCGCGACAAGGTGGCCCTGTCCGGCGGCATCGTGGTGCTGCTGCTCATCCTGGTCGCGGTCTTCGCCCCGCTCATCGTGAGCGCGTTCGGGCATCCGCCGAACGAATTCCACGAGGAGACGATCGACCCGCTGTTCAGCACCCCCAAGGGGGACTGGGGCGGCATCAGCGGTGACTTCCTCTTCGGCGTCGAACCCGGCAACGGCCGTGACGTCTTCAGCCGGGTCGTCTACGGGGCCCGGATCTCGCTGCTCGTGGCCTTCCTCTCCGCGGTCGTCGCCGTCGTGGTCGGTACCGTCGTCGGCATCGTCGCCGGTTACTTCGGTGGCTGGGTCGACGCCGTCATCAGCCGGGTCATGGACCTGCTGCTGGCCTTCCCGCAGCTGCTGTTCATCATCGCACTGGTGTCCGTGGTGCCCAACTCGCTGTGGGGAATGTCCGGTTCGGGCGTGCGCATGGCCGTGCTGATCATGGTGATCGGCTTCTTCGGCTGGCCCTATGTGGGGCGTATCGTTCGAGGTCAGACGCTGTCTCTACGGGAGCGCGAGTATGTCGAGGCGGCGCGCAGCCTGGGTGCCGGACAGTTGTACATCCTCTTCCGCGAGCTGCTGCCCAACCTGGTGGCGCCGATCACCGTGTACGCCACGCTGATGATCCCCACCAATGTGCTCACCGAGGCCGCGCTGAGCTTCCTCGGCGCCGGCGTCAAGCCGCCCACCGCGTCCTGGGGGCAGATGCTCTCCAAGGCCGTCAGCACCTACGAGTCCGACCCGATGTTCATGATCATCCCCGGTCTCGCCATCTTCATCACCGTCCTGGCGTTCAACCTCTTCGGCGACGGCGTGCGTGACGCGCTGGACCCGAAGGGTTCGCGCTGACCCCAACAGCCCAAGTCCGCTGTCGTACGCCGCCCCTGTCGTTCCGTCAGGAGGCCGTTCCCGAAACAAGCCGGCCCGTCCCACGGGCCGCGTCGATCACGGAGGTCGCGACATCTTGACAACTCAGAGCACTTCGAGGCGGAGACTGGCCGCAGGGTCGGCCCTCGTGGTCGCGGCCCTCGTCGGCACCGCCGCCTGTGGCGGCGGCGGGGGCGACGGCGACGGCAAGGGTGGCAAGGCCGCGGGCTTCAACGCCGGCGTCGGCAAGATCGCCAGCCCGTCCGACAAGAAGGGTGGCGAGCTGAAGTTCATCGGCACCCAGGACGCCGACTCATGGGACCCGCAGCGCGGTTACTACGGCTTCATGTGGGACTTCGCCCGCTACTACGTCCGCACCCTCGTCACCCCGAAGGCCGCCCCCGGCGCGCAGAGCTCCACGCTCGTGCCGGACATGGCCACGGACACCGGCCAGATCTCGGCCGACAAGAAGACCTACACCTTCAAGCTGCGTGAGGGCCTGACCTGGGAAGACGGCCAGCCCGTCACGACCCGGCAGATCAAGTACGGCATCGAGCGCACCTGGGCCACCGACAAGATCTCCGGCGGTCCGACCTGGCTGAAGGACAGCCTGGACCCGGAGAACGAGTACAAGGGTCCCTACAAGGACACCTCCAAGGACAAGCTGGGCCTGAAGGCGATCGAGACGCCCGACGAGAAGACGATCGTCTTCAAGCTGCCCAAGCCCAACGGTGACTTCCTGCAGATGCTGGCCATGCCCGCGGCGGGCCCGGTCCGCCAGGACAAGGACACGGTGGAGAAGTACGGCAGCAAGCCCTTCTCCAACGGCCCCTACAAGTGGGTGTCCTACACCCCGAACAAGGGCCTGGAGCTGGTCCGCAACGACAAGTGGAAGAAGGAGAGCGACCCGGTCCGCAAGGCCCTGCCGGACAAGATCACGGTCAAGCTCACCACCAACGCCGACGACATGGACAACCGGCTGATCTCCGGTGACTACGACCTCGACATCAACGCGACGGGCATGGGCTCGGCGGGCCGGCAGAAGGCACTGCAGTCCAACAAGGCCAACGTCGACAACCCCGACACCGGCTTCATCCGCTACGCCGCCTTCCCCAAGACGGTCGCGCCGTTCGACAACGAGCACTGCCGCAAGGCCGTGATCTACGCCGCCGACCACACCTCGCTGCAGACCGCCCGCGGCGGCCCGCAGGCGGGCGGCGACATCGGCACCAGCATGCTCCCGCCGGCGGTCAAGGGCTTCGACGCCGCGTACGACCCGTACGACCTCAAGCAGGGCAAGCCCAACGAGGCCAAGGCCAAGGAGGAGCTGAAGGCCTGCGGCAAGGCCGAGGGCTTCAAGACCACGATCGCGGTGCGCAACAACAAGCCGCCGGAGGTCGCCACCGCCGAGTCGCTCCAGGCGTCCCTGAAGAAGGTCGGCATCGACGCGCAGATCGACCAGTACGACGGCGCGCAGTCCACCGGCATCATCGGTGCTCCGAAGAACGTCAAGGCCAAGAACTACGGCATCATCATCATGGGCTGGGGCGCCGACTTCCCCAGCGGCCAGGGCTTCCTGAAGCCCATCGCCGACGGCCGCTTCGTCCAGGAGAGCGGCAACCAGAACTACCCCGAGCTGAACGACCCGGCGATCAACAAGCTCTTCGACGACGGCGTCGCCGAGACCGACCCCGAGAAGGCCGGGAAGATCTACCAGGAGGCCAACAAGAAGGTCATGGAGGGCGCCTGGTACCTGCCCTTCACCTACGAGAAGAACATCATCTGGCGCAGCTCCCGGCTGACCAACGTCTACACGGCCGACTCCTACAACGGCCGCTACGACTACGCCTCCCTCGGTGTCGTCAAGTGACAGTCCGTCCGCTCCACCGGCGCACCCGCCGCTAGGCCCGAAGGGCAGGTGAGGGCCGCGCGTGGCGGCCCGGGCGCTCCTTGACCCAAGGGGTTCCCGGGCCGCCGCCGGGCCGACCGCAGTGTTCGCTTATATCGTCAGGCGGCTGATCGCCGTCATCGTGATGCTGCTCGTGGTCACCCTCGTGACCTTCGGCATCTTCTTCGCGATTCCGAAGCTCACCGGAGCCGACCCCGCAGCCCTGTACGTCGGCAAGCAGGCGGACCCGGCCACGATCGAGGGCATCCGGGAGAAGCTCGGACTGGGCGAGCCGATCCTTGTGCAGTTCTGGGACTTCGTCACCGGCATCTTCGCCGGCCGGGACTACACCGGCGGCGGGACCTCCGTCCGCTGCGACGCCCCGTGCTTCGGCTACTCCTTCCGTAACGAGCAGCCCATCTGGCCCGTGCTCCAGGACCGGCTGCCGGTCACGCTCTCGCTGGCCGCGGGCGCGTGCGTGCTGTGGCTGCTGGGCGGCGTCACCACCGGCATCGTCTCCGCGCTCAAGCGCGGCAGCGTATGGGACCGCGCGGCCATGACCATCGCCCTGAGCGGTGTCTCGCTGCCGATCTACTTCACCGGGCTGCTCTCGCTCGCGATCTTCAGCTACGGACTGGGCTGGGTGAACGGTGAGTACGTCGACTTCGCCGTGGATCCGGCCGCGTGGTTCGCCGGGCTGATCCTGCCCTGGGTCACCCTCGCCTTCCTCTACGCGGCGATGTACGCCCGGCTCACCCGGGCCACCATGCTGGAGATCCTCGGCGAGGACTACATCCGCACGGCCCGCGCCAAGGGCCTGCGCGAACCCGTCGTCATCGGCAAGCACGCCATGCGCTCCACGATGACCCCCATCCTGACCATCCTCGGCATGGACCTCGGCGCGCTCGTCGGCGGCGCGATCCTCACCGAGACCACGTTCAACCTGCCGGGCCTCGGCCAGGCCGCGGTGAAGGCCATCAGCGACCGCGACCTGCCGCTGATCCTCGGCGTGACGCTCATCGCCGCGGCCGCCGTCGTGGTCGCCAACCTCGTGGTGGACCTCCTGTACGCCGTGATCGACCCCCGAGTGAGGCTCTCGTGACGGACCTTTCCAAGAGCGGCGCCGTCGGCGAGCCCGTCCGCGCGGGCGCCGCGGCCCCCTCCGCCTTCCTCGACGTGCGTGACCTGCACATCCACTTCCCCACCGACGACGGCCTGGTGAAGTCCGTCGACGGGCTCACCTTCCAGCTGGAGAAGGGCAGGACCCTCGGCATCGTCGGCGAGTCCGGCTCCGGCAAGTCGGTCACCTCGCTCGGCATCATGGGCCTGCACACCGTCGGCCAGTACGGGCGCGGCAAGGCCCGGATCTCCGGGGAGATCTGGCTGGACGGCAAGGAGCTGATGACCGCCGACCCGGACGAGGTGCGCCGGCTGCGCGGCCGCGACATGGCGATGATCTTCCAGGATCCGCTGTCGGCCATGCACCCCTACTTCACCATCGGCGCCCAGATCGTCGAGGCCTACCGGGTCCACCACGACGTGGACAAGAAGACCGCCCGAAAACGCGCGATCGAGCTGCTGGACCGCGTCGGCATCCCCCAGCCCGACCGGCGGGTGGACGACTACCCGCACCAGTTCTCCGGCGGGATGCGCCAGCGCGCGATGATCGCGATGGCGCTGGTCAACAACCCCGAGCTGCTCATCGCGGACGAGCCGACGACCGCCCTGGACGTGACCGTCCAGGCGCAGATCCTCGACCTGATCCGCGATCTGCAGAAGGAGTTCGGCTCCGCGGTCATCATCATCACCCACGACCTGGGCGTCGTCGCCGAGCTGGCCGACGACATCCTGGTGATGTACGGCGGCCGCTGTGTCGAGCGCGGCCCGGCGGAGAAGGTCTTCTACGAACCCCAGCACCCCTACACCTGGGGTCTGCTGGGGTCGATGCCGCGCATCGACCGGGACCAGACCGAGCGGCTGATCCCGGTCAAGGGCTCGCCGCCCAGCCTCATCAACGTGCCGCCCGGCTGCGCCTTCAACCCGCGCTGCCCCTACGCCGACGTTCCCAAGGACGGCGTCACCCGCACCGAGCGGCCCGAACTGCGCCTGGTGACCGGTGGTGAGGGAGGCCGGCACCACTCCGCCTGTCACATGGCGCAGGAGGAGCGGACGCGCATCTGGACCGAAGAGATTGCGCCCAAGCTGTGAAGGACCGACCCGTGCCCGATAACGCCGTACCCGACGAGACCGCGCCCGACAAGGACGTGACCATTCCCCGGCAGCAGGCGCCCGGAGGCGAGCCCCTGCTCAAGGTCGAGGGCCTGGTCAAGCACTTCCCGATCACCAAGGGGCTGCTGCGCCGCCAGGTGGGGGCGGTGCAGGCCGTGGACGGCATCTCCTTCGACGTACGGCCGGGGGAGACCCTGGGCGTGGTGGGTGAGTCCGGCTGCGGGAAGTCCACCATGGGCCGGCTGATCACCCGGCTGCTGGAGCCCACCGGCGGGCGGATCGAGTTCGAGGGCAAGGACATCACGCACCTGGGGGTGGGCGGGATGCGGCCGATGCGCCGCGACGTCCAGATGATCTTCCAGGACCCGTACTCCTCGCTGAACCCCCGGCACACGGTCGGCTCGATCGTCAGCGCGCCGTTCAAGCTCCAGAAGATCACCCCCGAAGGCGGGGTGAAGAAGGAGGTCCAGCGGCTGCTGGGGCTGGTGGGGCTCAACCCCGAGCACTACAACCGCTATCCGCACGAGTTCTCCGGCGGGCAGCGGCAGCGCATCGGCATCGCCCGGGCGCTCGCGCTCAAGCCCAAGCTGGTGGTCGCGGACGAACCGGTCTCCGCGCTGGACGTGTCGATCCAGGCTCAGGTGGTCAACCTGCTGGACGACCTCCAGGACGAGCTGGGCCTCACCTACGTGATCATCGCGCACGACCTGTCGGTCATCCGGCACGTCTCCGACCGGATCGCGGTCATGTACCTCGGAAAGATCGTCGAGTTGGCCGACCGCAAGGCGCTGTACGAGACGCCGATGCACCCCTACACCAAGGCGCTGATGTCCGCGGTGCCGGTGCCGGATCCCAAGCGGCGGGAGAAGCGGGAGAGGATCCTGCTCAAGGGCGATGTGCCCTCGCCGATCTCGCCGCCGACGGGGTGCCGCTTCCACACCCGCTGCTGGAAGGCGACGGACGTGTGCAAGCAGCAGGAGCCGCCGTTGGTTCCGCTGGTGACGGGGCATCAAGTGGCCTGTCACCACCCCGAGAACATTCCGGAAAAGGCTGTGACGAACGTCCCGGCATGACAAATCGGTAAAGCTCTTGGCTGGTTGGGGCGGGAGGGGGCAGAGTCGGCGCGTGCGCTGCATTGGCGTTCGCGTGTTCGAAAGGAACGACTCATGGCACTCTCCCGCCGCTCCGCCCGGCACCGCTCGACCAGACTTCTCGCCCTCGCCACCGCCGCGGCGTCCGTGTGGGTGATCTCCGCCGCCCCGGCCCCCACACCGGGCGCGCCCGGTGTGGGCGACTCCTACTTCCCGAACCTGGGCAACGGCGGCTTCGACGTCCGGCACTACGGGCTCGACATCGGCTACACGCCCGACACCGGGCGGCTCGAGGGGCGGGCCACCGTCACCGCGCGGGCCACCAAGTCGCTCTCGTCCTTCCATCTCGACCTCCAGCAGCTGAAGGTCACCTCGGTCGAGGTGAACGGCAAGCGCGCGCACTTCACCCGCACCGGCGACGAGATCAACATCCGCCCCGGCCGGCACCTGGCCAAGGGCCGGACCTTCACCACCACGGTGACGTACGGCGGCATACCCAAGCCGCTCAGCGGCCCCATCATCTTCGGCTCCAAGTACGGCTGGATGAAGACCCCCGACGGCGTCTTCGTCGCCTGCGAGCCCAACGCCGCCTCCACCTGGTTCCCCTCCAGCGACCACCCCTCGGACAAGGCGGCCTTCGACGTCCGGATCAAGGCCCCCAAGGGCCTCACCGGCATCTCCAACGGCCGGCTGGTCTCCACCCGCACCCAGGGGTCCAAGACCGTCTCGCACTGGCGGACCACCCGGCCCATGGCGCCCTACCTCGCCACCGCCACCATCGGGAAGTTCGACGTCCGCACGGGCAAGACCCCCGCCGGCACCCCGATCTACGTGGCCATCGACCCGACGCTCAAGGACAAGAACCCGGTCGACTTCTACGGGATCACGGCCGAGGCCACCGACTACTGGTCGAAGGTCTTCGGTCCGTACCCCTTCGAGGAGACGGGCGCCATCGTCGACGACATGCCGGACGCGCAGTTCTCGCTGGAGACCCAGACCAAGCCGGTCTACTCGGCGGTCCGGGACGAGGAGACCATCGTCCACGAGCTGGCCCACCAGTGGTTCGGCGACTCCGTCTCGGTGCGCGAGTGGAAGAACATCTGGCTCAACGAGGGCTTCGCCTCGTACTCCGAGTGGCTGTGGGCCGAGCACAAGGGCAAGAAGAGCGCCCACCAGTCCTTCCTGGACGCCTACAACCGCTACGGGGCCGACGACCCGTTCTGGAAGATCGTCGTCGCCGACCCTCAGCGCGACACGATGTTCTCGGGGGCGGTCTACACGCGCGGGGCGATGGCCCTGCAGGCGCTGCGCGAGCGGATCGGCGACAAGGCGTTCTTCAAGCTGCTGCCGCTGTGGACCTCGCAGCACCGCTACGGCAACGCCGAGATCAAGCAGTTCATCGCGCTCGCCGAGAAGGTCTCGGGCCAGAAGCTCGGCGGCCTGTTCGACACCTGGATCGGGAAGCCGGGCAAGCCCGCGCTGCCGTAGCGCCGGGGGGCCGTGGGGCTGGATAGAGTCAGCGAGAGTGCTGGGGACAGTGGGGAGGTCGGGACCACTGTCCGCGACGAGTAAGAATGTCGCGTGCTCACCGATCTGTTCAGCCCCTCAGTCCAGCATTCACTGGATCTCGTCGGGATCTTCGTCTTCGCCATCTCGGGTGCGCTGCTCGCCGTGCGGAAGAACTTCGACGTCTTCGGCATGACCGTGCTCGCCGAGGTCACGGCGCTGGGCGGCGGCGTGCTGCGGGACCTGATCATCGGTGCCGTGCCACCCGCCGCCTTCACCGACCTCGGCTACTTCCTGACCCCGATGCTGGCCACCCTGCTCGTCGTCTTCCTGCACCCCGAGGTCGAGCGGATCACCAAGGCGGTGGGTGTCTTCGACGCCGCGGGGCTGGGCCTGTTCTGTGTCACCGGCACGATGAAGGCCCACGCCTACGGGCTCGGCCTCACCTTCGCCGCCGCGCTCGGCGTGGCCACGGCGGTCGGCGGCGGCGTACTGCGCGACATCCTCGCCCACGAGGTGCCCTCGCTGCTGCGCTGGGACCGCGATCTGTACGCGGTGCCCGCGATGATGGGGGCGACGATGGCCGCCCTGCTGATCCACTTCGACGCGCTCTCCGCCACCACCAGCGTGATCCCGGTCCTGACGGCGTTCGCGCTGCGGCTGCTGTCGATGCGCTTCCACTGGCGGGCGCCGCGCGCCTGGCACCGGCGCAGCGCGGCTGCCGAAGAGGTGTGACGGCGGGGGGTCCGCCCGAGGCGGGGCTTCGGGTGCACGTGGGACGCCCGAGTCGGGGCCTCGGGCCCACGGTGGATGCCGGGGAAGCGGGGGCCTCGGACGCACGTTTGACCTACCGGTCAGTAACTTCCGGGTGTAGCGTGCCGAACATGGCACAGGGAACCATCGGCACCAGCGAATTCGACCGGGACACCGCCCTCACCCGGCGCGGACCCGGCACTCCCAGCACGTCCGCCGTCTTCGACGCGGACCTCTCCGCGGGGTGGACCATCGGCCACGCCGTCAACGGCGGCTATCTGCTCGCCCTGCTGGGCCGGGCCCTCGGCGAGACCCTCCGGCACCCGGACCCCTTCTCCATCACCGCCCACTACCTCTCCGCCTCCAAGCCCGGACCCGCCCTGATCCGCACCGAGCAGATCCGCGCCAGCCGGACGCTCTCCACGGGCCAGGCCACGCTGCTCCAGTTCGACGAGGACGGCGCCGAGGTCGAGCGCATCCGCGTCCTGGCCACCTACGGCGAGCTGGACGCCCTCCCCGAGGACGTGCGCACCACCGCCAAGCCCCCGGCGCTCCCGCCCTACGAGCGGTGCCTGAGCAGCGAGGACGGCGACCCGTCCACGACGCCCGAGATCGCCGGGCGCCTCGACATCCGGCTCGACCCGGCCACGGCCGGCTGGGCGATCGGCACCCCCGGCGGGCAGGGCGAGATGCGCGGCTGGTTCGGCCTCGCCGACGGCCGCGACCCCGACCCGCTCGCCCTGCTGCTGGCCGTCGACGCGCTGCCGCCCGCCGTCTTCGAGCTGGGCGTGACCGGCTGGGTCCCCACCATCGAACTCACCGCCCACGTCCGCGGCCGCCCCGCCCCCGGCCCGCTGCGGGTCTCCGTCAGCACCCGCAACCTCGCGGGCGGTTATCTGGAGGAGGACGCCGAGGTCTGGGACAGCCAGGACCGCCTGGTGGCACAGTCCCGCCAGCTGGCCCGGGTGCTGCGCGCCTCCTGACCGGAACGCCCGGTACGGCGCCCGGGTCCAGCTCGTAGAATCGTCCCACCATGGCCTACCTCGACCACGCCGCCACCACTCCGATGCTCCCGGAAGCGGTGCAGGCGATGACCGCCCAGCTCGCCTTCGCCGGAAACGCCTCCTCGCTGCACGCCGCCGGGCGTCGCGCGCGCCGTACCGTCGAGGAGTCGCGCGAATCGCTCGCGGCGTCGCTCGGCGCGCGCCCCAGCGAAGTGGTCTTCACCGCGGGCGGCACCGAAGCCGACAACCTCGCCGTCAAGGGCCTGTACTGGGCCCGCCGGGACGCCGACCCGGCCCGCCGCCGGGTCCTCGCCAGCCCGGTGGAGCACCACGCCGTCCTCGACGCCGTCGACTGGCTCGCCGAGCACGAGGGGGCGACCGTGGAGTACCTGCCCGTCGACTCCCACGGGCGGGTGCACCCCGACGCACTGCGCGAGGCCATAGCCCGCGACCCCGACGACGTGGCCCTGGCCACCGTCATGTGGGCGAACAACGAGATCGGCACGGTCATGCCGGTCCGGGAACTGGCCGATGTCGCGGCCGAGTTCGACGTCCCCCTGCACGCCGACGCGGTACAGGCCTTCGGTCAGCTGGACGTCGACTTCGCCGCGTCGGGGCTGGCCGCGATGACCGTCAGCGGTCACAAGATCGGCGGCCCGTACGGCATCGGCGCCCTGCTGCTGGGCCGCCGGTACGCCCCTGTACCCCTGCTGCACGGCGGCGGCCAGGAGCGGCACGTGCGCTCCGGAACCCTCGACGTGCCCGCCATCGCGTCGTTCGCGGTCGCGGGCGTGCTGGCCGCCGAGCGGCGCGAGCACTTCGCGCGCGAGGTCGGCGCGCTCCGCGACGAACTGGTTGAGGCGGTCCTCGCGGCCGTGCCGGACGCGGTGCTCGGCGGCGACCCCGACCCGGCCGGCCGGCTGCCCGCCAACGCCCACTTCTCCTTCCCCGGCTGCGAGGGCGACTCGCTGCTCCTGCTGCTGGACGCCCAGGGCATCGAGTGCTCCACCGGCTCCGCCTGCACCGCCGGGGTCGCCCAGCCCAGCCATGTGGTCCTCGCCACGGGCACCGACCGGAACCTGGCCCGCGGCACACTGCGCTTCTCCTTCGGCCACACCTCCACCAAGGAGGACGTGGCCGCCGTGCGGGACGTCATCGCGTCGGTGGTGGAGCGGGCCCGCACGGCCAGCCTGAGCTAGACGAGTCATTCCGAATGCTGACGGTGTGTCCGGGAACGCAGACAGGGCGTCCAAGATCGTTGTGTGACGAACAACCTGGACGCCCTGCTGA
>NZ_JBVIQR010000037.1:0-77080 GCF_055576875.1 Streptomyces sp. NPDC033229 | reverse complement strand
TGAATCCACCACCCTGTGCGTACCGCATACCTGTCGACGTACCGCAAGGATCAAGACCTGTCAGCACCTATGACAACACGAGTTCAGCCTCAGTACCTGCCAAAAGCCAGCGCGAAGGGGCTGATTCGGGGCGTTGTCGAACTGCAGATGGAGTTGAGTCCTGGCCAATGCGGTGGCACCGATAGTGAGGCGAAACTGGGTGGTCTCCTGTTTATTGGCCAGGCGTGAGTGCCGAAAGTGGGGGATATGGCGTCGGCGGCGCAGGAGGATCTGCGGCTGCGGCTGCGGCTGCGGGGCAGCCAGGCCAGGGCGCCGGGCACCGGACCCGCTCGCTCACGACGCCAGCCCATGGCGCCCGGGGAATGCCCGGTCATGAGCGACATCCGGCAGTGAAATCCCCGGATGAACAGGGAATTTGCCGGGGAAATGCTGTTCACCGCAGCGATCGCGAACCGTAGATTTTTGGTCATGACCTCCACGACAGCTTCGCTTCCGCAGCCCGCCGGGAGCCCCGCCGCCCCCGCCCTCAGCCCCGTCCTCGCCATGCCGCCCGCGGCCCCCGCCGACGCCGCGGCCTACTTCGCCGCCCGCCTCGCCTTCCACACCGATGTCGCCGATGTGCACGCCTCGCTGGCGGCCGGGGCCAAGGACTTCGTGGTCGTCGATTCGCGCAGCACCCCCTCCTGGGACCAGGGCCACATCCCGGGCGCCGTGCACCTCCCCACGGCCCAGATCCCGCAGCTCGCGGCCGAGTTCCTCGATCCGGCCGTCCCCGTCGTCGTCCACTGCTGGGGGCCGGGGTGCGACGGTGCCACCCGCGCGGCCCTCGCCCTCGCCCGCCTCGGCTACCGCGTCAAGGAGATGATCGGCGGCATCGAGTACTGGATCCGCGAGGGCTACGCCGTCGACACCTGGGAGGGCCCCCGGCAGCTGCCGGCCGACCCGCTGACCGCCCCCGTCGACTCGGACGACTGCGGCTGCTGAGCCGGGGCTCCGGGCCCCTGCCGCAGCCGGTACCGGCCCGGTACCGTGGAGCAATGCCGGCACTCAACGTGGAATTCACCGAACAGGAACTCGCGGACATCCGCGAGGCCGCCGCCGCCGACGGCAAGAGCATCAAGGCCTATGTGCACGACCTGTCCGTGCGCGAGCAGCAGCGCCGCCGCTTCGTGGAACGGGCCGCGAAGTTCTGGAACGAGAACATGGCCGAGTTCGACGCGGCCTTCCCCGAGGAGGCCCCGCCGTCCGCGGGGCGGGGCGCGGCGGCCTGATGGCTCTGCTCATCGATCTGCCCTGGCTCCTGGGCGTGCAGGAGCAGAAGCTGCACGAGGAGCCCGCCGTGCACGACTACACGGCGCTCCACGCGGCCGTGTCCCGGCACGCCTTCGACGTGGCGCGGTTCGACTACCGGCCCGACGCCGCCTGGCGTGCCGCCGCCCTGATGCACACGCTCGTCCGGCTCCAGCCGCTGCCGGTGCGCAGCAGCCTGTACGCGTGCATGGTCGTCGTGGCCTACATGGCCGCCGCCGGTGAAGGCATCGACCCGCCGTACGGGGCCGTCGTCGACCTCGCCCGGGACATCAAGGAGTACCGCGTCGAGGTGTACGAATGCGCCGAGCGGATCCGCGCCTGGCGCATCTGAGCGGCACCGGCAAACCGACCGCTCAGGGCGTGGAGGTCGCCGTCGCCGACGCCAGGCGTGCGGTGATCACGAGCGTGCCCTCCTCGATCTGGTAGTCCAGCGGCAGATCCAGTGCGCGCATCGCCGCGACCATCCCCGTGTTCGAGGCCTGGGTCACCGCGTAGACGCTCTCGCACCGCGCCTCCCCGGCCAGCGTCACCAGTCGGCCGAGCAGCTCGGTGCCCACGCCGCGCCGCTGCCAGTCGTCCTCGACGAGGAGGGCGACCTCGGTCTCGTCGCCGTCCCACAGCAGATGGCCGAGGGCGACGAGACGGCCGGAGGCGGTGTACGCGGCCAGGGTGCGGCCGAAGCGCGGGCTGAGGAGGTGGCGCAGATAGCGATCGGCGTCACCGATCGGACCGTGGTAGCGCAGGGCGAGCGTCGTGGGGGAGCAGCGGTCGTGCATCTCGCGCGCGGCGACGAGGTCGCCGGGGTCGGCCCGGCGGACGGTGATCGCGTTGCCCTCGGGCAGCGTCAGCACATCGCTGCGCGGCGGTACGCGCGGACCGAGCCGCGCGTCCAGTTCGACCAGCGCGCGGGCGCGAGCGAACTCCGTGGGCGTGAACGGCAGATACGGGCGCTCGATGGTGATCGACCCGCCGGACGGGTCGCGCAACCGCATCACCGTGTCCTCCCACACACCTTCCGCGGGCACCGGCGCGGCGGGGGAGCCGCTGCGCGGTGAGCGTGCCGGGATCGAGTGGATCGTGCACCGGCCGAGCAACTGCCGCAAGGCGAGCGGAAGTTCGGAGGCGTCGAGCGCGGTGCGGGTGGCGAGGTTCAGCACCCGGGTGGGGGCGTCCACGAGGTCGTGGGCGTCCGCCCGCTCCAGCCAGGTGCCGCTGCCGCCCCCGGTGGCGACGGCATGGGTCAGCACACCGGGCGGCAGCGCCGCCGGGGCGCGCAGCAGCAGCTCGTCGACGGTGCCGTCGGCCAGCGGGTGGGTCTGGAGGGCGAGGATGTCCACGCGGTGGTGTGCCAACGCCTGGCACAGTGCGGCCAGGCTGCCGGGCTCGTCGCGCACGGTGGTGCGCATCCGCCAGAGCGTCGTCGCCCCGATGTCCGTCTTAGGGCGGGATCCGGAGGCGGGGGCCGGGGCACTTTCGGCGCCCCGGGGCTCGTCCGCCGCCGACGGGGGAGCGGGGTGGTGCCGCCGGGCCCACCAGGTGTGGAACCCGGTCGTCGCCAGCAGGGCGCCGGCGGAGGCGACCAGCAGGGAGGGGCCGTCGGGGCCGTGCACGACGGTGTTGGCCACGGAGTCGGCGGCGGCCACCGCGATGAACAGGGCGGCCAGTTCGACCAGGTCCCGCCGCCAGTGAGGGGGCCGGTGAGCACGCTTCGCGGGGGTCTCGTCGGTCATGCCACCACCCTGGCCCAGCGGTGTTGCGTGATCACGAACGTCCTGTGACCGATGGGTTAAGGGTGCTTGCGGGCTGTTCCGTGAAAAGCGCCCGTTTCCGCCGCTGCCGGTTTCCCCGCCGCCCGTCCCTCCGCCGCGCACTCGCCCGCGCCGCGGCCTCAGCCTCCGCCCGGCCCCAGGTCCTTCAGCGCGTCCTCCACGGCCCGGTGGAACGTCGGATACGCGTAGATCATGTGCCGCAGCGACGCGACCGGCACCTCGGCCCGGACCGCCACCGCCAGACCGTACAGCACCTCGCCGCCCGCCGGACCCGCCGAGGTCGCGCCGACCAGCACTCCCCGGTCCGCGTCCTCGACGAGCTTCACGAGACCCTCGTTGCCCGCCTTGTGGATCCAGCCGCGCGCCGAGGACGGCACCCGCGAGAGGCCCGTCCGCACCCGCAGCCCCTTCTGTCGGGCCTGCTTCTCCGTCAGGCCCACCGCGCCGATCTCCGGGTCGGTGAAGGTGACGCGCGGCAGGGCGCGATAGTCGGCGTCGGGACCCGGCTCGCCGAGCACCGCCCGGACGGCGATGTCCGCCTCGTACATCGCGACGTGGGTGAACGCCCCGTGTCCGGTCACATCGCCCACGCCCCACAGCCCCGGCGCCGCCAGCAACTGCCCGTCGACCGCGAGCGCCCGCGCCTTCGGGTCGAGGCCCACGGTCTCCAGGCCCAGCCCGGCGAGGTCCACCCGGCGGCCCGTGGCGACCAGCAGCCGCTCGGCGGTCAGCGCGTCGCCGTCCTCCAGCGTGACCGTGAAGGTGTCGCCGCTGTGCCGCACGCCGCTCGCCCGCGCCCCGGTCCGAAGGGTCAGGCCCTCCTCGCGCAGCACGCCGGCCAGCAGCTCGCCGGCCTCCGGCTCCTCGACCGGGATCAGGGCGTCCAGGGCCTCCACCACGGTGACGCGGGTGCCGAAGCGGGCATAGACCTGCGCGATCTCCACACCGATCGCGCCACCGCCGAGCACCAGCAGGGAGCGCGGCGGCTCCTTCGCGGCGACCGCGTCCCGGTTGGTCCAGTACGGCACGTCGGCGAGTCCCGGCACCGGCGGGATCTGCGGGCGGGTGCCCGTCGCGAGCACCACACCGCGCCGGGCGTGGAAGGCCTCGGTGCCGCCGTCGTTCCCCGTCACCTCCACCCGACCCGGCCCGGTGAGCCTGCCGCGCCCGCGCGCCAGCCGGCCGCCCTTGCCGGTGAAGCGGTCGGCGGCGACCCGGTCGTCCCAGTCGTCGGTGGCCTCCTCGCGGATCCGGGCGGCCACCGGCCCCCAGTCCGCCGTGACCTCGGCGGAACCCGCCATGCCGGGCACGCGCCGTGCCTCCGCCAGCAGATTCCCGGCGCGGATCATCATCTTGCTGGGCACGCATCCCCAGTACGGGCACTCGCCGCCGACCAGCTCCGCCTCGACGCCCACCACGCTCAGCCCGGCCTCGGCCAGGCTGCCCGCCACCTGCTCACCGCCCGGTCCCATACCGATGACGACGACATCCACCTGCTCGGCCATGGCGCAGCGCCCCTTCCCATAAGGTCCCGCTCGGCTCGCCCAGGATGTCCCACCTTCCCATCCGCCACCGGCGGCGTCACTGTCCGACGCGCCCCGGCTGGAGCACCTTGGTGAACAGCACCGCCCCGTTCTCGGCGCGCAGCCGGACGGTCAGCTCGCCGCCGTCCGCGTCGATGGTCACCTCCCCGAAGAACTGGCTGTCCTGCCCGGGCGGCACGTTCGCCGTGGTGGGTGCCTTGACGAAGGGCTGCTCGGGCCCGAAGGTGCCGTCCAGTCCCACCGCCGGGAAGCCGCCCGCGTTCAGCGGCCCCGAGACGAACTCCCAGAAGGGTGCGAAGTCCTTGAACGCCGCCCGCGCGGGGTCGTAGTGCTGCGCGGAGGTGTAGTGCACATCGGCGGTCAGCCACAGGGTGCCGGTGATCCGGCGGTGCTTGATGTGCCGCAGCAACTCGGCGATCTGCAGTTCGCGGCCGAGCGGCGCCCCCGGGTCGCCCTGCGCGACGGCCTCGAAGTTCACCGCGCCGTCCGGGACGACCAGGCCCAGCGGCATGTCGGAGGCGATCACCTTCCATACCGCGCGCGAGCGCGACAGCTCCCGCTTGAGCCACGCCAGCTGCCGTGCGCCGAGGATGCCGCCGTTGTCGTCGGGCCGCCGGCCGGGGGAGTTGGCGTCGCGGTAGGTGCGCATGTCGAGGACGAAGACATCGAGCAGCGGGCCGTGGCGCAGCACGCGGTAGACCCGGCCGTCCTCGTCGGGCCGCTTGGCGGAGAGGGGGAAGTACTCGGCGAAGGCCCGCAGCGAGCGCGCGGCCAGCACGTCGACGCTCTTCTCGGTGTAGCGCGCGTCGTCGAGGATCTGGCCGGGGTACCAGTTGTTGCGCACCTCGTGGTCGTCCCACTGGACGATCGAAGGAACCTGGGCGTTGAAGTCCCGGAGATTCGCGTCGAGCAGGTTGTAGCGGAAGGCGCCGCGGAACTCGGTGAGCGTCTCCGCCACCTTCGACTTCTCCGGGGTGGTGACGTTCCGCCAGGTGCCGCCGCCGGGCAGCGTGACGCGCTCCTGGATCGGCCCGTCGGCGTAGATGGTGTCGCCGCTGCACAGGAAGAAGTCCGGGTCCAGCCGCCGCATGTGGTCGAAGACGCGGTACCCGCCGCGGTCCGGGTTGATGCCCCAGCCCTGCCCGGCGAGGTCCCCCGACCACAGGAAGCGGATGTCCCTCCGGTGCGCCGGAGCGGTGCGGAAGGTGCCGTACACCGGGCGGCCGGTGCGCCGTGGGTCGTCGGGGTCGGCGAGGACGACCCGGTAGTGGATCTGCTCGCCGGGCGGCAGGCCGACGAGCGGCGTCCGGCCGGTGAAGTCCGTGTCCGGCCCGACGACCGGGCCGACCCAGCGGCGTGTTCTGCGGAACGAGTCGGTGGCCGAGGTCTCCACGACCATCCGGGCCCTGCGGTCCGAGCGCGCCCACACCAGCCCCGAAGAGGCCGTCACATCCCCGACCTGTACGCCCCAGTCGGCGCTGGGCCGCCCCGACAGCGCCTGCGCGGGAGCTGTCCCGGCCAGGGGCGGCAGTGTCAGCGCGGCGGCCCCGGCCAGCGAGCCCCGCAGCACCGCGCGCCGGTCGACGGCCGTCCCCGAATCCCGGGTCATGGAAACCTCCTGTGTCTCACGGGTCCCCTTGCTATCGGTGCCACATGCCTCGCGCCCGAACGGACGGTGAACAACGGGTCATCGGAGGGCGGTGAAGCGCCCACCGGACAGGCGCCCGGGCGGCGTCCTGCGACGAAGGTCCGAGGACCAGCGACCGATCGCGCGATGATCAACCGCCGCATACGCTCGCGCCATGCCTGCCGACGCACACGCACACATACGTATCTCCCGCCCCTCCCGTGACCTCGACGCCGCCGAGCGCTTCTGGGTCCAGGGACTGGGACTGTCCGTGGTCTGGCGGCGCGAGATCGCCGCCGAGGACCCGCCGGGCGAGGAGTACCGGCTGCTCATGGTGGGCTGGCCGGACGCCGGCTGGCATCTGGAGCTGTCCTACGAGGCCGGCGCGCCCACCGCGCCGGTCCCCACGGACGAGGACCTGCTCGTCGTCTACCTCGACGGCCCGGTCCCGGACGAGCTGGTCGCCCGCCTCGAGGAGCACGGCGGCAAGCGCGTCCCGGCACACAACCCCTACTGGGACACCTGGGGGGTCACCGTCGAGGACCCGGACGGCTACCGTCTGGTGCTCTCGACGCGCGAGTGGACCAACGTCCCCTTCCCCGGGGCCTGATCGGGCCGCCGCGGCGCCCGTCAGCGGGTGGCGTCGAGGATGACGCGGGCCACGAGCGCGGGATCGTCGTTCATGGGGACGTGTCCGCAGCCGGGCAGCCGGATGAGCCGCGCGCCGGGCATGACCTTCTTGGCGCGGATGCCCTGACGGCGCAGGAGGATCCGGTCGGCGGTGCCCCAGGCGACGGTGACCGGCACCTCGGCGAGGTCGTGGGTGAACAGCACCGAACGCCCGGCGGCGAGGGTGACCTCGAAAGCGGTCGCCTCGCACAGGGCGCGGGTCTCGGCGATCACCGCCTCCGGCGAACGACGCGCGGGGCGGGCGTAGATGGTGGACGTCAGCGCCGCCCGGCCCGCCGCCGTACGGGCCAGCCGCGCCACCGTGTGGGGGGAAAGTCTCAGGGCGCCGTGCCGCATGGCGCGCAGCACCCCGAAGGCGTAGCGGCGCTCGCCCTCGGTCCAGAACCCGGCCGGGGAGAGGGCGGTGACGGTCCGTGCGAGCTTCTCGTGCCCGAGTTGCAGGGCGAGCAGACCGCCGAGGGAGTTGCCCACGACGTGCGGCCGGTCCAGGCCCAGCGCCTCGAAGAGCGCGCCGAGGACGGCCGTGACGTCCCGCAGGTCGTGGCCGATGCCGTCGGGCAGCGCGGGGGAGACGCCGAAGCCGGGCAGGTCGACGGCGATGACGTCGCGTTCGGCGGCGAGGGCGCCGACGACCGGGTCCCAGGCCTGGAGGTGGTGGCCGATGCCGTGCAGCAGGACCACCGGCTCCCCGCCGCCCACCCGTTCGTAGGCGACCTCCGCGGTCCGCCGTCCGGTGGGGGTGGCTATGGGGAACGAGATCGTGTCGACCATGGGAGCAACTCCTGTCGTCATCCGCGCTCGGCGTGTGTGAGACAGAATGTCAGCAGCGGTTACCGCTGGGTAGACCTCGGACGCGAGACGCCCCCGCCCGGTGGTGAGAGCGGGTTCACGTGGACAACCCGGCGCCGCGTCGGGTGGGATGTGAGGCGTGGGAGACCTGAATACGACTGACGCAGCGCTCGACGCCTTCGAGGAGCACCGGTCCACGCTGACCGGTGTGGCCTACCGCATGCTGGGCCGGGTGGCGGACGCGGAGGACGTCGTCCAGGAGGCCTGGCTGCGCTGGTCCGGCGCCGACCGGGGCGAGGTACGTGACGCGCGCGGGTATCTGGTGCGCGTCACCACCCGGCTGGCCATCGACCGGCTGCGCCAGGCGCAGTCCCGGCGCGAGGCCTACGTCGGGCCGTGGCTCCCCGAGCCGATCGCCACCGACTTCGGCCACACCGTTCCCGACACCGCCGAGCGGGCCGTGCTCGCCGACTCCGTCTCGTTCGCCGTCCTCGTCGTCCTGGAGTCGCTCTCCCCGCTGGAGCGCGCGGTCTTCGTGCTGCGCGAGGCGTTCGGCTTCCCCTACCAGGAGATCGCCGTCACCCTCGACCGCTCGGAGTCGGCCGTGCGCCAGCTCGCCGGGCGGGCCCGGCGCCACGTCGACGAGGGCAAGCCGCGCTTCGCGGTGGACCCCGCGCGCCAACGCGACCTCACCGAGCGGTTCCTCGCCGCCGCCACCGGCGGCAGCATCGAGGAACTGGTCGCCCTGCTCGCGCCCGACGTGCGGCTCGTCAGCGACAGCGGAGGCAGGGCCAAGGCCCCGCTGCGGGTCATCGACACCGCCGACAAGGTCGGCCGGTTCCTCATCGCCGTGGGCCAAGGGCCGCTTCCGGAGCCGGGGTTCCGCTTCATGGAGATCAACGGTCGCCCGGGGCTGTGCGTGCTGTCGCGGGGACGGCCGGACAGCGTCCTCAGCCTCGATGTCGAGGACGGGCGCATCACCGCGATCTATCTGATGCGCAACCCCGAAAAGCTCGCGGGCCTGACGGCCTGACCTTCCGGCCGGTGGGTTCAGAGTCCGCCGGCCACCCGCAGCACCGCGCCCGTGGTGTACGACGCCTCCGGCGACATCAGCCACGCCACCGCCCCCGCGACCTCGCCCGGCTCGCCGGGGCGGCCCATGGGTACGCGGTCGCGGTTGCGCCACGGCCGCTCGGGGTCGCCCATCGAGGCGTGGATATCGGTGACGATCATGCCGGGCTGCACCGAATTGACCCGGACGCCTTCCTGGGCGAGCTCCTTGGCCAGGCCCACGGTGAGCGCGTCCACGGCGGCCTTGCTCGCCGCGTAGTGCACGTACTCGCCGGGGCTGCCCAGGGTCGCCGCGCCCGAGGAGATGTTCACGATCGCGCCGCCCTGTCCGCCGTGCCGGGTCGACATCTCCAGGGCCGCCCGCCGGGCGCAGATCAGCGCCCCGTCACATTGACGTCGACGACGCGGCGCATCCGCTCCACCGGTGTCTCGGTGAAGCGGCCGAGCAGCCCGGTGATCCCGGCGTTGTTGACCAGGCCGGTGATCGGCCCCAGCCGCTCCCGCACCGTGTCGAACAGCTCGTCGACCTGGGACTCGACGCTGGTGTCGGCCTGTACGGCCACACACTTCCCGCCCGCCGCGCGGACCGCGGCCGCCGTCTCCTCCGCGGCGTCCCGGGCCCGTTCGTAGCCGATGCCGATGTGGTGTCCGGCACGGGCCAGCCGTATCGCGACCGCCGCCCCGATGCCCCGGCCGCCACCTGTGATCACGGTGACCTGATCCATGTTCGCCGTCCCGAGTATGAAGAGCTGATGATCATCGACCGTACCTCTGTCATTGGTCTTGACCAAGTGTGCGTACCGTCCTATGGTCACAGGGATACTGCAACAACCTTTAATAAAGAAGCGCGCACAAAGCCTTTGCGGAGGATCAGGGTGGGGACCACGCAGCTGGAAACGGTGCCGGAGCCGAAGTACTGGCACCTGAAGACCGTGCTCACCGACGCACTCGACTCCGAGTTCGCCGTGGGCGAGATCCTGCCCAACGAACGTGAGCTGGCGGCCCGGTTCGGTGTCGCCCGGGCCACGCTCCGACAGGCCCTCGAACAGCTCGAGCTGGAAGGCCGCCTCCAGCGCCGCCGCGGCGTCGGCACCACCGTCGCCCCGCCCCGGGTGGGCGTCGCCGTCGGCGACGCCGAGCACAGCTGGCCCGGCGCGGGCGCCGACAGCTGGCAGCCCGTCGACAGCGTCGTGGCCGCCCCGCCCGCCGCCATCGCCCGCCTTCTCGGCACCGCCGCCGACGCCGTCGTGCACACCGTCCGCCGCACCCGCGGCAACCACGGCCAGCCGGTCGCCGCCGAGCTGCTGTACGTACCGGCGGACAGCGTCCCCTCGCTCACCGCCATCGGCACGCTCACCGGCGCGGGCCGCGCCCGGGCCGTCCTGCGCGAACTGCAGCGGCTGGACCTGGAGGGCCAGGACCGTTCCGTCGAGCTGGGCTCGGCGCGTGCCGACGACGCCAAGCAGCTCGACCGGCTCCCCGGCTCGCCCGTCCTCCTCGTCACCACCCGCTACTACGCGAACGGCCGCACCGTCGCCGTCGCCGTGGCCACCTACCGCGCCGACACCTGCAAGCTCACCTTCGGTGACTCGGGCATGCAGCTGCTGGCCGGCTGACGCAGGTTCGAGAACCGGAGCCCGGTCAGCGACGTGCCGTGACCGTGCTCTCGACCGCGAAGAGCTGTTCCTCCACGTGGTCGAGAGCCAGGCGCAACGCGCCCGTCGCCACCGCGGCCTCGCCCAGCAGCGACTGCGCCACCCGGGGCGGCCGCAGACAATAGCGGGCCAACTCGGCCCGCAGCGGCTCCAGGACACCGTCCAGTCCGGCCGCCCAGCCGCCCACCACGACCAGCTCCGGATCGAGTGCCAGCACCAGCGCCGCCACGTCGTGCACCAGCCGCCGCATGAACCGTTCCACCGCGGCCCGCGCCCGCGCGTCGCCCTCCCGGGCCAGCGTGAACACCCGTGCCACCTGCGCCTCGTCCAGCGGGTGCAGCGGCTCCCCGGTGGTGGACAGCACCTCCTCCGGAGTGGCCTCCCGGCCCAGCAGATGCAGCGCGCCGATCTCCCCGGCCGCACCACCGAAACCGCGGTGCAGCCGCCCGCCGATCAGCGAACCGGCCCCCGGGCTCAGCCCCGCGAGCACGAAGACGACGTCGTCGGAGTCGGTGGCCGCACCCTTCCAGTGCTCGGCCACCGCGGCCGCGTTCGCGTCGTTCTCCACCAGCACCGGACAGCGGAACGAGCGGCGCAGCCGCTCCCCGAGCCGCAGCCCGGTCCACTCCGGCAGCGCCGTACCCAGCCGGACCGTCCCGTCGGCCTCCACGATGCCGGGGCTCGCCACCCCCACCGCGCGCAACGAACCGCACGCCACACCGGAGCGCCGCAGCAGATCGGCGACGGCCTCCCGCACCCGCTCCAGCCGCTCGTCGGCCGACGCGGTCTCGGACACCTCCAAGGACGCCGAGCCCACGACGCGTCCGCGCAGGTCCGCCAGGAGGGCGGCGACCCGGTGCGGCCCGATCTCGATGCCCAGCAGATGACCCGCCTCGACCCGGAACCTGAAGCGCCGCGCCGGGCGGCCCTGGCGGCGTGCCGCGCCCTCCTCGGCGGCCGCCTCCATCACGAGGCCGGATTCCATCAGCCCCTCGATCACGCCCTCGACGGTCGGCCGGGACAGCCCGGTCAGCTTGACGAGGTCGGTGAGAGTGGGTGCCGCGGACGGGGCGGCTGTGCGCAACGCGTGCAGGACCACGGCCGAATTGATCCGCCGCAGCAGAGACGGGTCCCCGCCGGTGAGCCGCCCCAACGTGCCGCCTCCTCGCTTCGCGCGCCCCTTTGCCCTGACGTGCGGATCGTATCCGGTGCCGTGCGGGTCGGCGAGCGGCGCTACCGCGGCTACCGGTCGTCACCGGTGCGATGTCCTGGACCGGTGCTTCCTGTCCTGCCGCGGTGACCCGCTCGCCGGAGGTGTGTTCAGCAGGGGAGAGTGGTCTTGCCCGCAGCGCCGGTGGCGCCGGTGGTGCCGTCCGCGAACATCGTGGCGGCGGTGCCGTTGCCGCCGGGCTTGCCCGGGCACACCGGACTGGCCGCGCCGCCGGCGCCACCCGTGCCGCCCGTGTGGCCGCCACCGACGGTCGAGGCGCCACCGTTGCCGCCCTTGCCGCCGGCGATACCGGCCCCGGCATTGCCGACGCCGCCCACACCGCCCTTGCCGCCCTTGCCGCCGAGCGCGGCCGCTCCGCCGAAGCCGCCATTGCCTCCGTTGCCGTTGGCCCCGCCCGCGCCGCCCGTGCCCCCGGCCCCGCCGACGCTCGCGATGCCGGTGGCGTCGCCACCGGCGCCGCCGTTGCCGCCGTTGCCGTTGGCACCCGCGGCGCCACCGGTGCCGCCGAGGCCGCCGATTCCGCCGAGGGTTCCGACGCCGTTGGCGCCGTTACTGCCGGGGGCCCCGGTGGCGTGGTGAGCCCGGGCGCTGTCCGTACCGGGCTGGGCGAAGGCGAGGGCGGGGGCGACGGTGAGGCCGACTACGGCGATCGCGGTGATCAGGAAGGTCCTGGCAGTGGCCGTGGTGCGCATGGAGCGCATGAGGTACTTCCTTCGGTTGTGCAGGCGGAGAGATTCTCTGCCTGACAGCCCTCAACGTAGGGAAGCGTGGCGCACCGCGCACACTGAAAGATGATCAAATGGCTTTAAACAGACTGAATCATCAAACTTGGCTGTAATTTCCCATAGAAACGGGTTGCTCCAGCCCGGTCCTCGCGCGATGGGCCTGGACGGTGGCTCAGGGAGCGAGAACCCCGCACGGGCAGCTCGTTGCGCCAGTAGCGTGGATTCATGACGAGCGACGAAGGGCCCACCGCGCGGGCCGCCATGGACCCTCTGGGCGAATTGGTCCCTACGTTGGATCCGACCGTACGCCGTGGCTGACCCGGAGCCCCGCGTCACGTTGGAAGATCAGCTGGCGCGAGCCCACGACCACGTGACCACGGAGATCGGCCGCTCGGACCAGAAGGCCGCTGCCCTGGTCACCGCTCTGGGGATTCCCCTCTCCGTTCTCGTGGCCGTCGCCCCGACACGGCATTCGACGGTGTCCGCGGTGCTGGTCGGCATCTCCGCGGCCGGCTTCGTCGCCGCGATGATGACCGCCCTCCTGGCGCTGCGGCCCGCGTTCACCACGCCCCCGTCCCCGGGCTCCTACCTGTATTGGGCGGCCTGCTCCGAGCCGGAGGCGGTGCTCGACGACCTCGCCGCCGACCGTCGCGCAGCGGGGCTCATCCGGCGAGCCCAAATCGTCCGCAAGAAGTTCCGCCTCTTGCGGCGCGCCGTCGAGATCACGGCCGGCGCGCTGCTCGTCCTGGTGGTCGGGCTCCTCGTCGACCTCGTGGAGTAGGGGGCCGCGGCCAGGAAGGCCGAGGGCGAGAAGGGGCCGCCCCGCCCACGCGATTCCCGATTCCCAGTCCCGTCCGACGCCCGGTCACTCACCCCGGCGCGACGAACCCCGACTCGTACGCCGCGATCACCGCCTGGGTGCGGTCCCGGGCCCCCAGCTTCGCCAGTACCGCGCTGACGTGTGTCTTCACGGTCTCCGTGCCCAGGGTCAGGCTCGCGGCGATCTCCGGGTTGGACATGCCGCGGGCCATCAGCCGCAGCACGTCCGCCTCCCGGGCCGTCAGCGCCGCCCGCTCCATCACCGCGCGGGCGCGCTCGTTGCCGTACGAGGCCGCGAGCCTGCGCAGCGCCGTGGGGAACAGCAGGGAATCCCCGGCCGCCACCGTCCGCACCGCCTGCACGATCTCCGCCGGCGCGGCGCGCTTGAGGAGGAAACCGTCCGCACCGGCGCGCAGCGCGTCGTAGACGTAACTGTCGTTCTCGAAGGTCGTGACGACCAGGATCTTCGGGGGCGCCGCCACCGTGCGCAGCACGGCCCGTGTCGCCTCGATTCCGTCCAGCAGCGGCATCCGCACGTCCATCGCCACCACGTCCGGCCGCAGGCTCCGCACCAGCGGCAGGACGGCCGCGCCGTCCCCGGCCTCGCCCGCCACCTCGATGTCCGGCTGCGCGGAGAGGATGGCGCGCAGCCCGGCGCGCACGAGGGGTTCGTCGTCCACGAGCAGCACGGTTATCGGCACCGGGCCAGCCTAATGGGACGTCAGGGGGCCCGGGCCGAGCGCGGTCAGCCCAGGGGGAGCACCGCCCGTACCCGCCAGCCGTCCTCGTGCCGCCCCGCCTCGGCCCGCCCACCGAGCAGGGCGGCACGCTCGCGGATGCCCCGCAGACCGCTGCCGCTGCCTGCGACCGTGCCGGCCGCCCCGGACAGCGCGTTGCGGATCTCCAGCTCCACGGCCCGGTCGCGGACGGCGATCCGCACGGACACCGGCACCGGGCCCGCGTGCCGCACCACATTGGTGAGCGCCTCCTGGACGATGCGGTAACCCTCCCGCGAGACCGGCCCCGGGACGGTGTCCAGCGCACCGCTCACCTCCGACGTGACCTGCGCCCCGGAGCCCCGCGCCGCCGTCAGCAGCCGCTCGGCGTCGGCGAGGGTGGGGCGGCCGGCCGTCGGCGGGGCGTCCTCGCGCAGGATGCCCAGCACCCGTTCCAGGTCCTCCAGGGCGTGCCGGCCCGTCTCCTCGATCGCGGCCAGGGCCTGCTCGGTGAACTCCGCGGACCCCGCCGCCCGGGCCGCGCCCGCCTGGACCACGGCCACCGTCAGGGCGTGCCCGACCGAGTCGTGCAACTCCCGCGCCAGCCGGTTGTGTTCCAGCAGTCTTTCCGTACGCTCCTCCAACGCGGCGAGCCGCTCGGTCGCCGACGGCCCGAGCAGGGCCTTCGCCGCCGCGGCCAGCGCCGCGCCCGCCGCGACGACGAACGCCAGCAGGAGGACCGGCGGCAGCGGCGCGAGCAGCGCGTACCACCGGCCCTCGCCCGCCGGCCACCACACAGCCGCCTCAAGGACCCGGCCACGGTCGGCGGAGCGCAGCAGAGCCCACGTCAGCGGGGGGACCCAAACGCTCAGGAACGCCGTCAGCACGCCCAGTTCGTAGCGCAGCACCAGCCAGAGAGCCGTCCGCCACCGGTCGCCCCATGACGTACTGCGGGAAGGGGGCGTTCCGCCGTCGTGCGTACCGGGGAACAGCAGGAGCCGGGCCTGCACCCCCTCCGACAGCCGGACCGCCGGGATCATCGCCAGCGCCACCAGCAGGGGCACGGGCGTCACAAGCAGCCAGGCCGCCTGCCGCGTGCCGAGACCCTCCAGCCCCGGGTGGACGAGCGCGCAGAGGGTGGCGAGCACGGTGGCCATGACCAGGTGCAGCCAGCGCGTGAAGGTGAAGGTGACGGCCCGGAACACGGGGCGTGGTGGGGCGGGGCGCGGTGGGGCATGCATCCCGCCATCCTCGCAGCGGGCCTCGCAGCAGCCGCGCGGCGGTCTCAGTCGGCGGTGGATTCGGCGGCGGCCCGCAGCCGCTCGTACTCCTCGGTCATCCTCGGCAGCGTCCAGGAGGCGTTCAGACCACTGGGGTTGGGCAGCACCCAGATCCGCGTCGGGCCGATCGTCCGTTCCTGCGGTCCGATCACCGCGCGCTTGTCGTCGAAGGCGATCCGGTACGCGGTGACGCCGACGACGGCCAGCCACCGGGGCCGCAGCCGTGCCACCTTCTCGGTGAGCAGCAGCCCGCCCGCGCGGAACTCCTCCTTGCTCACCTCATCGGCCCGCGCCGAGGGCCGGTCCACGACGTTGGTGATGCCCAGCCCGTACGAGAGCAGCTCTTCCTGCTCGGCCGGGGCGAGCTGCCGGGGCGTGAAGCCGGACCGGTGCAGCACGGGCCAGAAACGGTTGCCCGGCCGCGCGAAGTGATGGCCCGTGGCGGCGGACATCAGCCCGGGGTTGATACCGCAGAACAGGACCCGCAGGTCCTCCGCGACCACGTCACCTACCACTGTGCGGCCCACCTTGATCAACGGAGAAGAGGACATCCCGATGATAGGCGGTGCCCCATAGCGCCCTTGGCGCCCTGGCGCCCTCGGACAACGCGGACCGCCCGCCGCCGTGTCCGGGGAGGACGCGGCGGCGGGCGGTCCGTGGGACGCGGGGGAGGCGTCAGAGGATGGCGCCGGGGGCGTACGCGGCCGCCTCCGGGTGCTGCTTGGCGATCTCCTCGATCCGGGCGACGACCGTGGCGACCTGGTCACCGGCGGCACCGGTGAACGACAGCTTGTCGGCCATCAGGGCGTCGAGACCCGCGCGGTCCAGCGGGATGCGCTCGTCGGCGGCGAGCTTGTCGAGCAGCTCGTTGCGCTCGGCACCCTGCTCGCGCATCGCCAGCGCGGAGGCCACCGCGTGCTCCTTGATGACCTCGTGGGCGACCTCGCGGCCGACCCCGGCGCGCACCGCGCCCATCAGCACCTTGGTGGTGGCGAGGAAGGGGAGGTAGCGGTCCAGCTCACGGGCGACGACGGCCGGGAACGCGCCGAACTCGTCGAGCACCGTCAGGAAGGTCTCCAGCAGGCCGTCGAGCGCGAAGAACGCGTCGGGCAGCGCGACACGGCGCACCACCGAGCAGGAGACGTCGCCCTCGTTCCACTGGTCGCCCGCAAGCTCGCCGGTCATCGAGGCGTAGCCGCGCAGGATGACCATGAGGCCGTTGACGCGCTCGCAGGAGCGGGTGTTCATCTTGTGCGGCATCGCGGACGAGCCGACCTGACCCGGCTTGAAGCCCTCGGTCACCAGCTCGTGGCCGGCCATCAGCCGGACGGTCTTGGCCAGCGAGGACGGCGCGGCGGCCAGCTGCACCAGCGAGGTGACCACGTCGTAGTCCAGCGAACGGGGGTAGACCTGGCCGACGGAGGTGAAGGCGTGCGCGAAGCCGAGGTGGCCCGCGATCCGCTGCTCCAGCTCGGCCAGCTTCGAGGCGTCGCCGCCGAGCAGGTCCAGCATGTCCTGGGCGGTGCCGACGGGGCCCTTGATGCCGCGCAGCGGGTAGCGGCCGAGCAGCTCCTCCAGCCGCCCGAAGGCCACGAGCAGCTCGTCGGCGGTGGTCGCGAAGCGCTTGCCGAGGGTGGTGGCCTGCGCGGCGACGTTGTGCGAGCGTCCCGCCATGACCAGCTCGGCGTACTCGCCGGAGAGCTTGCCGAGGCGGGCGAGGACGGCGACCGTGCGGTCACGCATCAGCTCCAGCGAGAGCCGGATCTGGAGCTGCTCCACGTTCTCCGTGAGGTCACGGGAGGTCATGCCCTTGTGGACGTGCTCGTGGCCGGCGAGGGCGTTGAACTCCTCGATCCGGGCCTTCACATCGTGCCGCGTGATCTTCTCGCGCTCGGCGATGGAGGCCAGGTCGACCTGCTCCAGGACCCGCTCGTAATCGGCGAGGGCGGCGTCCGGCACCTCGATCCCCAGGTCCTTCTGGGCACGGAGTACCGCGAGCCACAGCTTCCGCTCCAGCTTGACCTTGTACTCGGGGGACCACAGGACGGCCAGCTCGGTCGAGGCGTAGCGGCCGGCGAGGACATTGGGGATGCGGGGCTTCAAAGACGCAGCAGTCACGTGACCGGAGCATACAGGCCGTCCATGGCGTCCGTAGAGTCCACGCGGCCCGCTGAAGTTCCAGGTCAGGCGCTACCGGCGTGGCCTCTCGGTGGCGCGTGTGTGAGACGCCTGTGAGACGGGCTCGTTGGGGCGCGAACGGGACGACACCCTGCGAAGCTGTTGCTTAGTAGCACCATCTGCTGTTAGATAGCACCAGATCCTCCGTGGAAACGGAACGGCCCCGGGTCGGTGGTGACACACCGGCCGCGGGGCCTAGGTCAGAACCCTCGTGCAAGGGAGTCTCACCATGAGCTCGACTGTACCCACCCCTGCGCCCTTCACCGGCCGGCCCGGCTACGTTCCGGCTACGGTTGAGGAGATCACCGGCCGGTGCCCGTCGTGGTGCACCACCGACCACCAGCGCGCTCTCGACTTCGGCGAGTCCCGGGTCGACGTCACCCATGCCCGCTACGAAATGAACACCGTCGTGGACATGAGCGTCGACGGCGAAGGCGCGAACGTGCCTGTCAGCGTTCTCGGCACGATCCTCGACGTCCACCCCTACTCGGAGAGCCTCCACCAGCGGCTGCCCAACGTGAGCGTTGAGATCGTCGACGGGCACTGGGTCGAGGACATGGACCCGGCCGCTCTGGCCCACTTGATCGATACCCTGCGCGACCGTCTCGACGAGCTCGACCACGTGCACGCCCAACTCCTTGCCGCCCGCGCGGAGTGGGAGGTCCAAGGATGAGCGCCAACCGGGTCACCGCTTCTCTCTCCTCCTCGCAGCCCGGGACGCGCATGGTGCCGGCGTTCGTCCAGGGCATGGAGATCAGCGTTCCGTGCCCGTCGTGGTGCACGCTCGACCACGCTGCCGAGAACCTGAACTTCCTGGAGGACATGAGCCACCAGGGCAACGAGATTTCGCTTCCGGCCCCGGTGTTCTCCGGTCCGGCGAACCCGATCCTGAGCGTGCACCTGGCGCACTGGCCGTTCGACGGCAAGGGCGCCTACCTGGCGGTTGATGCGTCCGGGGACGGGGAGTGCGCGGAGCTGGACGATGTCGCTGCCCTGGCGTTCGCGGACCAGCTCGTCGCCCACGCCGAGGCCATCCGTAGCAAGGCGCGTCAGCTCGGGCGGCAGGCATGAGTGCCGCCGACCCGCTGAACGTCCCGGACCGGACCAGCGTCGAGCACGCGCGGCGTCTGCTGGAGAGCAGTGAGGCCCTGAACGTGGGGACCGCGTCCACGGCCGTCCTGCTGACGACCGTGGGTGAGCTGCAGTACGCGACGGCCACCCTTCTGGGTGTCCTCGACACGCTGCCGGTGGCCGTTCGGTCGGCCCGGCTGGCCGCCCAGCGCGACACTGAGTTCGTCAACCTGGCCCGCGCCACCCGCCTGGAGATCCACGCGGCCCGGGGCTCCCTTGCCCGGCTCGACGCGTTCGAGGCCGCGCTCACCCGGATCGTATGGCCTGATGACGAGGGGGCCGGGGCGTGAAGAAGCGTTTCCCGGTGCCGAGGCCGACCGAGCACGCCGCGCTCCGTGCGGTGTGCGGGGCACCTCAGCCCCTTCCTCCGGTTCCGTACCTGTTCGCGTGCATGGTCGCCGCCTATGCGGCCCGTGACCGGCGCGGCCTGAACCTCTACGCCCACGCCATCGCCCGGCAGGGTGGGGAGGTGGGCGAGTGATGAAGGTGGCGGTTACCCCCGAGATGATCCGTGGGGCTGAGCGCACGCTTTCGCTCGGCTCGTGGACCATCACCTGCGGTGCCGTTCTGTTCAGCGTCCTGACGGTGACCCCCCTGGTGCGGGGGGTCACCCCGCCGGGCTGGGCGTGGACGGCTCCGATCCTGCCGGTGGTCGTGGACGCGGCGGTGGTGATCGTGGTCCGACTGGACTCGGTGATTGCCCGCCTCGGCGGTGACGGCGGACCGTGGCCGGCGCTGTTGCGCTGGATGACCGGGATCATGACACTCGCCCTGAACGTGGGGGACTCCGCGCTTCATCACGACTTGGTGGGCGTGGCTGTTCATTCGGTCGCCCCGTTGCTGCTGATCGTCACGGCGGAGACGAGCCTGGCGTACCGCCGGGCGATCTCTCGGGCGCTGGAACGGATCGCCCGTGAACAGCGCGATGAACATGCTCGTGAACAGGCCGAGGCGGAGGCTCGTGAACAGCGCGAGCGTCAGGCCCGTGAACAGGAGCAGGCCGCAGCTGAACACCGTGAGCGGGTGGCCCGTGAACACGCGGCCCGGCTGGCTCGTGAACAGGCCGACCGTGAGGACGCCCGCCTGAGGGCGGAGCGGGAACATGCCGCTGAGCTGGCGCGACGGGCTGGTGAACGCGAGGAACGCCAAGCGAGGGAGGAGCGTGAGGAGCGGGCCCGCATCCGTCAGGAGGACCAGGAGCGGGCCGACCGTGAACAGCGCGAGCGTGCGGAACAGGCGGAGCGTGAACGCCGGGACCGCGAGGCTGAGGCGGCGCGTGAACGGGCCGAGGCTCGGCGCCGTGAACAGGCGGAGCGCGAGGAGAAGGCCGCCCGTGAACAGGCCGAGCAGGCGGCGCGTGAACAGGCGGAGCGGGAGCGGAAGGCGGCCCGTGAACAGCGCGCCGCGCCCCGCCGTGAACGCCCCGCCAAGCTACCGGTGAACACCGACCGGGACACGACGGTGAACAAGCTGCCCGAGGTGGAGGCCCGTGCCGCTGCCCTGGCGGGGCTCGCCGCTGGCCGGACCGTGCGGGAGACCGCGGACCTCACCGGCTGGTCGGTCGGGTGGGTCGCCAGCCGCTACCAGGAAGCCAAGGCGCCTCAAGAAGCCGAGGCCGCGAACGTCTGACGGCCCCGCGTGCCGACTCGGCCACTGCGGCCGGGCCGGTGCCCAGGGCCGGACCAGCCGGACCCCGTTTCCCGACAGGAGACCCGATGCCCATCAGCGTTCAGACCGCCTGGAGCTCGTGGCCCCAGGACGTGCACGTCCGCTTCGTGAACCTCACCGGTGCTCATGTCGACGTGATCGCCGCCGACCCCGACGCCTACCGCAGCCACTTCGAGTGCCGGGGCTGCGGGAGGAAGTCGGACCGGGGGCACAGCGCGCTGACGACGATCCCGCAGGGCAACGAGCACGCCAGCTTCTGCCGTGCCCTGCCCCGTCCCACCGCCTGACCTCAACCACTGCCCCCTGACACGCCGCCCCGGAGGAATCGTGAACCAGTCGCGCCGCTACCAGTTCGACAACCACCTCCCCGCTGCCCCAGTCCCGCCGCCCGCCCCGATGCCGGTGCACCGGCCCGACTCCTTGCCCGTCCCCGCCGAGGCTGGCCCGGCGCCAATCGTGGTTCAGCACATTCACCAGGCCCCGCCGGACCGCACCGTTCAGCGTCTCGCGGCCGGCGCCGGAGTCGGTGGCGGTGCCGTGGCCGCTGGCGTCTACTTCGGGCCCCTCCTCGTCGCCTCCCTCACCTCAATGGCCATCTCGCTGGCGGCCGTGGCCCTGGTCCTCGTCGCTGTCGGCTGGGCCGTCGTCACGATCGTGCGAACGGTCGGGGGCCCGGAGGGGCAGGCCGCGGCCGAGGCGGTCAGCAAGTCCCGGCGCAAGGACTGACTTGCCCTTCCGTCCGCCCGGGAGCCAACCCCCGGGCGGTGCGGTGGGGCCGGACAGTCCGGCCCGGATGGGAGAACCATGACCGCCGAGGAGTGCCGCGCCGCGCAGCGGGTCGCCGAAACGACGGCCGTGTACGAGGGCATGCCGTGGACCTGTGGGTGCGGCACCACGAACCCCAACGATGCCGAGCAGTGCGGCACTTGTAGCCGTGAGTGGGGCAGCACCTCCTAACCTGCCCGGCCCGACCAGAAATCAGCCTCGAAGGGAATCGCCGTGAGCTTCGAAGACGACCAAGCCGACCGGATCGTGGAACTCGCCAAGGCCGGCGACTACGACGGTGCCGCAGCCGAACTGATCCACACCCTCCTCGAGGGCGACAAGCCGTTCGCGCAGGAAGCCGAACGCGTCATCCGCACCCTCGGGGGCCACTGACCATGGCCAACGACTACACCCCGTCCGAGATGACCCGAGCCGCGTTCCTGCTGGCCCGTGGCAGCTGGCGCGTCACCCGCGGAAAGTCCACCACCCGCGTCGATGACCGTCTCGACCAACTGAAGGAAGACGCCCGGCTGCGCCGTGAGGCCGAGCGTACCGAACGGGACCGGCTGGCCGCCGAGGAGCGGGCGGAGAAGGCCCGCCGAAAGGTCCGCGGCAAGCGCGGTTGATTGCCCCAGGGCGGCCGGACCCCGGACAAGGACACCGGCCGCCCTGGTCCTCCGCACCCTGACGAGTACAGGAGAGAGACCAGCATGACGGACACCTTCGTACCCGCAACACCCGCCACCCCGGGTAAATCCCCCGGAGCCAGGCCCGTATCCACCCCAAGCCCGGCACTCGCGGCTGGAATGGGTGAGCCGAAGCCCGTCGACAACCCGAACCTGGCGGCCCCGGGCGTGACCGCCGAGAAGCGTCGCCCGGTGGTGGCGGGGTGGCTGACGAATCGGGCCGACTTCCTCGCCGCAGCACGTCGCGCCGGCGGGCACCTCGGCTACGCGTCGCTCTACCACGGGGTGCGCCTGCCCTACTACGTCACCGGGCTCGCCCTCCAGGCCCCGCGCGGCACCTGCCGGTTCATCACTGCCACGAACCGATGGGTGTGGGATCGGGAAGCCTCACCTCTCCGGGACGCGACCGTGCGGGCCGAGGACGTCGACGAGTACATGCGGCTCGCCAAGCTGCGATCGGACCGCATCAGGCTGCGCGGCCTGGTCGCCCTCGTGGCACTGACTATCGGCCTTGGCTTCGCCCTCACCCTGTACGTCATGGCCCCCGGCTACCTGCTGGCGTTCGCCTCTGCAGGCGTCCTGACCCTGGGCTACTGGGCTCAGCCGCAGGACGCGCCCGTCATTGGCCCGGCCGTGGTGAAGACCGAGGTTCAGAAGCTCACGTCCGTGATCGTGTTGCGGGGACTGAACTCGATCGGCAACGCGAAGATCTCGGCCGCCATCAAGAGGGGCGGCGAGATGGACGGCATGCGCTTCACCTCCGAGATCACCCGCGATGGCCCCGGGTACCGCGCCGACCTCGACCTGCCCTACGGCGTTGTGCCCGAGGACGTCATGGAAGAGCGGGAAGCCCTCGCCTCCGGGCTGCGCCGCAAGCTGGGCTGCGTCTGGCCCTCCGGCGACCCCACCGAGCACCAGGGACGACTGATCCTGTGGGTCGGCGACAAGCCCATGAACGAGACAAAGAAGCCCACATGGCCCCTGGCCAAGGAGGGCCAGGTCGACCTGTTCAAGCCCGTCGTGTTCGGCAACGACCAGCGCATGCGCTGGGTCGAAGTCACACTGATGTTCGCCTCGGTCGTCGTCGGCTCCATCCCCCGCATGGGCAAGACCTTCCTGATGCGCCTGTTCCTCCTCATTGCCGCACTCGACCCGCGGGCCGAGATCCACGCCTTCGACTTCAAGGGGACCGGCGACTTCTCCGCCCTCGAACCCGTCGCCCACCGCTACCGCGCCGGCGAGGAGGACGAGGACCTGCTGTACGTCCTGCGGTCCCTGCGGGAACTGCGGGCCGAGCTGCGGCGCCGAGCGAAGGTCATCAAGTCCCTGCCGCGGTCAAGGTGCCCGGAGAACAAGGTCACCCCCGCCCTGGCCAGCGACAAGTCCCTTGGTCTCCACCCGATCGTGGTGGGCCTGGACGAGTGCCAGGTGCCCTTCGAGCACAAGGAGTACGGGGCGGAGCTCGAGGAGATCTGCACCGACATCACTAAGCGCGGCCCCGCCCTGGGCATCGTGGGCATGTTCGGCACCCAGCGACCCGACGCCAAGTCCCTGCCCACGGGCATCAGCGCGAACGCCGTCCTGCGGTTCTGCCTGAAGGTCATGGGCCAGCCCGCCAACGACATGGTCCTCGGTACCAGCATGTACAAGGCGGGCATTCGGGCGACGATGTTCGCGCGCTCCGACCGAGGTATCTGCTGGATGGCCGGCGAAGGCGACGAGCCGCGCATCGTGTGCGGCGCCTACGTCGACGCCCCCGCTGCGGAGGCCATCGTCGAGCGGGCCCGGATGATGCGCGAGGAGTACGGCAACATCACCGGCCACGCCCTCGGCCACGAACCCGACGAGGGCGCCCGCGCCGACGTCCTCGGCGACATCCTCAAGGTAGTCCCAGCCAGCGAGGACAAGATCTGGTGCGAGCGCGTCGCCGCCCGCCTCGCAGACCTCCGCCCGGAGTCCTACCGCGGGTGGACCGGGGCCAACGTCACCAGCGCACTCAAGCCCTGGGGCGTGACCGTCGACCAAGTGTGGGGCACCACCGACAGGGGCGAGGGCAAGAACCGGCGCGGAATCGTCCGGGCTGACGTCGTCACCGCCGTCACCCGCCGTATCGCCCAACAGGACGCCGCCCGACCTTGATCCAGGGTGCTAGACCTAGCAGCCGTCACCGCTAGGTCTAGCACCCCCACTAGCGCCCGAACCTGGCCTTGACCTGGCACCTAGCGGCTAGCAGAGGCCCGGCGGGAAACGGGAACACCCAACAAAGAAGGGGGTACCAGTGCCCATGCTCGTCACTAGCGGCCTCATCGTGGCCGGCCTCCTCGGCTACGCAGCGTGCTGCGTGAGCCGCCCGTTCGGACCTGCCGGCCAGGTGCGCCTCGGCCGCCGGCTATGGAACGCCTGGCGTGAGACCTACCGCGACGGCACCCGCTGAACCATGAATGGGGCCCTGTCTGATCCAAGCAGGGCCTCATTTTGCGTTCCGCCTCATCCCCGACAGGCGCGCACGGCGTCGGTGTAGAGCTCGCTCGTCAGGTCCGCCTCGGTGATGCCTAGCTCTTCAAGGACCGCGCGGACATCGTTGAGCGCGGTCTTCAGCTCGTCCTCGTCGGCCTGGGTCTCTAGCTCGATGAAGGTGCCCTCGATCTCCGGCACCCGCACCAAGGTCGCAAGCATCGTCCGGCCGCTGGCCACGAACTCGTAATTCCGGCAGCGCTTCTCGAACGCGATGGCGGGCACATAGCCCAAGCCGCGGAGGATGGCGTGCACCGCTTCCGGGTCCTCAACCTGGGTCTCATGCTCCGGCTTCGAGCCCGACGCATCATCCACCCGGGCGCCCTTGTACGTCAGCAGCGACCGGGTGCCGTCCGAGCCGTGCACCGTGCGGACCCGCAGTTCCCGGTCACCCTTCTCCAAGGCGCCGGCCGCATCGTCGTAATAGGTGTCCTGGTAGACCTCCGCCCGCCCGGTGGCGCGCGCGTCGAGACGACGCATGACCTCCTCCGGATGGTGGACGCACGCCTTCAGCTCTGCCTCGATCACCGCTACCCCCTCCGCTCAGACGGTGCGTTCCCCGTCGTCGACGAGCGCCTCGAACATGCGACGGCACCCCCGGAAGAGGGGGCCGTGTGGCGTCTCCATCACCTTGTACACCGCCGACTCATGCCCTTCCCACCCGGCGTCGAAGGCAGACACGAACATGATGTTGTCGAGCCGGATCACGCGCCACGTCGGCAACATCCGATATCGGTAGACCTGCACATCCCCCGCTTCCGCAAGCTCTCGCAAGCGGGCCTCGGCCAACCGCACGCCGCTCGCCATGGATTCGGCGGACTCCCCGATCTCCGCCGCCCGCTTAGCCAAGGCGGGGGCATCCGGGTCGAGCAGCAGCACGCGCACGCGCAGGGGCGTCTCGGCTCGCGTCATGGCCCCGCGCAGCAGGGAATCATTCAGCCCGATCAGGCCAAGGCCGCGCACGGCCAGGACGTCCACCTCGGCCGCGCCGCGGGCCTGCCGCCGGATCTCCTCGGCCGCCGACGCCTGCGACGGGTACACCCGAACCACTTCGGGAAACGCGGCCAGATCGAACGCCGTACCGCCGCTACGGACCTCCCGCCCTGCGGCCAGGCCGAGCAGGTGCCGGGCGTCATCGGGAAGGCTAAGCCCGTCCGCGATCCGCTCGAAGACGTCGAGCAAGGCCACCTCTCGGCGACCGTTGATGATCTCGTTGACGCGGGCCTGCCCCATCCCGACCGCCATCGCAATCCGGGCCTGACTCACTCCACCGAACTGCTGCACATGCCGGAACAACAACCCCACGTTCCGGGCTCGAAGCGCCTGTCTGACCTCCGCGCGCTGCCACGCCCACTCGGGCAATTCAATCGGTAACTGCACATTCGACACCCGGGCCCCCGACAGTCACAAGAAGTCATCTCACCGTGAGATTACCGACTGGGTATCGAGCTACACCCTGCCCTGCCATCACTCTGTGCGCGTGAGCAGTAGACCTCCCCACACCAGCCCTGCCGATCTCGCCACGATCGAGCGAAACACGAGCCGAGCCCTCGTCCTCCGATCCAGTCCCCTGGACCGTGAGGTCTTGCAGGAGCTGGAAGAGCTCCTGCTGGGCCACATCGCGGACTTGCTACCCGAGGCCGGCGTGAGGATCAACCGGCTGTGGCAGGGCAGCCTCGAGTGGTACACGGCACGCACAGTCCTCGACCGGATCGCCAGAGAAGCCCAGCACAGCCTCGGGCACGGCGCACTCGCCGACATTTCCCACGTCGCTCTACTTGCCCGCGACTGCCAGTGGCTCCTCAACTGGCACCATGCCCAGGACCGCGGGCCCCACTGACCGCCGTCTGCGGCCCGCGCGCCCCCGATGGGCGGGCCGCAGACGGCACCAGGCGCCGCCCCGCCATGAGGTGGCTCCCTCCGGGGCGGCACGCCCGGGAACTCCGTGGGGGAGACCCCGGGCAGCAAGAAGCCCCGGCCGGAAATGGGTCCCGGCCGGGGCACCACCCTGACCATTCCAACGAATTCGTTCGAGGATCAGGAGTGGTCCTGTCGTGGTCGCCTTATGCGCGCTCGTCATCCCGGTGAAAGCCTGATAGGTGCCGATCACTGGCGCCGCCCATACTCTTCCCATGTGAGCCGCTCAGGGTTCTTCCCGTAGCCGCACAGCGCCCACGGCACCGGCTCACCGTGTTCCCGGAGCCAGTCAGCGCAGGCGTTCTTCCAGCGTCGCCGTGCCCGGGTGATCTGCCAGGTGAACACGTCGAACGGCTCCGGCATCTCCCCGCGCCCTGCCGGCGGGTGTTCGGTGCCGAATCCCCACTTGGGTGGGTTGAAGGAGTTCAGCCAGGCTGGGCGCTCCTCCATCGGGGGCGCCGTGGCCCGCATCCGGGCCCGGCGTCGCTCCGACAGCATCACCTGCCCCCAATCGACCGGAGCGGGGTCACCGGGGCGGTGTCGTTCATCTCAGTCATCACCCACCCCAGAGCGGCCATGCCCTGCGGAGTCAGGCCCAGCCGGTCCGAGAGGTGCCGGGCCTCCTGTGCCATCCACGCCGAAGCGCGGCCGCCCAGGATGTTCGAGCAGTGGCACACGAACATCGCGACAGCCGGGATGAAGGAGTCGTCCCACTGGTTCGCCTGCGGGCCCGACCACAGCTCCTCCCACGTCTGCCGCTCCGGCTCCGACCACTCCCTGCCAGGCGGCAGGGGCGGCACCGGCAGGTCACACGTGGCCGACAGCTCCACCAGGGCGGCCCGCGTTCCCTTGGCTCGGTATCGGCTGTACGGCTTGGCAGGGTTCCGCCTTGGTCCCGGCATCGGGATCACCTCACTCTCAGTCACTCCAAGATCGGCTGGTTGAGTCCATCCGCTGCGGCGGTCAGCGAGCCACCTCCCCGGCGGTCCGGCGTGGATCATGATCAAGGGGTCACCCCCTGCCCCCTTGATCGCCTTCACTCACTGGCTGTCACCAGGCGAAGCAGGCATCAGGGACGAGCGTCTGTTCAGGGGCGGCCGGTGCGGGCCAGGAGTAACCACGTGCCGGCCGCCGGTCTGTGGGGGTCAGGCCGCAGCCCTGGCTTGCGGGTGGTACCGGGACCATGCCTCGGTCTGCTCAGCAGCCGTGGGCAGCCAGATCCGCCCGCCCTGGGCAAGGAGCCAGCCCACCTTGATGTGGATGACCGGCGAGCTCCACGGCCATGAGGCACGGCCGTGGTGGGCCTTCTCCCAGTCCGAGAACAGCTCGGGCATGTTCGCTACCTCCGCGATCGGGCTGAGGCAGCCGAGGGGGTCGCGGGTGGGGATGCGGTCCCGGAGCCGGAGGACCTGCCAGCTGGCACGCAGCGCACCGTAAGGCGGCTGGAGGCTGTGGAGGCGGACGATAGCCGCGCGGATGTCGGCGCTCTCATCGAGCATGTCGACGGTCGGGCCGGATGCGCGGGCGTGGCGTCCGGCGAGGGTGATGTCCGCCTGGACATGGTCGAGGGCCTTGGCCATGGCGGGCTGCAGGTGGTTGACGAGGATGTGTTCGCCGTTGCCATAGGCGATGCGCTGCATGAGGCTGTCGGCCATCCCCCGGGCGGTCCGCAGCGGCAGTTCGTCGGCTACGCCCCAGCGGTCGCTGTGGTCCTCGATGTGCTGTTCGAGCTGGGTGTACTCCTCGACCATGCCGTCGGGCAGGCTGTGGTAGCCGAATCGGGCGTTGCCGACGAGGGTGGCGACACCTGAGTTGTGCAGGTCTGCCGTGATCTGGTTCATGCGCATGAGCTCTCCTGAGGTCAGTGCTTCTCGGTGCGGAAGCGGGCCTGGTAGACGCCGAGTTTGGCGAGCGCTTCGTGGAACTCCTCGGCAGTCGCAGTCTTGTAGTAGCCGTCCGGCTTTGCGTTGTTGGGGTTATCGGCGGGCGGGTCCGTCTGTGGGTCCATGTCGGTCTCCTGCGTTCAGGCCGCGGGGGGCGTCGGGTTCTCGTTCGCGGGCGCCACGACGGCGCGCAGTGCGTAGCTCACAGGCCCTCCGATTCCGGTTACTCGATCAAGGGGGTGTGTAGGGTTGTGGAGGGTTTCCCGAAACTCTCCATGTATGCGCGCATGAGGATTAACGGGAAACCCTCCACAACCCTGCACTCGTGCAGGTCAGAGGCTTTCGGGGTCCTCAGGACCGACGAGCATGAAGCCCCGGTAGACCTGCCCGGCACTGCTGCGCTTCTTCTCGTAGCCGCGGGCCTTCATCGACGCCGCGAATGACACCTCCGATCCGATCTCCTCGTTCCTCATGCCGTTCTCGTGGCACCAGTTCGTCCACGCCGTGAACAGCTCACGGGACTTCACGTGCCCGTGGGCCGTCGGGATGGTCTGCTCGTTCAGGAAGCGCCCGAGGGCGTCGCTGTCGGTTCGGTACTGCTCGGTGCGCACGCGTACCGCCTCAGGGGGGTTGAGCCCCTGCTGCTGGTAGGCGAGCCACCCCCGGTGTGCCCACGCGAGGACGGCGGGGGCTGCCCTCTTCAACCGGGTGGGCAGGTCCCCGTCGCGCTCCTCCGGGGGAATGACGACGTCGAAGGGGACGACGAGGATGCGCCGCCAGACGGCAGGGTCGTCACCGGAGACGGCGGGGAGGTGGTTGGTGAGCATGATGAGTGTGTGGGAGGGGTCGAACGTGATGGGGTTCTTGTGCATCAGGTTCGCTTCGATCTGGTCTCCGCCCACGAGCCGTTTCATGGTGGCCTCGGCGAACCGGCGTCCCTTCTCCGTCTCGGAGCAGAAGACCAGCCGGGCGCCGCGCAGGCGCATCTTGAACGCCCCATGCCGCTCGTGCTTGGACTCCATGAGGATGGCCGGGTCGACCTCGATGGCGTAGTCGCCGAACGCGGCCATGAGGGCGTCTCGCAGGGTGCCCTTGCCGTTCGCCCCGGTGCCGGTGAAGATTGGCATCACGTGTTCGGTGACCTTCCCGAGCATCGCGTAGCCGCACAGGCGCTGGACGAACGCGCGGACGTCCTCTTCGGGGAGGATGCGCTTGAGGAAGGTCTCCCACTCGGGATCCGTCTCGTCCCCGAGGGCTCCGCCGGCCACCTTGGTGATCAGGTCTTCCCGGTCGTTGTCCCGCACGGTGCCGGTGAGCAGGTGCACGGTGCCCGTGGGGGTGTTAAAGAGGTGGGGGTCGGCGTCGAGGGCCTTGCTGGCCGTAGAGATGGGCCGCAGGGCCGATGCGATGCGCAGCATGCCCTCCAGGCCGGAGGCGGATTCGGAGCGGCGGACATCGACGTACAACTCGTCTCGCTCCTTCTCCGGGAGAAGGTCGAGTTCGCGCAGGGCGGACTTAATGGTGGCTACCGCGGCTTCCATATCGGCTCGCTTCTCGTCGGCCATCCATCGGGCGCCGTCCCACTCGTGCCAGCCGATGCCGTGGACGTGGCGCAGCTGTGCGGCGTGCTCGTCGACGAACCGCTCGGCCATCCGGAGTTGCCCGCGGTGGCCGCGCGGCTGGACGGGGATTCCGGCGCCGGTGACGATCTCCAGGGCGCGGGCCGTGCTGGTGTGCTTCGCGCTGGTCACCGGGCGGCTCCTGTGCTGGTGCCGCGTGCGGACGCGACGGTACGGATGGCGTCGTGTTCTGGCAGCCCCACGTCGACGGCGGCTCGCACGAGGGCGAGTTCGACGGCGGCCTGGTCCAGGCGTCCGGCCGCCGCGTGCTCGTAGCCGCGGCAGGCAGCCCAGAACAGTCGGTCGTTGCGGCTCCCTTCACGGGCGTCGAGGATGGTCTGCACAAGGCCCATGAGGGCACGCCCTCCGTCCTTTGGCGCCTTGACGGGGTTGTGGGGCGCCGGGGGCTTTGGCGGGGGCTTCATGAGCTGCAGGAGAGGCTCAGGGATGGGCAGGACGGTCGGTTCGGCAGTGTGGGGACTGACCCGGTACCAGCCGTTCTTGCCCCTGCTGCCGGGGCCGACGAGGTACCCGGCGGTGCCGCGGACGTCGAGCCCGGCCCCGATCTTGCCTGCGGAGCACGGGACCCGGGTGCCGCGGGGGCCGGTGAACCACAGGTGGAACCCCCCGGAGGGGGTGCAGACGACGAGCGTGCGGGGCACGTCGAAGCCGTGCTTGCGGGAGAGGCTGGCGAGGGTGTCGACCCCGTCAAATCCGTTCTTGCGGTCGACGTCCAGGCCGATGAGAGGGGTGGGTCCGGAGCCGCAGGCGACTCCGTAGCCGGCCGCGTGGTGCGCGGCCTGGAACAGGGCACGGATGCGGTCAGGGTCGGTGGTGGCGTCGTAGACACCGTGCCCTGGCTGGCCGCACTCGCCTTTGCAGCGGTGCCCCTTCTCGTGCGGGGAGGCGATAGCGGGTACCTTGCCGCGGGAGAGTGGGAAGGTGGGGAAGCCGCGCTGTGCGGCTTCGAGGGCGTTGTCGAGGGCGTTCTGCCATTCGTTCACGCGGCCACCGCCTCGGCGCGCAGGACCACGACATACACGAGCCCGCAGGGCGCGGTCTTCAGCACGGAGCGGACAAGCGGGAAAGGCGCGCGGTGGAGGTGAGGGTGCCCGCATCCGGGGCACTTCTCGACCTTGACCTGCCGGTGCCACTTCCGCGAGCGGGAGCGGTAGGTGTCGAGCCTGCCCTCTACGCGAGGCGGGTCGCCCTGCGCTACGGTGGGCCCAGCTTCGCCCGCCGCGAGGTCTTCTGGAAACGCCCCGGTCAGCCCCCGGGGCGTTTCTGTGTTCCGGGTCATGCCGCTTCCGTCTCCTCCCCCGGCGCTTGCGTCGTCTCACCGGACAGAAGGCGCACGAGGTCAGCGGTGATGACGACGTGTCGGGCCCCCAAGGGGATGGTCTTGACGGGTGAGATGCCCCTCTTGATGCGCTCGTACAAGTGACTCTTGCTGCAGCCGATCGCGTCGGCGGCCTGTGAAACGGCTACGGTGGCGGGCCACTTGCGGACGTCGGCGAGGGTGGGGCGGCAGGGCTTGGTCATGCCGCGCTCCTCGGCCGGACCGTGCAGTTCTGGAGCCACCGCTCGATGTCGCTACGGCGGTACCAGACGCGGCCTGCGCGACCCTCTGCGGTCTTGATGTAGGCCGGACCGTCGCCGCGCCACCGCCGTTCGGCGAGTGCTGCGACGCCACCGAGGACCGGGTACTCGCGTGCGACTTGCTTGGTCGAAAGGAACTCGTCCTCCACCGCGACCTCCATGTAGGAACGTGTGTTGCTTATAAGGACCAAAAGCCCCTATGCTGCACCCGTGAAGACGATAGCACCCAACACCGGCTGCATTACAAGGGGATCGTTGTTGCTTACGCTGAGACCTATGACTGAGCAGCAGCGCGGACGTCGCGCCATCGAGGTAGGACCCACGGGCCAGACCGTGGCCGCGAACATTGCTCGCCTGCGTGAGCGTCGCGGCATGACAACTCGACAGTTGGCCGGCGCCCTAGAGCGGGCTGGGCGGCACGTCCCTGCCTCGGGTGTCACCCGTATGGAGAAGGGTGAACGCGTCGTCACCAGCGACGAACTGGTAGCGCTCGCCATCGCCTTCGGTGTGAGCCCGTCTGCGCTGCTGTTGCCGCTGGAAGACGCCCCCAACCGCGTTGTCGAGGTCACTGGGGCGGGAAGGCTGCCTGTGCACGCGGATGTGGCCTGGGACTGGATGGATGGTAAGCGTCCGCTTCGGCTGACCCGTGGCAACGAGGAGACGGAGCTGCTTGAGTACGACCTGTACTCCCGGCCCATCCGTCGGCGTCTCCATGTGACACCGCTGCGGGAACTCAGCGAAGAAGAACGAGTTGTCGAGGAGCGCCCGAAGGTAGAGGGTGATGGCTGAGCCGAAGCGGATCGTCCTCGCGAACGGGAAGGTTCGCTATCGCCTGATGGTCGAGGCTGGCCGTGACGAGAGCGGCAAGCGAATCCAGGTCACGGTCACGAGGGACACCGCGAAGGAGTGCCGGGCGGAGCGTGACCGGATCGCACACCAGCGGTCGGCCGGGACGTTCATCTCCCCCAACAAGATCACGTTGGGGGAGTGGCTTGACCAGTGGTTGGAGTACAAGCGCCGGGACGTCGAGGAGACGACCATCCGCACGTACCGCATGGCGCTGGTCCACGTCCATGAACGCCTTGGACACGTGCGGTTGCAGGAACTCACCGAGGACCAGGTCCAGGAGTTCTTGGACGCGCTCGTGTCGACCGGGCGCCGCAAGGGTGGCGAGCCTGGCACTCGGCTGGCCGTGTCGACGGCCGACGGCATCCTGACGCGGCTGCGGGAGGCCCTGGGGCGCGCGGTCGTGCGGAAGCTGATCCCGGTGAACCCCGCCCAGTACGTCAAGGTCTCCCTCGCCGACAAGAAGACGGACAAGCGGGAGCGGGATCGGCCCAAGCCGTGGACCGTGGCCGAGGTGCAGACGTTCATCCGGGGCATCGCTGACGACCGGCTGTACGCGCCGCTGCTGCTGTCCTTGATGGGGATGCGGCCGGCGGAGGTGTGCGGGCAGTGCTGGCCCGACGTCGACCTGGACGACGGCCTGCTGTTCATCACCTTGACGCGGACCATGGTGGGCAATCACCTGGTGCTGGAAAAGGACACCAAGACCGCGGCCGGCGAGCGCGGCCTGCCGCTGCCCCGCGGCCCGTGGGAAGCCCTGCGCGCTTTCCGGGTGCTACAGCTGCGAGAGAAGGAGTTCGCGGGCGAGGGGTACACCGACACGGGGTACGTCGCCGTCGACGAGCTCGGTCTGCCGCTGAACACGCGGCAGCTACGGGAGTACGCCTACCGGTTGATGCGGAAACTCGGCCTACGGCAGGTGCGCCTGTACGACGCCCGTCACGCTGTGCTGAAGGCGCTGGCGCTCTCCGGCGTACCTGACGTGATCCTCGCAGCGTGGGCTGGCCACACGAACGCGGCCTTCACCAAGCGCAAGTACGTGTCCATCGAACCAGAGGACATGCGGGGCGCCGCCGACGCGCTCGACGTGTTCCACGGCGTAGATCAAAAAGCCCTCAGGTGAGAAATTGTGAGATTCGATCTCTCGCGCGGGGGTGCTCACCGCATCTGACCTGCGCGAACCTCTCTGCCCGTAGAACAGTGACCGGATTCTACTGGCGTTTTACGCAGGCCAGCGCCCCGCCCCGATTTGTGCGTTGCTACGAGAGCGGCTCGGCGGGCTCGGCGTCGCCCCCGTACGGCGTCAGCTCGGCCCGCTTGGGCGGCCGGCCGTCCCCGCTGGAGCGTCCGGTCAGCCGGCGGCCGATCCACGGCACCAGGTGCTCGCGGGCGAACCGGGCGTCCGAGGTCCGGCGGGCCGCCCAGCCGGGGCGGACCAGCGGGGGCAGGGGTGCGCTCCAGTCGAACGACGCCTCGTGCCCAAGTGCCTGCCAGACGGCCTCGGCCACCCGCCGGTGCCCCTCGGCGTTCAAGTGCAGCCGGTCCTCGGCCCACAGCCGGGAGTCGCCCAGCACCTCGGCGCCGAAGAGATCGACGACCAGCGCGCCGTGCCGGCCGGCCAGGTCGTCGATGAAGCCGAAGAGCTGCTCCATGCGCGGCCGGAATCGTTCCATCACCGGGCCCTGCCTCCCTGGGCTGCGCATCAGCACCAGCTGACGACAGCTCGGCGCGAGCCGCGCCGCCGCCTCCTCCAGCCGCGCGCAGACCAGGTCCACGTCGCACTTGGGGCGCAGGACGTCATTGAGTCCGCCGACCAGCGTCACCAGATCGGCGCCCATCGCGGCGGCGGGCGCCGACTGCTCGTCGGCGATCTGGCCGATGAGCTTGCCGCGCACGGCGAGGTTCGCGTAGCGGAAGCCGGGGGCGAGCGCCGCGAGCCGAGCCGCGAGGAGATCGGCCCAGCCGCGGTACGAGCCGTCCGGCAGCTCGTCGGACATGCCCTCGGTGAAGGAGTCACCGACGGCGACGAAGCTCGTGTATGTGTAGGTCGCATTGATCTGCATGGCGCGGGCGATCCTACCCTTCGGCGGTGCCGCCGTGCTGCGAGATGGTTTCGCCGCCTGCGGCCGCAGGGCGCCCTGCGGGCGCGTCCTCAATCGCCGGACGGGCTTGTTGTGGCTGGGCTCAGCCACATCGAGCCCGTCCGGCGATTGAGGACACCGCCGCGCAGCGGTGGTGCGGACAGCCGGCGTAGCGGCCGGTGTGGCGGTGGGTTACGTCAGAAAATCGCCGGCCAGGCGCTGGGCCGTGCGTTCCAGCAGCGACGCCGCCTCCGTCATGCAGCGGGCGGGGTCGGGTTCCAGGTCGGTGAGGGCGTAGGCGCGGCGGATGCCCGCGCGGCCCAGGGACTCCGGAGGGAGGGCCAGGCGGCCGCAGACCGCGATGACCTCCAGGCCGCGGGCGCGGGCCGCCGTCGCCACGCCCGCCGGGGCCTTCCCGTGCAGGGTCTGCTCGTCCAGCGACCCCTCCCCCGTGATCACCAGGTCCGCCCGGTCCAGGGCCGCCTCGAAGCCCAGGACCTCCAGCATCACCTCGATGCCCGGCCGGAAGCGCGCGCCGAGGCCGACGAGCGCCCCGTAGCCGAGGCCACCCGCGGCCCCCGCGCCCGGGGCGCGCGCGTACTCGGCCGCCTGGGGGCCGACGGCCTGTTCCAGGATCCACGCGTAGTGCGCGAGGGCCGTCTCCAGCTCCGCGACGTCCCCCTCCTCGGCGCCCTTCTGCGGCGCGTAGACCGCCGCGGCGCCCGTCGGGCCCGTCAGCGGGTTGTCGACATCGCTCGCGAGGGTGACAACGGTCTCCGCCAGGCGTGGGTCCAGCCCGGTGAAGTCCGCGGTCACCAGCCCGGCCAGCGGCCCGCCGCCCGGCGTGAGCGGCTGCCCGTCGGCGGCCAGGAAGCGGGCGCCGAGCGCCGCGAGCATCCCGGCTCCGCCATCCGTGGTGGCGCTGCCGCCGACGCCGAGGACGATGCGCCGGGCGCCCGCGTCCAGCGCCGCCCGCAGCAGTTCGCCGGTGCCGTACGTGGTGGCCGTGAGCGGGGCCCAGACGCCTTCCGGCAGGTGCCGCAGGCCCGAGGCCTCGGCCATCTCCACCACGGCCGTATCGCCGCGCAGCGCGTACGCGGCGTCGACCGGCGCCCCCAGCGGCCCGCTGGCGTGCTTCCGGCGGCGCTCGAAGCCCGCCGCGAGGGCCGCCTCGACCGTGCCGTCCCCGCCGTCGGCGACCGGGAGCGACTCGACGGTCAGCCCGGGCACCGCGCGCCGCAGTCCGGCCGTGACGTGCTCGGCGACCTCTACGGCCGTGAGCGAGCCCTTGAACTTGTCCGCGGCGATCAGCACCCGGGGTAGCGCCCCCTCGGCGCTCGCGCCGCTGGGCACGGGGCCCGGCGCCGTTGCGGCGTCCGTGTCCGCCGGCCGTCCCACCGAGGCGGTCATCGTCGGTCCCGGCCGGTCGTCGTCAGCGTCCGTGCCGGTCGTCCTCGCAGCGTCTGCCACCTTGCATCCCCTGTTCTCCGGGCCTGCTCGCGCACAGGCAGTCGCGCCGCAGCGACCCTACCCGGCGGCATATGGCGTTGCCCATGCCCTCGGGCGGCGTGCCAGGCCGCCCAATTGGGACTGTCCCGGCCATAGTGGGGCGTCATGAGCACCGACGCATCCGAGTCGCCCGGCTCGATCCCGCCGTCCGGCCCGTCCGAGCCACCACGGGGCGGCCCACCACGGGACGGGGCGCAGGACGGCCCACCGCAGGACGGGCCCCCCGACCTCGCCGTCGTCGCCATCGGAGGCGCCGCCGTACTGGCGGTGGTCGGCTGGGCCGCGCTCGGCAAGCACTCGTTCGACAGCGTGTCGTCGTCCGCCCTGAGCTGGGTGCTGTCGAACTTCGCCTGGCTGTTCGTGATCGCCGCCGATGTCTTCCTCGTGCTGTGCGTGGTCATCGCCGCGAGCCGGTTCGGCCGGATCCGGCTGGGCAAGGACGACGACCGGCCTGAATTCGGCAGCCTCGCGTGGATCGCGATGATGTTCAGCGCCGGCATGGGCATCGGCCTGATGTTCTACGGGGTCGGCGAGCCGCTCCAGCACTTCGTCTCCCCGCCGCCCGGCAGCGGCGTCCCCGCCGGGACCCCCGCCGCGGCCCGGACGGCACTGGAGTATTCCTTCTTCCACTGGACCCTGCACCCGTGGGCCATCTACGGAATGGCCGGCCTCGCCCTCGCCTACGCCGGCTTCCGCAAGGGCCGCGGCAACCGGCTCAGCTCGGCGTTCGTACCGCTGCTCGGGCAGCGGCGGGCGGACGGCTGGCCGGGCCGGGCCATCGATCTGCTGGCCGTCTTCGCGACGGTGTTCGGGACGGCGACCAGCCTGGGCCTGGGCGCGCTCCAGGTGTCGAAGGGACTGAACATCACGACCGGCGTCGAGGACTCCACCACCCTGGAGCTGATCATCATCGCCGGGCTGTCGGGCGCCTTCGTCCTGTCCGCCTTCTCCGGGCTGCACAAGGGCGTGAAGTGGCTGAGCACGATCAACATCCTGCTCGCCGCGTGTCTGATGCTCTTCGTCTTCCTCCTCGGGCCGACGGTCAACATCCTCAACACCATCCCCGCGGCCACCGGCAGCTATCTGCACGATCTGCTGGTACTGGCGACGCGCACGGGGGCGTTCACGGACTCGAAGTGGCTCGGCGCGTGGACGATCTTCTACTGGGCGTGGTGGCTGTCGTGGGCCCCATTCGTGGGCACGTTCATCGCCCGTATCTCGCGCGGCCGTACGATCCGCGAGTTCCTCGTCGGCGTGCTGCTGGTGCCCAGCGGCGCGACGGTGGTGTGGTTCTGCGTCATGGGCGGCAGCGCGCTGCGCCTGGACATGACCGGCGCGGCGGACATGGCGGGGACGGTCGCGGACGGCGCGGAGGCGTCGATGTTCGCGCTGCTGGACACCCTGCCCCTGGCCACGCTCGTGTCATGGGTGGCGATGCTGCTGGTGATGACGTACTTCATCACCAGCGCGGACTCCGCGTCGCTGGTGATGGGCTCGCTGTCCAGCCGGGGCGCGCTGCACCCGCGCACCTGGCTCGTGGTGACCTGGGGGGTGCTCATGGCGGCGGTCGCCGCCGTGCTGCTGGTGGCCGGTGGGCTCGGCTCCCTGCAGTCGGCGACGATCCTGGTCGCCCTGCCGTTCGTGCTGGTGATGCTGGCGCTGTGCTGGTCGCTGCTGACGGAGCTGCGCGCGGACCCGGGCGCGGGTCCGGCCCGCCATCACGCGGCGCACGGGCTGCGGGACGCGATGCGCACGATGATCGGCGAGGCCATCACCGAGCACGGCCCGACCCGGCACCACCGGCTGCGCCGGGTCGCGGAGAGCGTCCGCGGCCGCGACGACACCGACGGCGGCCCCCGGGCCTGAACGGTCTCGGAACCGACGGCGGCCCCGGGGCCTGAACGGCCTCAGAACAGCCCGTCCTGCACGGACGGTTCGGCCGCGCCGCGCTCGAAGTCCAGCAGCCGGCGCTTGCGGTCCAGGCCACCGCCGTAGCCGGTGAGGCTGCCGTTCGCACCGATGACGCGGTGGCAGGGGACGATGATGCTGATGGGGTTCTTGCCGTTCGCGAGCCCGACCGCGCGGGAGGCGCCCGGTGCCCCGATGAGCTCCGCGAGTTCACCGTAGGAGAGCGTCTCACCGAAGGCGATCTGCTGGAGACCGTCCCAGACGCGGCGTTGGAACGGGGTGCCTCCCAGGTGCAGGGGGAGGTCGAAGGTGGTGGACGCGCCGGTGAAGTAGGCCTCCAACTGGCGCACCACCTCGGGGAAGGGCGTGCCGTCGCGCTCGCCGAAGGTCTCCAGGGGCGGCCGGTGCCGCTGGTCGGTCATATAGACACCGGACAGCAGGCCGTCGGTCGCCACGAGGGTGAGCGGGCCGTAGGGGCTGTCGAGGACGGTGTGGGCGCGGGTCATGAGGAGCGTTTCCGTTCGGATCGCGGCGGACGAGGAGCGTGGTGGAGGCGGGCGGAGGCCGCGGCGCCTGGGATGGACGCTTCGGGCGGCCGGGCGGGGCACACCGGGTCCGCCGATCGCGGCGGCCCTGCGCCGGTCGTTGCCCGGCCGGTCAGGCCGACGGCATGCTGGCCGCCGCGTGGTCGTCGGCCGACCACAGGTACTGGACGGCGTACGCGCGCCAGGGCCGCCACGCGGCGGCGTGCCGGGTGAGCGCCCCGGGTGTGGCGGGCAGGCCCGCGGTGGCCGCGGCGCGCCGTACGCCGAGGTCCGTGGGGATGAAGGCGTCGGAGTCGCCGAGGGCCCGCATCGCGATGATCTCCGCCGTCCAGGGGCCTATGCCGGGGAGGGCGGTGAGGTGGGCGCGGGCCCGCTCCCAGTCGCTGCCGACGCCGAGGGCGAGCTCTCCGTCCGCGAGGGCACTGGCGACGCGGACGACGGTGGCGCGGCGCCCGGTGGGCATGGCGAGGGCGGCGGGGTCCAGGCCGGCCAGCGCCCCGGCGGTGGGGAACAGGTGGGTGAGGCCGCCGTGCGGGGTGGCCAGCGGTTCGCCGTGCGCGAGGACGAGCCGGGCGGCGAGGGTGCGGGCGGCGGCGGTCGACACCTGCTGGCCGAGCACGGCGCGTACGGCGAACTCCTCGGCGTCCACCGTGCGGGGCACCCGCCGCCCCGGCGCCTTGTCGACCAGGGGGCCGAGCAGGGGATCGGTGCGCAGCAGCGAGTCGACGGCCTCCGGGTCGGCGTCCAGGTCGAGGAGTCGGCGGCAGCGGCTGATGGCACCCGCGAGGTCGCGCTGATCGGAGAGGGCGAGCCGGCAGTCGATGTGGTCGGGGCGCGGGCGCAGGGCGACGGTGCCGTGCCCGTAGGGCAGCCGCAGGGTGCGGTGGTAGGCACCGTCGCACCACTCCTCGACGCCCGGTACGGCCGTGGCGGCGAGGTGGCCGAAGAGGTTGTCGGGGTTCATGGGCGCCCGGAAGGGCAGCCGGAGCGTCAGGACACCGGGGGTGGCGGGGCGGTTCCCCGGGCGGCGCGGGCACGCAGCTCGGTCGGGGCGAGCGCGAAGACCTCGCGGACGGTCTCGTTGAAGGCCCTGATGGAGGCGAATCCGGCGGCGAAGGCGACGTCCGCCATGGGCAGTTCGCTGGTCTCGATGAGGATCCGCGCGGTCTGGGCGCGCTGGGCGCGGGCGAGGGCGAGGGGGCCCGCGCCCAGCTCGGCGAGCAGCTGCCGTTCGATCTGGCGGGTGCTGTAGCCGAGGCGGGCGGCGAGTCCGGGGACGCCCTCGCGGTCGACCGTGCCGTCGCCGATGAGCCGCATGGCACGGGCGACGACATCGGCGCGTTCGTTCCAGCGCGGTGAGCCGGGGCTGGCGTCGGGCGCGCAGCGCTTGCAGGCCCGGAAGCCGGCCTGCTGGGCGGCGGCCGCACTCGGGTAGAAGGACATGTTCCGGTCCTTCGGCGGTACGGCGGGGCAGCTCGGCCGGCAGTAGATCCGGGTGGTGAGAACCGCGGTGTAGAACCATCCGTCGAAGCGGGCGTCCTTGGACCGCACGGCCCGTACGCAGCGGTCGAAGTCGGTGTGCATGCGTCAAGGATCGCCCGTCCGGGGTCGCCCTGGCTCGCGGGAATCCGACATGGACACCGGGCCGGCCTCGGGGGTCGTCATTCACCCACCCCTCCTCTTGTCAACGGTGGTTGACGCCCGACGCTTGTCATCCTAGGTTGACAGCATGGCCGGAACGGATGCGAAGGAAGCGGTCGGCACCACAGAGGCCGCCATGGACGGTGATCCCCACGTGGGACTGCGCGCCGTCGCCGCGCTGCGGCGGCTGGTCGAGCGCCTGGAGGCGCTCCAGGTCGACAGCGCGCGGCGGCAGGGCTGGTCCTGGGAGGAGATCGGGGCCGCGCTGGGTGTGAGCAGGCAGGCAGTGCACAAGAAACACGCCAGGAGGTAGCCATGTTCGAACAGTTCACCAAAGAGGCCCGGTTCGCGGTGATCCAGGCGCAGGAGGAGGCACGCGACCTGGCCCACACATGGGTCGGCAGCGAGCACCTGCTGGTCACCGTGGCCGCCCAGGAGGGGGCGCCGGGGGCTGCCACGCTGGCGCGGCTCGGCATCACACCCGCCGCTTGCCGCGCGGCCCTCACACCGGCGGGCCCGCTCGACGCCGGTGACGCGGAGGCGCTGCGTGCGCTCGGGATCGACCTCGACGCGGTGCGGGCCCGTGCCGAGGAGAGGTTCGGGCCGGGCGCGCTGGGTCCCCGGGAGGAGGAGCCCGCAAAGAAGCGAGGGTTGCCGTTCGGCCGGCGCCGGGGCGGCGCGAAGGGGCCCCGGAGCCATATCCCGTTCACCCCGCGGGCCAAAAAGGCGCTGGAGCGTTCGCTGCGCGAGGCGCTGGCCCGCAAGGACCACCGCATCGGCCTCGAACATGTGCTGCTGGGCGTCCTCCACCCGGAGGACGCCGTGACGGCCGGGATCCTGCGCAGGCTCGGCACCGACCCGGCGACCGTACGTGCGGGGCTCGTGGCCGATCTGGACCGGGCGGCGTAGCCGCGGGTGGCGCGTGCGGTTGCGTGCGCACCACCGCTGCGCGGCGGTGTCCGGGGTCGCCGGACGGGCTGGTTTCGGCTGAGTTCAGCCCAATCAAGCCCGTCCGGCGATTGAGGACGCGCCCGCAGGGCGCTCGCCGCCGCAGGCGGCAAAGACGGCCCGCAGAAACCGGGCCTAGCCCGCGGAGCGACCCGCAAGCCGCCGCCATACGGCCTTCGCCGCATGGTGCCCCGACATCCCGTGCACACCCGGGCCCGGCGGGGTCGCGGAGGAGCAGAGGAAGACGGCGGGGTGGGCCGTGGCGTAGGGGACGCGGGCGAGCTTCGGACGGATCAGCAGGCGCAGGCCCGCGACGGAGCCGGTCGCGATGTCGCCGCCGATGTAATTGGCGTTGCGGGCGGCGAGCTGGGGCGGCCCGGCGGTGGCGCGGGCGAGGACGAGGTCGCGGAAGCCGGGGGCGAAGCGCTCGATCTGACGCTCGATCACGTCGGTGGCGTCGCCCTCCCAGCCGCTCGGTACGTGCCCGTAGACCCAGAAGGTGTGCTTGCCGTCGGGGGCGCGGGACGGGTCGACGAGGCTGGGCTGGGCGGTGATCAGGAACGGGACGGAGGGGTCGTGGCCGTCGAAGGCGGCGTGCACGGCGGCGGAGATCTCGCCGTACGTCGGCCCGACGTGGACCGTACCGGCCCGCCGGGCCTCCTCTGCCGTCCACGGCACCGGCCCGTCCAGGGCGTAGTCGATCTTGAAGACACTCGGTCCGTAGCGGAAGCGGCGGTAGGCGTCACCCAGGCCGGCGATCCGGGCCACGGCGGTCGGGGAGGTGTCGAAGACGTACGCGCGGGCGGGCGGCAGGTCGTCGAGCCGCTTGACCTCGAAGTTCGTGTGGATGGCACCGCCCAGCGCCCGCAGGTACGAGCCGAGCGCGTCGGCGATCGACTGCGAGCCGCCGCGCGGCACCGGCCAGCCGCCCGCGTGCGCGGCGAGGGCGAACATCAGCGCCATGCCACCGGTCCCGAGGCCGCTGAGCGGCGCGATGCCGTGCGCGGCGAGCCCCGCGAAGAGCCCGCGCGCCTTCTCGTCGTGGAAGCGGCGGGTGAGCAGCGCGGCGGACTGGGCGGCGACCAGGCCGAACCGGGCGTAGCCGACCGGGTCGCGCGGCAGCCCGTCCCACTGGGTGCGCAGGAAGTCCGCCGCCACCGTGTCCCACTTGCCGTGGAACGGCGCGACGAGCCTTCGGTACGCGCCGGCGTCGCGCGGGCCGAAGGAGTGGGCGCTCTCGCCGATACTGCGGGAGAGGACCGCGGCCGTGCCGTCGGGAAAGGGGTGCGCCAGGGGCAGCTCGTGGTGCAGCCACTCCAGTCCGTGCCGGGCCAGCGGCATGGCGTTGAAGGCGGGCGAGCCCGCGCCGAGCGGGTGCACGGCGGAGCACGGGTCGTGGCGGAAACCGGGGAGGGTCAGCTCCTCTGTGCGGGCTCCGCCGCCGATCGCGTCGGCGGCTTCGAAGACCTCGACCCGCAGCCCCCGCCGGGCCAGTTCGACCGCGGCCGTCAGCCCATTGGGCCCGGCCCCTACGACGACCGCGTCGAGCATCGTGGGCACCGCACGGACTCCCCTCGTCCCCTGCAGATCAACCGGCGGACGCCAGCAGATCAAGGATATGCCGAGCCGTCGCGGCATCCCTCGCCGCGGTGAAGGGAAGGGTGTTGCCGCCCGCTATCCGGAACGGCTCCCCCGCGAGGGTCGCGCTCGCGCCACCCGCCTCGGCGACGAGCAGCAGCCCGGCCGCGTGGTCCCATGCGTTCTCCCAGGAGAAGGCCACCGCGTCGAGGGATCCCTCCGCCACCCGCAGATACTCGAGCCCGGCCGAGCCGCAGGGGCGCGGCACGACGCCGTCCGTGAGCAGCTTCCCTAGGACGTGCTTCTCCTCGTCGGTGGTGAAGTCGTAGTGCGAGACCGCCACGTGGAGGTCCTGGCCGGGCTCGGGCGAACCCGAACGCAGCGGCGAGCCGTTGAGCAGCGCTCCCTTGCCGCGCCGCGCGACGGCCATCCGGTCCAGCGCCGGGGCGTACGTCCACGAGGCGAGCAGCTCCCCGTGGTGGGCGAGGCAGACGAGCATGGCGAAGGCGGGGTCGCCGTGCACGAACTGGCGGGTGCCGTCGACGGGGTCGACGATCCAGACCGGGTCCTCGCCGCGGAGCGCTTCCAGCAGCGTCAGATCGGCGTGCACGGCTTCCTCGCCGACCACGACGGAACCGGGCAGCAGGGCGGTGAGCGAAGCCGTCAGGTGCCGCTCGGCGAGCCGGTCCGCGACGGTCACCAGGTCGTGCGGGCCGTTCTTCTCGACGATCTCGTGCGCGGCGAGCTGCCGGAAGCGGGGCATGATCTCGACGGCGGCCGCCTTGCGTACGGCCTCCTCGACATCGGTCAGGTCACCTGCGAGAAATTCATCGATCATACGCCCATCGAACCACGCCGCACCGACAACCGGTGGTGGCCCGGCGACGTGGCGGTGACGCTGACGTGAACGCTGCGGCAGGGCTCTGCCCGCTGTGGTTTCCGGTGCCGAAGTCACGGGACCGGCATGCGCTCCAGGTACGACAAAGGCTGGAGTCCATGCACGGCCCTGTGGTCAGGGAGTCCCTCCTGGGTCACACCGATGTGGGTCCAGTCGCCGAACTGTCCAGCAGGGAAGTCCCTCAGATGGGCGAAGTCACCGCCGTCGTTGAGCTCGCCCGACGCGGCAGCGCGCGTGTCCCGGCTGTAGAAGAAGAAGCGGGGGAAGAGGTCGCCGCCGACGTCGATGATGTGGGTCCAGTTCCCCGAACTGTCCCGCGGGAAAGTCTTTCAGGTTGACGAAGTCACCGCCAGCATCAAGGCTGCCCTACCCGGCAGCCCGCGTCTGCCTGTCGTAGAAGAAGAACATGGAACTGCCTCCTGTTTTTCTCTACCCTCGACCCACCCGTGCCAGCGGGACGCACCCTCCCCATCACCCGGAATCGAAAGAAACGCCTATGGAGAATTATTTCTCTCCTGTGGCAAGACCGCATTGCGGGGCCGGCGCGGGAAGCGGTCCCGTGGGCACGACGCATGGTGCGCGGCGCCCGGTGAACGCCCGGCGTTACGGTTGACGACGCTGTCGGCCGACAGGGCCGGCCGGGACGAATCACACTGGAGGACGCGCCGTGCACGGTGAATACAAGGTGCCGGGCGGCAAGCTCGTCGTCGTGGACCTGGAGGTCGCGGACGGAGCGCTCCGTGATGTCCGAGTAGCGGGCGACTTCTTTCTGGAGCCCGACGAGGCGATCCTCGACATCGACCGCGCCCTGGAGGGCGCCCCCGCCGACACCCCCGCCCCGCAGCTCGCGGCGCGCATCGACGCGGCACTCCCCGAGGGAACCGTGATGTTCGGTTTCTCCTCCGAGGCCGTGGGCATCGCGGTCCGCCGGGCGCTTGCGCACGCCACCGACTGGCGGGACTACGACTGGGAGCTCATCCACGTCGGTCCGCAGCCCCCCGCCCTGCACATGGCGCTGGACGAGGTGCTGACGGCCGAGGTCGCGGCCGGGCGGCGGCCGCCGACGCTGCGGGTGTGGGAGTGGGGCGCCCCCGCCGTGGTGATCGGCAGCTTCCAGTCGCTGCGCAACGAGGTCGACGCGGAGGCCGCCGCGCGGCACGGCATCACGGTGGTGCGCCGGATCTCGGGCGGCGGCGCGATGTTCATCGAGCCCGGCAACACCATCACGTACTCGCTGTCCGTCCCCGACGCGCTCGTCCAGGGCCTGTCCTTCGCCGACAGCTACGCCTACCTCGACGACTGGGTGCTCGGCGCTCTGAACGACATGGGCGTCAAGGCGTGGTACCAGCCGCTCAACGACATCGCCACCGACGCCGGAAAGATCGCGGGCGCGGCGCAGAAGCGGCTCGTGGGCACGGACGGCGCGGTGCTGCACCACGTGACCATGGCGTACGACATCGACGCCGACAAGATGCTCGACGTGCTGCGCATCGGCAAGGAGAAGCTGTCCGACAAGGGCATCAAGAGCGCCAAGAAGCGCGTCGACCCGCTGCGCCGCCAGACCGGTCTGCCGCGCTCCGCCGTGATCGAGAAGATGGTCGCGTCCTTCCGCGGCCGGTACGGGCTGGTGGAGGGCACGGTCACCCCCGAGGAGATGGCGCGGGCCGAGGAGCTGGCGGCGACGAAGTTCGCCTCGGCCGAGTGGACCGCGCGCGTGCCGTGACGCCAAAAGGAGCCGACGTTCAGCTCAGTGCCGGAATGACGTGCTCCCCGTACGCGTCGATCGTGGTCTCCTTCGCGTCGTGCATGGCGTAGACCGCGAACTGGTCGACGCCCAGGGACCGTAGCTCCTCCAGCCGCTCGCGATGCGCCTCGGCCGGGCCGAGCAGGCAGAAGCGGTCCACGATCTCGTCGGGCACGAAGTCGGTGGAGGGGTTCCCGGCCCGGCCGTGGTGGCTGTAGTCGTAGCCCTCGCGCTGCTTGATGTACGCGGTGAGGGCCTCGGGCACCATGCCGGAGCCCTCGCCGTAGCGGGCGACCAGGTCGGCGACGTGATTGCCGACCATGCCGCCGAACCAGCGGCACTGCTCCCGCGCGTGCGCCAGGTCGTCACCGACGTACGCGGGCGCGGCCACGCAGATCGTGACGGACGCCGGGTCGCGGCCGGCGTCGGCGGCGGCGGTGCGGACGGCCTGGACCATCCACGCGGTCAGCGTCGGGTCGGCGAGCTGGAGGATGAAGCCGTCGGCCTCCTGACCGGCGAGGGCGAGCGCCTTCGGCCCGTACGCGCCCATCCAGACGGGCAGCTTGCCGTCCCGCACCCAGGGCAGGCGCAGCGTCGTGCCGCCTACGTCGGCCTCGCGTCCCTCCGCGAGGTCGCGGATGACGCTCATCGCCTCGCGCAGGGTGGCCAGGGTGTTGGGCTTGCGGCCGGCCACCCGCATGGCCGAGTCGCCGCGGCCGATGCCGCACACGGTGCGGTTGCCGTACATGTCATTGAGCGTGGCGAAGGTGGAGGCCGTGACCTCCGGGGCGCGGGTGGTGGGGTTGGTGACCATCGGACCGACGATCAGTCGCTCGGTGTGGTCCAGGATGCGGCTGTAGATGACGAAGGGTTCCTGCCACAGCACGGCGGAGTCGAAGGTCCAGCCGTAGCGGAACCCGGCGCTCTCGGCGCGGCGCATGAGGTCCACCACGGCACTGGCGGGCGGGTCGGTCTGCAGGACGAGTCCGAAGTCCACGCGGGTGTCTCCTAGTTCAGGTACTGGCAGGTGGAACGGGGGGTGAAGCGGCCGTGGCCGGCCCGTCCGACGAACTCGCGCCGGTCGATGACGGGTTCACCGCGCGAGAGGACCGTCTCGACCTGGCCGGTCACGGTCTTCCCCTCGTAAGCCGAGTAGTCGACGTTCATGTGGTGGGTCTCGGCGGAGAGCGTCTGCCGCGCGTTCGGGTCGTAGATGACGACATCGGCGTCGGCACCCGGGGCGATCGTGCCCTTTTGCGGGTAGAGGCCGAACATCCGGGCGGGGGCGGCGCAGGCGATCTCGATCCAGCGGCGGCGGGAGAGGTGCCCGTCGACGACGGCCTGGTGGAGGAGGTCCATGCGGTTCTCCACGCCGGGCAGCCCGTTGGGGATCTTGGAGAAGTCGCCGCGGCCCAGCTCCTTCTGGCCGGAGAAGCAGAAGGGGCAGTGGTCGGTGGAGACGACCTGGAGGTCGTCGGTGCGCAGTCCGCGCCAGAGTGCGGCCTGGTGCTCGCGGGGCCGCAGCGGTGTCGAGCAGACGTACTTGGCGCCCTCGAAGCCCGGCTCGGCGAGGTTGTCGGTGGACAGGAAGAGGTACTGCGGACATGTCTCACCGAAGACGGGCAGGTCCATGCCCCTGGCCCGGGCCAGCTCGGCGACGGCTTCCTCGGCCGAGACGTGCACCACGTACAGCGGGCTGCCGGCGACGCGGGCGAGCTGGATGGCGCGGTGTGTGGCCTCGGCCTCCAGCAGCGCCTTGCGGACCTCGCCGTGGTAGCGGGGGTCCGACTCCCCCCGGGCCAGCGCCTGCTCGATGAGCACGTCGATCGCGATGCCGTTCTCCGCGTGCATCATGATCAGGCCGCCGTTGCCGGAGGCCCGCTGCATGGCGCGCAGGATCTGGCCGTCGTCCGAGTAGAAGACCCCCGGATACGCCATGAACAGTTTGAACGACGTCACGCCTTCTTCGACGAGTCCGTCCATTTCCTTGAGCGTGTGCTCGTTGACGTCCGACACGATCATGTGGAAGGCGTAGTCGATCGCGCAGGTGCCCTGGGACTTGGCGTGCCAGGTGTCGAGGCCCTCGCGCAGCGACCGGCCGCGGGACTGGACCGCGAAGTCGACGACGGTCGTGGTGCCGCCCCACGCCGCGGCGCGGGTCCCCGTCTCGAAGGTGTCACTGGAGGCGGTGCCGCCGAAGGGGAGGTCGAAGTGGGTGTGGGCGTCGACGCCGCCCGGGATGACGTACTTGCCCGTGGCGTCGATCGTCCGGTCGGCGGTCCAGCCCTCGGCGAAGGTGCTGTCGGGCGTGGCGAGGGCCGCGACCTTGCCGTCCTCGACGAGGACGTCCATGCGGCCCTCCTCCGCCGCGGTGATGACGAGCCCCCCGCGGATGACGGTCCTGGTCATGGCCGTTCCTTTCCGGAGATCGCGTGCTGCGCCCGGCGCAGTGCCTCTTCGAGGAGGGCGGCGCCCTCCTCGGCCTCGGTGATGGTGAGCGTCATCGGCGGGGCGATGCGCAGGGTATTGCCGTCGCGCCCGCCCTTGCCGACGAGCAGACCGAGCTCCCGGGCGGCTTCGAGGGTGAGCGCGGCGGCCTCCGGGGAGGGCGAGCCGTCGTCCCCGACCAGCTCCATGCCGATCATCAGGCCGCGGCCGCGTACCTCGTGGACGACCGGCAGGCCGGCGGCGACGGCCCGCAGCCGCTCGATGAGGAGGCCGCCGACCCGGCGGGCGTTGCCCTGGAGGTCGTGCTCCAGGAGGTAGGTGAGGTTGGCGAGGCCGGCCGCCATGGTGACGGGGCTGCCGCCGAAGGTGGAGATGGAGTTGGCGCCCAGGCAGTTCATGACCTCGGCCCGGGCGACGACGCCACCGACGGACATGCCGTTCCCGATGCCCTTGGCGAAGGTGAGCACGTCGGGCGGGCCGCTTCGGGCGTGGGCCTGCCAGCCCCAGAAGTGGTCGCCGGTCCGGCCCCAGCCGGTCTGGACCTCGTCGGTGATCCACAGGATGCCGCGCGGGGCGAGGACCTCGCGGAAGGCCGCGTACAGCCCGTCGGGGGGTGCGGTGAATCCGCCGACGCCCTGGACGGGTTCGGCGATCAGCGCGGCGACGTTGCCGTGCGTCTGGGCGAGCACGTCCTCAAGGTCGGCGACACAGGCCTCGATGAACCGCGCGTCGGACAGATGGGCGAAGGGGCCGCGGGTGCGGATGCCGCCGTGCACGTAGAGCGTCTGCAGCGGGGAGAGGCTGGTGGGCGACCAGTCGGCGTTGCCGGTGACGGCGATGGAGGCGAAGGACCGGCCGTGGTAGCTGTTCCGCATCGCCAGGATCTGGTTGGAGCTGCGGTGGGTGGTGGCGAGCAGCAGGGCGGCGTCATTGGCCTCGGTGCCTGAGGTGGTGAAGAAGACCCGCGCGTCGGGGATGCCGGAGAGGGCGGCGATCCGCTCGGCCAACTCGACCATGTGCCGGTCGAGATAGAGCGTGGAGGTGTGCAGGATGCGGCCGGCCTGGTCACCGACGGCCTTGGTGACCTCCGGCAGGGCGTGGGCGGTCATGGTGGTGAGGATGCCGCCGAAGAAGTCGAGGTAGCGTCTGCCCTCGGCGTCCCACACATGGCGGCCCTCGCCGTGGGTGATCTCCAGCGGGTCGCGGTAGTAGAGGGCGAGCCACTCGGGCATGACGGCCCGGTGCCGGTCGCGCAGACCGGAGGGGGCAGGAGCCGGGGCGGAGGCCGCGCCTCCGGGGGCCCCCGCGCTCACGGCTGGACCAGCCCGTCGTACGCGTCGGGCCTGCGATCCCGGTAGAACGCCCACTGCCGGCGCACCTCGTCGATCAGGGAGAAGTCGAGGTCGCGGACGATCAGCTCCTCCTTGGTGTCGCTCGCGACGTCACCGACGAACTGGCCGCGCGGGTCGACGAAGTACGACGTGCCGTAGAAGTCGTTGTCGCCGTACTCCTCCTGGCCCACCCGGTTGATCGCTGCGATGAAGTACTCGTTGGCGACGGCTGCCGCGGGCTGTTCCAGCTTCCACAGGTGGGCGGAGAGGCCGCGTGAGGTGGCGGAGGGGTTGTAGACCAGCTGGGCTCCGGCGAGGCCCAGTGAACGCCAGCCCTCGGGGAAGTGGCGGTCGTAGCAGATGTAGACGCCGACCTTGCCGACGGCCGTGTCGAAGACGGGCCAGCCGATATTGCCGGGCTTGAAGTAGTACTTCTCCCAGAAGCCCTTGACCTGGGGGATGTGGTGCTTGCGGTACTTCCCCAGATAGCTGCCGTCGGCGTCGATGACGGCGGCGGTGTTGTAGTAGAAGCCGGACTGCTCGACCTCGAAGACGGGCACGACGATCACCATGCCGGTCTCGCGGGCGAGGTCGCGCATCCGGCTCACGGTGGGGCCGTCCGGGACCGGCTCGGCCCAGCGGTAGTGCTCGCTCTCCTGCACCTGGCAGAAGTAGGGGGCGTTGAAGACTTCCTGGAAGCCGATCACCTTCGCGCCCTGCGCGGCGGCGGCACGGGCGTGTTCCTCGTGCTTGGCGATCATCGACTCGGTGTCACCGGTCCAGGTCGCCTGGACGAGTGCGGCGCGGACAACGTTGGCCATGAGCTGCTCCTTTGCCGGGGCGTCAGCCAGCCCGTCACGTAGATCACGTGTGGATGCGACCGTATGACCCGCCCCGACTCGTGGCAAGACCATCCGGCTTCCTGTGGATAACCCGCGTCGCGCGGATGTGGACAACCCGCCTCGCGCGGCCGGGCGCGGTCGGACCGGAGGGGGCGCGTACGGACCGCAAGGGGCGCGGGCAGACCAGCAGGCGCGCCCGGGGAGGTAGCGCGAAGCGGGCGGCGGGCCGGGAAGCCCGCCGCCCGTGAGCACGGCGTACGCGCGACGTCGTGTGCTGTCGTGTCGTCCGGCGGTGCCGCCTACCGGCCCGACGGGTGGACGACCATCGCGGAGCCGCCGCCGCGCCTGACCCGTTCGGCGGCCGCCAGCCAGCGGCCGTCCGGCAGCCGCTGGACGCCGGTGGCCGCACCGATCTCCGGGTTCTGCTTGAACACATGGCCGAGGGCTTCGAGCCGTCCTCTGAGCCGGCTGTCCCACAGGCCCGGCTCCAGCTCGGTCACCGCCGCGTTGCGCTGGCTGGCGCGCGGCGCGGCGATCGCGTCGACCAGCGGCATCCCGCGGTCCACGTGGTTGAGCAGGGTCTGCAGGGTGGTGGTGATGATGGTCGCGCCGCCGGGCGAGCCGAGCGCGAAGGCGGGCCGCCCGTCGTCCAGGACGATCGTCGGCGAGAGCGACGAGCGCGGGCGCTTGCCGGGGCCGGGCAGGTTCGGGTCGTGGACGCCCGGGCTGACCGGCACGAAGGAGAAGTCGGTCAGTTCGTTGTTGAGCAGGAAACCGCGCCCGGGCACGGTGATGCCGCTGCCGCCGGTCTGCTCGATGGTCAGGGTGTAGGCGACGACGTTGCCCCACTTGTCGGCGGTCGTCAGATGCGTGGTGTGCTCCCCCTCGTAGGGGGTGGGCGCGGCCTTGCCGCGTGTGCCGCAGGGCACCGGGCGGCGCGGGTCGCCCGGGGCGAGCGGGCTGGTCAGCACCGCGTCGTCCTTGATCAGGCACGCGCGCGTGTCGGCGAAGTGCTGGGAGGTCAGCCCCTTGGTGGGCACGTTCTCGTGCGCCGGGTCGCCGACCCAGCGGTTGCGGTCGGCGAACGCGACCCGGCTGGCCTCGATGTAGCGGTGCAGATAAGTCTTCTTGTCGAGCTTCGAGAGGTCGCCGCGCTCCAGGATGTTGAGCGCCTCGGCGACGGTGGTGCCGCCGGAGGACGAGGGGGCGACGCCGTAGACGTCGAGGCCCCGGTAGGACGTCCGGGTGGGGTCCTGCTTCTTCGCCGTGTACGCGCGCAGGTCCCGTGCCGTCAGGTCACCGGGGCGCACGACGCGCTTGGCCCCGGGGGCGACGGGGGGCTTGCGCACGGTCCGGACGATGTCGCGGCCGACCTCGCCCCGGTAGAGCGCGTCGGTGCCCTTCTTGGCCAGCAGCTCGTAGGTGCGCGCGAGGTCGGGGTTCTTCAGGGTCGTCCCGACGGCCGGCGGCTGTCCGCCCGGCAGGAAGAGCTCGGCGCTGGCCGGGAAGTCCTTGAAACGCGCCTGGTTGTCGGCGGTCTGCTTACGGAAGGTGGCGTCGACGGTGAAGCCCTCGCGGGCGATGCGCTGGGCGGGGCGCAGCACCTGGGCGAGCGACCGGCTGCCCCAGGTGCGCAGGGCGGTGTCCCAGGTGGCGGGGGTGCCGGGGGTGCCGACACTGCGGCCGCTGGTGACGGCGTCCGCGAACGGGATGGGCTTGCCGTCCTCCAGGAAGAGGTCCTTGCCGGCGCTGAGCGGGGCGCGCTCACGGCCGTCGATCATCGAGGTCCGGTGCCGCTTCGCGTCGTAATGGAGGAAGTAGCCGCCGCCGCCGATCCCGGCCGAGTACGGCTCGGTGACGCCGAGCGCGGCAGCGGTGGCCACCGCCGCGTCGACGGCGTTACCGCCCTTGCGCAGCACTTCGATGCCGGCTGCCGACGCGTCGGGGTCGACGCTGGCCACAGCGCCGCCGTAACCGACGGCGACGGGGGACTTCGCGGGTGTGCGGGCGGTGTGCGGGTGCTCCGTCGTGCCCGCCGCCGAGGCGGCGGGCACGACGGTTGTGGCGACCAGCGCGGCCGTCACGGCGAGTACGGGCAGACGTCGTTGGGCGGTCGATCTCGCGCGGGCCATCCCTACCTCCAAGCGGGGCGAACGAGCCCCGGAGCCTACTCGGAGGGCGGGCCGGAAGACAGGGTGCCGCGCATGGTGACCTCGCTCGGCGCGTCCGGCTCGGTGCCGCTGCCTCAGCGCTTCTTGGCGACGCCGAGGACCGCGCGTGCCATGGCCTCCTCGCCCTTGGCGTTGGGGTGGAAGGGGGCGGCCGGGTTCTCCGGGTTCGCGCCCTCGACCCAGCGGTCGGCGGCGGGCTTGCAGACGTCGTGGCCGACGGTCGGGCCGTAGGTGTCGGCGTAGCGGACGCCTGCCTTGGCGGCCTGCTGCCTCAGCATCGTATTGAGGTGCTTCTCGGTGTCCCGCAGGTAGCCCACGTCACCGGCGGCGATCGGTACGGCCGGGAAGCAGCCGACCCCGTTGTCCGGCATGATCGTGGGGTACCCGACGATCACGACGCGCGCGTGCGGGGCGCGCTTGCGCACGTCCTTCAGCACCCGGGCGACCTTGGGCGCGGCGGCGGCGATGCGGGCGGTGAGCTGGTCCTTGCCGCCCTCGGTGTACTTGGTACGGCAGGGCGCGCCGGCCGGGTCGGTCGCGGACAGCTGCGCGCAGCTGCCGATGATGTCGCCGAAGCCGATGTCGTTGCCGCCGATACCGACGGTGACGAGCGTGGTGCGCTTGCCGAGGGCGTTCAGCTGGGGCGGGTTGGCGCCCTGGGTCCGCCACATGTCGTCGGTGGTGGCGCCGCTGCAGCTGACGTCCTTGAACGTCCGCGTGTGCAGCCACTTGGCGGTGACCGAGGGGTAGTTGACGCTGGACCGCGCGCAGTCGCCGCCCGTCTGCTCGGGCACGCCCGGTGCGGAGGTGTACGAGTCGCCGAGGGCGACGTAGCGCTCCCCGCCCGTGCCCGTGCCGGCCTCGGAGGCCCCCGCGGGAGCGGCCGCGCCGACCGCCAGCGCCCCTACCGCGCCGAGCGCCGCCAGCGCCTTCCCGTACCGCCCACCGCGTGCGTAAGCCTCTGCCACTACTGCCTCCGAAGGTGTGTCGGGTGACCGCCGATGATCACCGCGCGGGAGTCAGACTCGCTCCGCGGTGACTGTCTGTCAACGTGAGCCGTCTACGGGTGCGGGTGGGCACGGCCTCCCCCGACGAAAACCGGGGCCGCACGCCTTCGCGTGCGGCCCCCGGGATTTCTCCCTGGTCAACGCTGAGTACCGCCTTCGAGCGGTACGAGGTTCGACCACAACGGCTCCTTGCCGAAGCCGCTCATGTACGGGTCGAGATCGGTGTAGGCGTCCCTGCTCACCGGCTGGTCGTCCAGCCACACGGTGTCGCACTCCTTGCAGACCTTGATGACGTCGGCCTGCTCGCGCACGCGACGTCTGACGACCCACCCTTGATCACACCGGGGGCACCAGTCCATCCGTGGCCTCTTTCCCAGGCCATGGACAGGCCGAAATAATTGTGTCGGTACCCGGGGCGACGACGATGCGCGGACTCCGCTCACCCGCCGTTCCCACGGCTTTGCCATCGGGACTATAGAGGCCGCGGGGTCACCGGGGACGGGCGGACCGCGCTTGGCCCCAGGCCACGGTGGCCCGCTCCTGGTCGCGATCGCGGGTGACGTGCCGGGCCTGCCCGCAGGAACGCGCGCACGTCCTGGGCGGACCGGCCGGCGCCTTCCGCGGCCTCCCGCACCCCCATGGCCGCCGATGCTGACGAGCTGCACCGAGGCGATGCGGTCGTCGTGCTTCTCGGCGATCTCCTTCTCGTCGGCCGGAATATGCCGTGCGGCCGGCCTCTCCTCGATCTCTCCGAGTCGCTCTCACCGAGCAATCCCTTCCCTTTACCTGTCCATTGCCTCGATAGGCCCGGCGAACATAACCGCCTCACCGGGTTCCCCGAACAGGAAAATCGGAAGTGGAAACTCCGCTTCCTGGGTACAAGTTCCAGCCACCCATAGGGCGTTGACAATGTCATGCTCACAACGAAAGCGTTACTGGCAGTACGCCTGTGAAATGGGGCCCAAGGACACCTGACGGACCTTCAAGAACCAGCAAAGCCACCACAGGTGATAGGTTCCAGCCACCCGCCTTTATCCCACCATTACGTGCAACGGCATGTGCCGTGCTGCACGCATCCGGAAGGAATCCCTGGTGATATCTCGCGCGCGCAGAATGCTGCTTGCCGGCGTTATCGGTGGCGTCTCCGCCGTCACCGCTGCTTCCGCCATCGCTTTCGCGGCCCCTGCCCCGGCCGCGGACGAGGCCACTCCGCCTTCGGCGATCGAGGACTTCGAGTACCCGGGCGCGGCAAAGATTCTCAAGGACACCGGCATCACCCTCCGCAAGGGCGACGGCCGCATCCTGCTGGGCGATTGCGCCACGGACAGCGACATCATCGTGATGACGCGTCCCACCCCCCAGACCAAGGCGGACAAGTACTGCTTCCGTCTCACGGGCGACAAGAAGTCGGGCTACCTCACGCTGGAGATCCCCCGCGTGTTCGGCCTCCAGACCGAGGACCACCCGGTCCGGGCCACCGTCACCGCCGGCGGCACCTCGCAGACCGTCGACGTGCCCAAGAACGACCTCAAGGGCGTCGGCGAGGGCATCCCCGGCGGCGAGCCCACCGCGCTCGTCGAGCTCCGCGTCACCGGCTGACCCACGCCACCGCCCGGCCGCGACTCCGGCGTGACGGGCACCGGCTGACCCACCCGGTCAGCGCCCCCAGGCTTGGGACGCACATCCGCGCCCCCGGCCGCGACGGCCCCACCGGCCCTCTCGCACCTCTAGCCACCTCAGAAGGAACGAACATGTCCGGCAGACGTTCACGCGCAGCGTGGGTCACCGCTCTTCTCTCCACCACCGTCGCCGCGGGGCTGCTGACCGCTGCACCGGCGAACGCCGTCGTGGGTGACAACCCGGCCGACGGGACCTACGCCTTCACCGCGAAGCTCGACATCGGCGGCAAGCGCAGCTGCTCCGGCGCGCTCGTCGAGCAGGGCTGGGTCATCACCGCGGCCAGCTGCTTCGCCGACAGCCCGGCCCAGGGCTTCAAGATCGCCGCGGGTGCGCCCAAGCTGAAGACGACCGTGACGGTCGGCCGCACGAACCTCTCCTCGACGGCCGGCGTCGTGACCGAGGCCGTCGAGCTCGTCCCGCGTGACGACCGCGACCTCGTCATGGTCAAGCTCGCGCAGCCCGTGACCGGCGTCGCCCCCGTCGCCGTCTCCTCCACCGCCCCCCAGCAGGGTGACGAGGTGCGGGTCGCCGGCTACGGCCGCACCAAGACCGAGTGGATACCGCAGCGTCTGCACAGCAACTCCTTCACCGTCGACTCGGTCAAGGACACCTCGGTCGGCCTCGCCGGCAAGGGTGCCGACGCGGTCGTCTGCAAGGGCGACACCGGTGGCCCGGCCTTCCGTGAGAACGCCGGCCGCGCCGAGCTGGCCTCGATCAACACCGCCTCGTGGCAGGGCGGCTGCTTCGGCACCGACGCGGCCGAGACCCGCAAGGGCGCCGTCAACACCCGCGTCGACGATGTCGCCGGCTGGGTGTCCTCGGTCTACTCCCGCGGCCTGCTGAACAAGGCGAACTGGAAGAACGCCGACCTTCTCGCCTCCGGTTACTTCACCGGCGGCTCGGCCGGCGGCAAGCGCCACATGGACATGATCGTCCGCTGGACCGACGGCTCCGTCACCCTGTACCAGGGTGCCGAGTTCAACGACCCGAAGTACCCCTTCTCCTCGGAGTACAAGCTCGCCGAGGCCGGCAGCACCTTCAAGTACGCGCGGGCCATCTCGGGCGGCCGCTTCACCGAGAACGGCAGCGACGGCCTCATCGTCCGCTGGTCCGACGGTGAGCTCACCGAGTACACCCACGTGGACCAGAACGGCTTCCACGACGAGAAGAAGCTCGCCGAGCCCAACGCCGCCTGGAAGAACGCCAAGCTGGTGACCGCCGGCCGCTACACCGGCAACGCGCTGCGCGACGACATGTTCGTCGTGTGGGTCGACGGCTCCATCTCGATGTACTCCGACATCGACGCCAACGGCATCCGCAAGGCCACCCAGATCCAGAAGGCCAACTCGACCTGGACGCACGCCGAGCAGATCGGCGCCGGCGAGTTCACCGGCAAGAAGACCAGCGACCTGATGGTCCGCTGGTCCGACGGTGAGGGCACCATCTACCCGGGCGTCGACACCGCGGGCCTGCACGGCGAGATCAAGATCCGTGACCCCAAGTCCGCCTGGACCAACGCCACGGTGATCACCGTCGGCGCGTTCGACGCGAACAAGGTCCCCAACGACGTCATCGTCCGCTGGGCCAACGGCAGCCTCACCATGTACCCCGGCGTCGACAGCGCCGGCACCCACAACGAGGTCCGTCTCGTCGGCTGACCCCTGTGACCGCGCCGGGCCGGCCGCCCCTTCCGACACGGCCGGCCCGGCGTGCGGATCGACGCGGCCCTTCCGCCCGAACCGGGCGGAAGGGCCGCGTCGCCGTCTCGGGCCCGTATGACCCCCACCCTCCTGATCGGAGATCTGTTCTTGCGTACGTCACGCCTGCGTCGTCTCGCCGTCTCGGCGGCCTGCGGCACCCTCCTCACCGTCGCCGGTGGCACCACCGCGACGGCCGCCACCGCGCCGACCCCCGGTGCGGGCCCGAAGGCGACTCCCGGTGCGAGCCCCTCGGCCACCCGCGCGGTACCCACGGCGAAGCCGCGGACCGGCACCGGCACCGAAGCCGTCGAGGGCGGCGACTGGTCGGTGGAGGACGCCCTGCGGTTCTGGACCCCGCAGCGCATCACCTCCGCGACCGACCCCTCCGGCCGCGCCCCCAAGCCCGCGACGACCGCCACCCCCAAGGCCGCGCCGAAGGCCCGGTCGCTGGCGGGCGCCAAGCCGGACACCTCCGAGCACTTCCCCGGCATCAAGTCCGTCGGCATGCTCTTCGCCGTCGACAAGGACATGCGCGCGCACTACTGCTCGGCGAGCGCGGTGCAGAGCGGCACCCGCAGTCTCATGCTGACGGCGGGCCACTGCCAGAACTCCAAGGCGGTGTTCGTCCCGCAGTACGACCCGACGAAGTCGCTCCAGAACCAGCCGTACGGGATCTGGCCGGTCGAGGAGTGGTTCGCGGACAAGAGCTACGGGAAGAACGCCAAGGGCCCCGAGTCGGACCTGGACTTCGCGTTCGCGCGCGTCAAGGAGAACGACGGCAAGAAGCTCCAGGACGTCGTGGGCGGCAGCACCCTCGCCCGTACGCCGGGCTTCGAGAACACCACCACCGTGATCGGCTACCCCTCGGTCGGTCACAACCCGCAGGACCTTCCCGTCCAGTGCACCACGCCGACGGCCGCGCTGCCGGGCTTCAACCAGATGCGCATCGACTGCGCGGGCATGTGGGGCGGCGTCTCCGGCGGCCCCTGGTTCTCCAAGATCGACCGGGCGACCGGCACCGGCGAGATCATCGGCAACGTGGGCGGCTACAACGGCGGCGGCCCCGCCGTGCCGAGCAGCGACCCGATGTACAACCGCATCAGCTACAGCCCGATGTACGGCGACCGCTTCTTCCAGTTGTACGACGACGCCGAGCACGGCCGGCACTCCGACCCCGGCCCGTACCGCCAGCCGCAGCTGCCGTTCTCCCTCGGTGGCTCGGAGAAGTGGCAGCAGGCCAAGATGACGGCCGCCGGTGACTTCACCGGCAGTGGCCGCGGCGATCTGATCGCGGTGTGGGCCGACGGCTCGGCCAGCCTCTTCGAAGGCGCCGAGACCAAGGACGCCAAGCACCCGTTCTCCGCCGAGGTCAAGCTCGCCGGTCCGGGCAGCGTATGGCAGTACGCGCGCACCATCAGCGGCGGCCGCTTCACGGAGAACGGCACCGACGGTCTCCTCGTGCGCTGGTCCGACGGTGAGCTCACCGAGTACACCCACGTCGACCGCGGCGGCTTCCACGACGAGAAGAAGCTGTCCGACCCCAATGCCACCTGGAAGAACGCCAAGCTGATCACCTCCGGCCGCTACACGGCCAACGCGCTCCGCGACGACATGCTCGTCGTCTGGGCCAACGGCTCGGTCACCCTGTACCCGGATGTCGACACCAACGCCATCAGCAAGGACACCCAGCTGGTCGGCGCGAACTCGACGTGGCCCAACGCCACCCAGATCAGCGCCGGCGAGTTCACCGGCAAGGGCACGGGCGACCTGATGGTCCGCTGGAGCGACGGCGAGGGCACCATCTACCCCGGCGTCGACGCCGCCGGTCTGCACGGCGAGATCAAGATCAGGCCCGCCAAGTCCGCGTGGACCAAGGCCGACGTGATCACGGTGGGGTCCTTCTCCCCCGGCAGCCGCCTCAACGACATCCTCGTGCGGTGGACCAACGGCAACCTCAGCATGTACACCGGCGTCGACGCCGCCGGTACGCACGCCGAGGTCCAGCTCGTCGGCTGATCCACAGCCCCTGCCCTCGGGCCGGCTTCCCCGTCCGGGGAGGCCGGCCCGTTGTCGTCGCGGGTCCGCACTTAATTGGATTCCTGGAATCCAATTAGTTACGGTGCACGTGTGCGATTGACCAAGAGCACCGACATCGCCCTGCGCATCGCCATGCGCCTGGCGGTGACCCAAGGCGCAGCGGGCCCCGCGGACACGGCCGCACCGACCACCCGCGAGGTGGCGGGCGCGGTCGGCGTGCCGTACACCCACGCGGCCAAGGTGGTCAGCAGGCTCCAGCACCTCGGGGTCCTCGAGGCCCGCCGGGGCCGGGGCGGCGGACTCGCCCTGACCACCGCCGGGCGCACGGGTTCGGTCGGCCGGCTGGTGCGCGAGCTGGAGGGGGCCGGCGACGTCGTCGGTTGCGAGGACGATCCACCCTGCCCCCTGCGGTCCGCCTGCCGACTGCGCGGCGCCCTGCGCGCGGCACAGGAGGCGTTCTTCGCCGCACTCGACCCGATCACCATCGAGGATCTGATCGCCGAACCCGCCGGCCCGGTCCTGCTGAGCCTCAGCACCCGCCCGGAGGACTGAGGGCCCCATCGAGCCCCACCCCCCTTCCGCACATCCTTAAATACGAGTCTGAGATGCCAATTAAGCGCTCAGGCCTGAACGACAGGAGTCGCCGATGCTGTCCCCGAAGTCGACCGAGATCGTCCGCGCCACCCTGCCCGCCGTCGGCGGGGCCATCGGCGAGATCACTCCGCTCTTCTACGACAAGTTGTTCGCCGCCCACCCCGAGCTGCTGCGCGATCTGTTCAACCGGGGCAACCAGGCCAACGGAAGCCAGCGCCAGGCCCTCGCCGGCGCCATCGCCGCCTTCGCCACCGCCCTCGTCGAGCACCCCGAGGTCCGCCCCGACGCGATGCTCTCCCGCATCGCCCACAAGCACGCCTCGCTCGGCATCACGCCCGGTCAGTACCCGCTCGTCCAGGAGCACCTGTTCGCCGCCATCGCCGAGGTGCTCGGCGACGCGATCACCGCCGAGGTCGCCGCGGCCTGGGACGAGGTGTACTGGCTGATGGCGAACGCCCTCATCGCCATCGAGGCCCGACTGTACGAGCGGGCGGGCGCCCCCGACGGCGACGTGTGGATCCCCTGCCGCGTCGTCGCCCGGCTGACGGAGACCGCCGAGGTCGCCACCTTCCTCGTCCGGCCGCTGGACGACCGTCCGATACCCGCCGCCCGCCCGGGCCAGTACGTCTCCGTCCGGGTCGAACTCCCCGACGGGGCCCGGCAGATCCGTCAATACAGCCTCTCCAGCCACCCGGACGACGCCCTGGCTTTCTCCGTCAAGCGCGTCACCGGCGCCCCGGACGGCGAGGTGTCCAACCACCTCCACGACCACGTCGGCGTGGGTGCGCACCTGACCGTCAGCGCCCCCTTCGGCGACGTCACGCTCGCCGACGGCGACGCCCCCGTACTGCTCGCCTCCGCGGGCATCGGCTGCACGCCCATGACGGGCATGCTCTCCCACCTCGCCGCCACCGGTTCGACCCGTCGGATCATCACCGTGCACGCCGACCGCAGCGAGGCCACCCACGCCTTCCGCGAGGACCTCGCCCTGTTCACCGACAAGCTCCCGAACGCGGTCGCGCACGTCTGGTACGAGCAGCCGGAGGGCCCCTGGCCCGCCGAGCGGACCGGCCGGGCGGACTTCTCCGGCCTCGACATCCCCGCCGGCACCATCGCCTACCTCTGCGGGCCGATTCCCTTCCTCCGCTCGGCACGCGCCCAGTTGCTGACGGCGGGCGTCGCCGCCGCCGACATCCACTACGAGGTCTTCGGCCCCGACCTGTGGCTGGGCGAGGCCGGGTGACCCCCCACACCCGTACCAACAGCCGCAAGAATCCAGCCAGTCCGAGACGATCAATCGTTACCCATGCGTAACTCACACAACTATTACCCCGGGTAAACAAACGAGGTTACCGTCGGGTCACTTTGCATCGGCGTGCCGTACCGAACCCCCCACGGCACCGACGTCAGGAGTGCCCGTGCGACACCCTCGACAGGCCCTGCGCACCACGGCAGTCGGCGCCGCCTGCGCCGCGCTGCTCGCCTTCACCTCCCTCGGGCCCGCGCTCGCCGCCCCGCAGCGCGGGCCCGCCGCCGTGGCACCGCAAGCGGGCTCCGCGAACGTCCGGTTCACCGACATACCCGGTTCCGGCGGCATCACCCTCAAGGGCAACGTCTTCACCCCGCGCGACGCCGACGGCTCACGCCGCTACCCGGTGCTCGTGCTGCCCACCAGCTGGGCCATGCCGCAGCTCGAATACCTCGCCCAGGCCAAGCAGCTCGCCGATTCCGGCTACGTGGTGGTCAGTTACACCTCGCGCGGCTTCTGGCTCTCCGGCGGGAAGATCGAGACGGCCGGGCCGCCGGACATCGCCGACGCCTCCAAGGTCATCGACTGGGCGCTCGCCCACACCCCCGCCGACCCGGCGCGGATCGGCATGGCCGGGATCTCGTACGGGGCGGGCATCAGCCTGCTGGCCTCCGGCTTCGACAAGCGCATCAAGGCCGTGGTCGCGATGAGCGGCTGGGCCGACCTCATCGAGGCCATCTACGGCGACCGCACCCAGCACCGTCAGGCCGCCGAACTGCTGGGCGGCCTGGGCGCGCTGACGGGGCGGCCGGGCGAGGAGTTGCAGGGGATCCTGAAGGACTTCCTCGGCTCGAACCTGGCCAAGGAGAAGGAGATGCTCGACTGGGGTGCCAAGCGCTCCCCCGCCACCTATCTCAAGGACATCAACGCGGGCGGCGCCGCCATCATGATGGGCAACGCCTGGGGCGACACGGTCTTCCCGCCCGATCAGTACGCGAAGTTCTACGAGCGGCTCACCGGCCCCAAGCGGCTGGAACTGCGCCCCGGTGACCACGCCACCGCCGAGGGCACCGGGCTGTTCGGGCTGCCCAACGACGTGTGGACCAATGCCCACCGCTGGTTCGACCACCACCTCAAGGGCACGGCCAACGGCATCGACCGCGAGCAGCCCGTCCAGCTGAAGTCCCGCACCGGCGGCGGCTACGAGTCCTATCCCGACTGGGCGGCCGTGGAGCGGACGCGGCGCACCCTGCCGCTGGAGGGCGGCAGAAGCATCCGCGCGGGCGTCGACTCGGGCGCGAACGGCGGCACGGCCCTGCTGTCCAACGTCCTCGACCAGTTCCTGAAGCTGCCGCCGATGGTCTCGGTGCCGCTGCTGCCGCGGGCGTTCGCCGCCGTGTGGCAGTCCGACCGCTATGCCGCGGTGCAGCGCGTGCGGGGCAGCGCGCGGCTGCACACCACGCTCACCAGCGACAAGGAGAGCGGCACGGTGGTCGCCTATCTCTACGACGTGGGCCCGCTGGGGGTGGGCAAGCTCGTCAGCCACGCCCCCTACACCTTCCACGACAAGGCCCCGGGGCAGCCCTTCGGCGTCGATCTGAAGCTGCTCGCCACCTCCTACGACGTCCCGGCCGGCCACCGGCTCGCGCTTGTGGTCGACACGGTGGACCCGCTCTACATCGAGCACAACCCGGACGGCGCGCGGCTGGACTTCTCCTCCCCGAAGGACGACCCCTCCTCGCTGTCGATCCCCGTCCGGGAGTAGTCGGGCCGACCTCAGCCAAACCAGCCCGTCCGGCGCTTGAGGACACAGCACAGCAGCCCGGCCGGCGCCTGAGGACAGAGCACAGCAGCCCGTCCGGCGATCGAGGACACCGCCGCGCAGCGGAGGTGCACACGACTCGGCCCGCGGGGCCAGGCACACGCCCGCCAGGACCGGCGGCCGGGGTTACCCCTGCGGGCCCGCGCCGGGCAACAACGTGCCGGGCTCGGCGTCGGCGACGTCGACCGCCTCCGTCTTGGGGTTGCGCTTCTGCCGCTTGGAGACCCAGTGGGCGAACCAGGACAGGAGCATGCACATCCCGATGTAGATCGGGGAGATGATCATCACGACGGGGATGAACGGCAGGTCGTAGTCGAGGTTGCCGGCGATGAGCTTGCCGGCGTGCAGGAACTCCTCGTAGGTGATGAGGAAGCCGAGCGAGGTGTCCTTCAGGGCGACGACGAGCTGGCTGATGATGGTCGGCAGCATGGCGCGCAGCGCCTGGGGCACCAGGACGAAGGACATCACCTGCGTCTTGTACATGCCCAGCGAGTACGCCGCCTCCCGCTGGCCGCGCTCGACGGAGTTCACCCCCGTGCGGAAGACCTCCGCGAGCACGGAGCCGTTGTAGAGGGTGAGCCCGGCGACGAGGGCGGGCAGCGGCTGCACCTTGAGTGCGACGAAGATGAAGAAGATCATCACCAGCACCGGCATGGCCCGGAAGAACTCCACGAGGAGCGTGGCCACCCAGCGCAGCGGCCGGTGGACCGAGAGCCGTCCGCAGGCGAGCAGCCCGCCGAGGGCGAGGGCGAGGACCGCGGCGTACGCGAAGGCCTTCAGGGTGTTGCCGAGGCCGCGCAGCAGCAGTTCCTGGATGCCCTCGTACTCGAAGGGCCGCCATTTCGCGGTCGTGAACTGGTCGGTGTCGAAGAGGAGGTAGAGGATCCAGCCGAGCAGGCCGAGGATCACGGCGGTCGAGACCAGACCGTAGACGAGGTGCCGACGCCGGGTCAGGGGGCCGGGGACGTCGTACAACGCGGTGCTGGTCATCGGGCGACTCCGTAGCGCTTCTCCAGCACGTTGAAGATCGCGCTGATGGTCAGGGTCACGATCAGATAGCCGACGGCGATCCAGATGAAGGACCAGATGATGCTGTAGCCCATCTCGTTGAGCGGTTTGTACACCCCGAGCAGCTCGGTGACGCTGAACGAACCGGCGATCGCCGAGTTCTTGGCGAGCGCGATCAGCGTCGAGCCGATCGGCGGGATGACGGACCGGAAGGCCTGCGGCAGGACGACGTCGCCGAGTGTCTGCGCGAAGGTCATGCCGAGGCTGCGGGCCGCCTCGCCCTGTCCGGTGGGCACGGTGTTGATGCCGGAGCGCACCGCCTCGCAGATGAAGGCCGAGGTGTAGCAGCCGAGGGCGAGGACCGCGAAGAGCTGGAAGGGCAGCACGACACCGAAGCGCGGCAGGCCGAGCAGCACGGCGAAGAAGAGCAGCGTGAGCGGGGTGTTGCGCAGCACGTCCACCCATACCGTGCCGAAGACGCGCAGCGAGCCGACGGGCGCGACCCGGAAGGAGGCCATCACGAAGCCGAGGACCAGTGCGAGCAGCGAGGCGTAGACGGTGAGCTCGACGGTGCCGAGCAGACCTTTGCCGTAGAGGGAGAAGTTGTCAGTGAGTACGTTCATCGAGGGGACCTACCGGTGTCGTGCCGACCTCAGCCGGCCGGGTAGCGGTCGACGGGCGGCGGAGGTGGGGCGGGCACTCCGGACAGGCCGAGGGTCGCGTCGTACGCCTTCTTCCAGTCGCCGTTCTTCTCGTGTGCCACGAGTGCGTCGTCGAGGGCGAAGCGCAGGGCGTTGTCGGCGCGGGGGACGCCGATGCCGTAGGGCTCCTTGGAGAACGGTTTTCCGACGACCTTCAGCTCGGTGGGGACCTTGGCGGCGTAGCCCATGAGGATGCTGTCGTCGGTGGTGACGGCGTCCACCTGGAGGCTGAGCAGGTTGTCCACGCAGATCGAGTACGTGTCGTAGGCGACGGCGACGGCCTTGGGGTATTCGCGCTCGATGCGCTGCAGCGGGGTGGAGCCGGCGGCCGAGCAGACCTTCTCGCCGTCCAGGTCCTGTGGGCCGTCGATGTCGGTGTCCTTGGCCCTCACGAGCAGCGACTGACCGGCGATGTAGTACGGCCCGGCGAAGCCGACCTGGCGTTTGCGCAGGTCGTTGATGGTGTAGGTGCCGACGTAATAGTCGATCTGGCCGTTCTGGAGGGCGGTTTCCCGGTTGGCCGAGGCGATCGTGCGGAAGGCGATGGTCTTGGGGTCGAAGCCCAGGGAGGCGGACATCATCCGGGCGATCTCGATGTCGAAGCCGGAGTAGGCACCGCTGGCGGGGTCCTTCTCGCCCAGGTAGGGCTGGTCCTCCTTGGCGCCGACGACGAGGTGGCCGCGGTTCTTCGCCTTCCGCCAGGTGGGAGAGGCGGGCAGTTGGAAGCCGGTGTCGACGTGGTAGTCGGGCAGCTGGTCGGGCTGCGGGCCCTTGACGGGCGGGCTGCCCTCCTTGCCGCAGGCACCGGCCAGCAGGGCCAGACCGGCGAGCGCCAGGGCCGCGGCGCACCGGCGGGTGCGCCCGAGGTCACGCTGCCGCGTGCCATTGCGTCTCATGAGCACGGTACCCCCCGCTCAGTGCTTGAGGATCTTGGAGAGGAAGTCCTTGGCCCGCTCGCTCTCGGGGGCCGTGAAGAACTCCTCGGGGGTGCGGTCCTCCACGATGCGGCCGTCGGCCATGAAGACGACCCGGTTGGCGGCGGAGCGGGCGAAGCCCATCTCGTGGGTGACGACGACCATCGTCATGCCGTCCGCCGCGAGCTGGCGCATGACCTCCAGCACCTCGTTGATCATCTCCGGGTCCAGGGCCGAGGTCGGCTCGTCGAAGAGGAGCGCCTTGGGGTCCATGGCGAGCGCGCGGGCGATCGCGACGCGCTGCTGCTGGCCGCCGGAGAGCTGGGCGGGGTATTTGTCGGCCTGGTCGAGCAGACCGACCCGCTCCAGCAGCTCGCGCGAGCGCTTGTTGGCCTCCTCCTTTCCGCGCTTACGGACCTTGAGCGGGGCGAGGGAGACATTGGCGAGCACGGTCTTGTGCGCGAAGAGGTTGAAGGACTGGAAGACCATGCCGACCTCGGCGCGGAGCTTGGCGAGCGCCCGCCCCTCCTCGGGCAGCGGCTGTCCGTCGAGCAGGATGGTGCCGGACTCGACGGGCTCCAGCCGGTTGATGGCCCGGCACAGCGTGGACTTCCCGGAGCCGGACGGGCCGATGACCACCACCACCTCCCCCCGGCCGACCGTGAGGTTGATGTCCCGCAAAACATGCAGTTTTCCGTAGTGCTTATTGACGTCACGCAGTTCGATCAACGGATCGACGGCCATACCCAGCCCTACCCACTCTCAGCTGTCTCGCAGTCGACGCAAACTATCCAGCTCAATACGGGACTTCACTGGAGACACGCACACATACGGGTATTCACACTGCATTAACCGCCATTTGCCCTAGGTACACAGATGGAGCCTGGGTACCTAGCCTGTGGGGGCCGACGGGGGGAACAGTGGGGGGAAAGGAGCCCGGCGTGGGCGACAGCAGGCCCGTCTACCAGCGCATCGCGGACGATCTGCGGCAGCGCATCGACGAGGGCTCCCTCGCCGTGGGCGATCGCATACCCTCCCGCTCCGAGCTCAAGCGGACCTACGCGGCCAGCGACCAGACCGTGGACCGCGCGGTGCGGGTGCTGAAGGCCGCCGGATACGCGGAAGGGCAGTTCGGGCGGGGCGTGTTCGTCACCGACCGGGCGCCGCTGGGCTCCCTGCTCCGCTCGACCGGCGCGGTCGACTCCCCCTTCGCCGCCCGTATCACCGCCCGGGACACCGCGCTGACCTGGGAGGCATCCTCCAGCGAGACGCCCGCCCCGGAGCCGATCGCCGAGCGGCTGGGCATCGGGCCGGGCGAGCCGGTGCTGTGCACCCAGTACGAGTACCTGGCCAACCGGCACCCGGTCCAGCTCGCCACCAGCTGGGAGCCGCTCACCATCACCGAGGGCACCGACGTCGCCCACCCCGAGCGGGGACCCTACGCGCGGCGCGGGGTGCGCGGCCGGCTCGCGGCCATCGGCGTCCGGGTCGTCCGGGCGCGGGAGCTCGTCGGCTCACGACCGGCGACCACGCCCGAGGCCGAGGCGCTCGGCTGCGCGGCCGGCAGTTGCGTCACCGTCGTCGAGCGCACCCACTTCGACGGCGACGACCGGGCCGTGGAGACCTCCGACATCGTGGTGCGCGCCGACCGCTGGCGGCTGGAGTACGACATTCCGTTCATCATCGGCTGAAGCGGCGGGCCGGGCCGTAGGGTGTGTCCGCGAAGTCGCGGCGTACGCCCGAAGGGCGTGGTCCGCGGCGTCTGGGGCGTGCGATCGCAAGGCGGAGGGTCGCCCTCGTACCGGGCGTACTCGGGCGGGCCCGACAACGCAGCGAGCGTGCGTGCCAGGCGTCGCGGGCCAGGCGCGACTTCGCGGACACACCCTAGGGCCCGGGTGGGTGCGTCGGGGCCGTACGACGCGGGCGAGTGCGTCGGGGCCCCAGGGTTTGGGCGGGTGCGTCAGGACCCTGGGGTCCGGGCGGGTGCGTCAGTGCTCCGACAGCTCGGCGTAGAGCTGCGACAGCTCCGGCGCACCGTCCGCCGCCCACGCCTGGCCCGCCTCGACCACGTCGATCTCCCGGCCGTTGGCGAGCCGGACGACCGGCTGCCCGTTGGGCCAGATCCGCCACCCCGCACCCGTGACCGTACGGACGATGACCGTCCCCAGATACAGCCCCGCGTCGTTGCCCAGCCAGGGCAGCAGCTCCGGGTCGTCGCGCCAGCGCGGCTGCAACTGGTCGAGTTCCTCCAGGGACGACGGCGCGTCGTCGAGCGCGACCCCGGCCGACTGCGCGTGCGCGCGCAGCAGTTCGCACTCCGACAGCAACTCGGCCAGCCCCGCCGGGTCCCGGTCGGCCTCGCCCGACAGCGCCACGCCGTGCGCGGGCCCGTGCCGCTTGCGCCAGCTGTCCCAGAAAGGAATGTTCATACCGGCCAGGATCGCATTCGTTCGGATGGCCGCACCACCGGCGCGCGGTGCGCGACGTGGCCGGTTGGCCTCCTTGACGTTGCCCATACGTCTCCTTAGCTTCATCCCGCCACATACAGTGCGGGGAACGCTGGGAGGCATGACACGCATGCTCCGATCAACGCGGCTCGGCGAGGACCACAGCGGCCATCGACACGGCAGACGGCGCGACCGGCACAGACGGTGGACGACGACGGGGATCGTCGCGACGGTGGCGGCCGCTGCCGTGGCCGCCGCGACCACCCCCGCACTCGCCGACACCGCACGCGCACCCCGAGAGCCGCTCCCCCTGGAGCGGCTCTTCGACAACACGGCCATCAGCGACAACTCCCGCCCGGGCAAGGCGGACTTCGACGGGGCGGGCAACTCCCTCTCCGCCCAGGACCTGCGCGCCGCCGGCTGGACGCCGGGGCGCGCACTCGCCATCGACACGGCCCGGCTGCGCTGGCCCGCCTCCGCCGCCGGCCGGCCGGACAACGTACGGGCCGCCGGGCAGAGCCTGAAGCTGAGCGGCCGGGGCGACGCCCTCACCTTCCTCGTCGCGGGCAGCGCCAAGGCCGGCCCCGGCAGCGACACCACCGGCACCGGCACCGTGCGCTACCGCGACGGCTCCAGCAGTACGTACACGCTCACCGCGCCGGACTGGCGCGGCGGCCCACTCACCACCAAGGCCGTGGGGCTGCCCCACGTCAACGCCCCGGGTGGCCAACGCTCCGAGACCGCCCGGCTGTACGCGGTGACCGTGCCCGTCGCACGCGGCCGGGAGATCACTGCCGTCGTCCTGCCGAAGGACCCCGGGCCCGCCACCGATCTGCACGTCCTCTCGGCGGCGCTGCGCACCCCCACGAACGGGTGGACCGGCAGTTGGGCGGCGTCCACCTCCGGGTACATCGCGGTGGGGCCCTGGACCGACCGGACGCTACGGCTGATCGTGCACAGCAGCGCGGGCGGGCCCCGGACCCGGATCCGGCTGGAGAACACCTTCGCGGCGACGCCGGTGCGGATCGGGCACGCGAGCGTCGCGGTCCAAAGCGGCGGCGCGACGGCGGCCGGCAAACCGCGGGCCCTGACCTTCGGCGGCCGGGCGGGGGCCGAAGTACCGGCGGGGGCCCAGCAGTTCAGCGACCCCGTGGGCTTCCGGGTACCGCCGGGCACGAATCTGCTGGTGAGCATCCATCTGCCGGGGACAGTACGGGCCGTGCCCGTACACAGCTACAGCAACCAGGTCTCGTATCTGAGCGGTGACGGCAGCGGCGACCGCACGGGCGACCGCGGCGCGGATGCCTACGGCCAGAAGCTCAGCGGCTGGCCGCTGCTGACCGGCGTGGACGTCACCGGCGGACCGGGCTCGGTGGTGGCCTTCGGCGACTCGATCACCGACGGCGGCAACTCCACGGCGGACGCCAACCGGCGATGGCCCGACCAGCTCGCCCGGCGGCTCCGGGAACAGCGCGAGGTGCCCCGGTTCGGGATGCTCAACCACGGCATCTCCGGCAACCGCGTCGTGGGCGACCGCTACCCGGGCAACGGGACCAGCACCATCAGCAGCGGGGTCAGCGCCGTGCACCGGCTGGAGCGCGACGTGCTGTCGCAGACGGCCGCCCGGACGGTCATCGTCTTCGAGGGCGTCAACGACATCCGCGCCGGCACGTCCGCCGATCAGGTGATCGCCGGGCTGCGGTCCATCGCGCAGCGCGCCCACGCGCGCGGGATGCGGGTGGTGGTGTCGACCATCGCGCCCTGCGGCGGTTTCTACGACTGCACCCCGGCGGCGGAGGCCCGGCGCGCCGCCATCAACACGCATGTGCGGTCAGGCGGCGGCTACGACGCGGTCCTCGACTTCGACGCCGCGATCCGCGACCCGCGGCAGCCGGACCGGATGCTGGCGGCCTACGACAGCGGCGACCATCTGCACCCCAACGACGCGGGGATGAAGGCGTTCGCCGACTCCGTCGACCTGCGCGTGCTGGTCTGACGGTCCGGCCCGGCGGGGTGCGCGGCGGGGGAACGAGGGGCGAGGGAACGAGGGGCGTGGGCGTCCGGGCTCACACGTCCAGGTCGACGACGACCGGGGCGTGGTCCGAGGCGCCCTTGCCCTTGCGCTCCTCACGGTCCACGTAGGCGTCCTTGACGGCACCGGCGAAGGGGGCGTTCCCGTAGACCAGGTCGATGCGCATGCCCCTGTTCTTCGGGAAGCACAGCTGGCGGTAGTCCCAGTAGGTGTAGGGACGGTCGTACTTCAGCGGGCGGGGCACGACGTCGGACAGGCCGGTGTCGCGCAGGGCCGCGAGCGCGGCGCGCTCGGCCGGGGTGACATGGGTGGCGCCCTCGAAGACGGCGGGGTCGAAGACGTCCTCGTCGGTCGGGGCGATGTTGTAGTCACCGAGCACGGCGAACGGCCGCTCCGCCGCCGCGTCGGCCGCGACCGCGTCCCGCAGCGCCTCGAGCCAGAGGAGCTTGTAGGAGTAGTGGTCGTGGCCGATCTCGCGGCCGTTGGGCACGTAGACCGACCAGACGCGGGCGCCCCCGCAGGTAGCCGCGATCGCGCGGGGCTCCTGGACGCCTTCGTAGTCGGGGCCGCCCGGCAGGCCCGTCACCACGTCCTCCAGGCCCACGCGCGACAGCAGGGCGACCCCGTTCCACCGGCCGGTGGCGTTGACCGCCGCCTCGTAGCCCAGCTCGCGCAGTTCGTCCGTCGGGAACTGCTCGGCGGTGCACTTGGTCTCCTGCACGCACAGCACGTCCGTGCCGCTGCTCTCCAGCCAGGCCAGCAGCCTCGGGAGACGGGCGGTGATCGAGTTCACGTTCCAGGTGGCGATGCGCATGGGCCAACCCTAACGGCCGGGTGTGACAGTCACCGGCCGGTGGCGGTGGCGCCCCGCCCCGGACCGGCGGCGGTCAGAGTTCCACGGTCTCGCCGGGCGCCAGCCGGGAGTGGTCCGCCCCCGCGACTCCCGGCCCGGCCGGGCCCAGCATCCGGTCGTAGACGGGCCGGGCGAGGTCGGTGAGCAGGGCGTCGTGGATGTCGATCGCGCGCCGCGGCTTGACCTCCCGTACGTAGTCGATGACCTCGGAGACCTTGTTCCAGGGGGCCATGACCGGCAGCATCAGGGTGTCCACCGGCCGCCCGGGCAGGGTCAGCGCGTCGCCGGGGTGGAAGACCGAACCGTCCACGAGGTACCCGACGTTGGTGATCCGCGGGATGTCGGGATGGATCACGGCGTGCAGCTGGCCGTGGACCTCGATGTCGAAGCCGGCGGCGGTGAAGGTGTCCCCCTCGCCGACGGTGTGCACCCGGCCGGGGAAGGCCGCCGACACCTGGTCCGCGACGCTGCGCAGCGTCCACAGCTCGGCGGCCGGATTGGCCTCCAGGCCCGCCCGCAGCCGGTTCTCGTCGAAGTGGTCGGGGTGCTCGTGGGTGACGAGGATCGCGTCCGCGCCGAGGGCCGCGTCCTCCTCGCTGAAGGCACCCGGGTCGATGACCAGCGTGCGGCCGTCCTTCTCCAGCCGAACGCATGCGTGACTGTTCTTGGTCAGCTTCATGGAACCCATCTTGCTCCTTCCACCCCGTCCCGCTACGCCTCCGGGGCGGGCTTGGCCGGCTCGCTGTCCTCTTCGGCGACGACGCGCTCGGCCACCGCGAAGGCGGCGTCAGCCGCCGGGAGACCGCAGTAGAGGGCGGCGTGCAGGAACGTTTCCTTGATCTCGTCCGCGGCGACGCCGTCGCGCAGCGCGGCCCGCAGGTACCGGGCCAGCTCGTCGAGGTGGCCGCCCGCGGTGAGGGCGGTCAGGGTGATGAGGAAGCGGGTACGCCGGTCCAGCCCGGGGCGTGCCCACGTCCCGCCCCACGCCACGCGGGTGACGAAGTCGTCGTACTCGGCCCCGAAGCCCTCCGGGTCCCTCGGGCTCTCCTCGCCGAGCACTTCCCGGCGGACGCGGACGCCTGTGGCGTGCGCGTCCGCGTCCGCGTCCGCGGCGGGGGCGGTCGCGGGGGCGGGGGCGGCGTAGGGGTTGGGGCCCGCGGGGGTGGCGTACGGGTTGTCGCCCGCGTCGGCCGGCAGATGCCCGGCCACGGCGGGGGCGGGGACCGAGGGGGCCGGCACGGACGGCGGGATGGAGGCGGCGGACGCGGGCGCTGCGAAGGGGCCGGCGCCCTGGGCCGGGGCCGGGGTCACGGCCGACGGCGGCGTGACGGTCGGCTCGGCAGCGGGCTGCGGCACCGGGGGCGGGCCCGCTGCGGGGGTCTGCTCGGGCGCCGCGATGGGGCCGGCCGGTTCGCGTGACTGAAGCCCGACGGGTGCGGCTGCCGCGAACGGCCCGCTCGGCACAGGCGCCTGAGCACCGGCGGGAGCAGGCGTCCGAGGGCCGACGGGCCCCGCCTGTACGGTGCCCGCAGCAGGCGTGGGGGCACTCTGCCACGCCGTCGTGAAGTGACGGACCAGCAGGTCGGTGACGGCCGCCGGCTGCTCGACCGGCGCGAGGTGGGACGCGGCCGGCACGACGGCGAGCCGCGCGTCGTGGATACCGGCGACCAGCACCCGGGCGTCGGCGGGCGGGGCGACCTGGTCCTCGGCCCCGACGAGGACCAGCGCGGGAGAGCCCGTACGGCCCAGGTCGTCCCGGATGTCGAAGGCGGCCAGTGCCTGGCACGCGGCGATGTAGCAGAGTGGGTCGGTGGTGCGGACCATCTGCACGGCCCACTCCACGATGGCGGGCTGGGCGGCCAGGAAGGCGGGGGTGAACCACGCCTCGGGCGCGGACCGCGCGATGGGGTCGAGGCCGCTCGTGCGGACCACGTCGCCGCGCTGCCGCCAGGACTCGGCGGTGCCGAACCGGGCAGAGGTTCCGACGAGTGCGAGGGAGGCGAGGCGCCCCGGATGGCGCAGGGCGAGATCGGCACCCACCGCGCCGCCGATGGAGCAGCCCGCGAAGCCGAAGCGCTCGATGCCGAGCCCGTCGAGGGTGGCCAGCAGCCGATCGGTGAGATCGCCGACGGAGCCGATCGGCCGGGCGGGGGCGCCGCCGTGACCGGGGAGGTCGAAGCGCAGCACCCGCCAGTGCCGGGCCAGCTCCGGGACCTGCCGGTCCCACATGTGCCATGTAGTACCGAGGGCCGGTCCCAGGACCAGGACCGGGGCGTCTTCTGGCCCGTCAGAGCGGTATTGCAGCGTATCGATCTTGGTCTCGCTCACGGGTTCACACCTTCATCTGTCACGATCTGTCACACGCCCCCCGCGAGACCTCCCCATGCCTCCGCTGCTGGAAGCAGGTCCGCCACGTCCGGTTTCACGTACCACTTCTTGGTCGTCTTCACGTTCGTGTGCCCGGCCCACATGGCAAGCAGGTGATCCGGCACCCCGTTGTTCCCGAGGTAGGTCAAGCACGACGCCCGAGCATCGTACAGACGTGCTCTGCGAAGGCCGTTTTCGTCCATGATGTTGTAGGCCCGCACCCGGAGCTGCCGACCGTTCAGCGCGGCGCCGACTTCATCCACGAGCACGTACCCGCCGCTCTCGTCCCCTTCGCCGGACGGAGCCCCCATCAGGGAAAGCAGCAGCGGCGCGTACAGGCGGTCCCCCTTCATCGCGGCACGTCGCTCGCCACACTCACCGTCACCAGGCGGCGCGTGACGGCCCGGTTCAGGGCGTGCTTCAGCCTGGCCAGGCTCATGTCCACGGAGGTCACCCCGAGGCCCGTACCCCGCCTTCACGCCGCGTGCACGCCCTCGCTGGAGCGCCCGTCGCATCCAATCAACCACGTGGTCTTCGGTGAGTTCCTGGAGCCGGATGTGCCCGAGCTTCCCGCGTACGCGGTACGTCTTGGACGACCGCAGCGGCAATCTCGGCGCAGACGCGTGGGGCAGAGAAACGTGCCTGCTGGCGTTCGAGCATGCAGCGTTCCCACTGGCCGCTTCGGGGCCCGCTGTGTCACGAGGTGATCGATAAGGACGGCACGGTCTATCTGATCGGCAACGGCCGGGCGAACCACGCTGGGCGTGGCGACGGTGATGTGCTGCGGGCGGTGATCGCCGAGGAGTCTCTGCCGGACCCGGAATCTCTACACGACCGGCCAGCCGTACGACCCGGCGATCGGCCGCCGTGGCTGGGACCCTGCTCCACAAGGTCGCCTACGGAAACTGAAAGATCATGGGCACCTTCATCCCCTGTATCAGGGGCACTGCGCCGGGTAGCGGCCGGAGATCATGCAGAAGCCGAGATTACCGCCTGCCCACCGGCCGAGGCTGTCGGTCCACTCCAGGAGAGCGTTGGCGGCGGCCGAACTCTCGTTGGCTTGGGCTTTCAAGGCCGTGCGGGCGGCAAGGAACTCCTGGACGCGGTCGGTAATCCGGGCGACGGTGAACTGGGCGGCGTCCTGCACGCTGATCTGGTGGTGATGGGCGAGGACCGCCACAAGGTTGCACTGCTCTCCCTGGGAGAGTTCCTTCGGCGCGGAGAACAGGTCGTTCGTCCAAGCAGTGATGTCGGCCGCGCTGTCCACCAGGCGGCGATGCAGGTCGCTGGAGAGAAAGGCGTCGGGCAGCTCCTGACCGCAGGCGTATTCGACGAGATCGAAGTGCCAGATCAGGGTGGAGGAAATGCGCCGCCAGGGAACGTAGTCGTCCAAGGCCGGTGGAGGGCCGGCGCGGGCGCGGCGGGAGCCGGACTGGATATTGGCGTGCTCCCAGTCGGCGAGGTGGGTGCGGAATCGTGCCCGCCAGGCTGGGCTCATAGTCTCTTCGATGTCCTCCAGCAGCGGGGAGGCCGTCAGGGGATGAGGTCGCAGGACACCCTCGTCGGCATGGTCGTCGTCGAGGAACATCATCAGGTCCAGGCAGGCGAGGGTTTCCAGGCGGTCGCGAGGCGCGGTGGGGTAGACCCATGCTGCGAACTGGTCGCACTGCTGGCTGTGGGCGCGGTCGGCCGCCTGCGGGGTGGCGTAGAGACCGATACGGTTCGCCCACGCGCGGGCGTGAGCGGCAGCCGCGACGGCTCCTGAGTGGATCTGCTGAGGGAAGGGCAACGTCAGTGAGGGCAGGGTGAACTGACCGTCGGTTGACATGCGGCCATCCTGCCCAACGGGCCAGGAGCCCACGCGGCAGGCTACGGCCCGCCCGTCTTGATCCGCTTCTCCCGATCGGTTCGTGCGCATTGCCTGTTGCCGCTGCCCTCCCGATAGCCCCGACCGCCCAAGAGCGCGAGCGGCTGAAGAAGCTGGCTTACGGACACAGGACCGAGTACCGGCTGCGCCTGCGCGCGCAGGTCGTGCTGCAGACCGCGCGTGGACGCTCCAACGCGCGCATCTGCCGCGAGACGGGGTTGCTCCTGGACACCGTACGCACCTGGCGGGGCCGGTTCGCCGGCCACGGCCTACCGGGCCCGGCCGACCGCAAGCGCACCGGCCGCCCGCGCACGTTCACTGCATTGCAGACCGCCCAGGTCAAGGCGCCGGCCTGCCAGCTGCCCGCCGGGAGTGGGGTGCCGCCGGCCCGCTGGTCGGCCCCGGAGCCGGCCCGCGAGGCCGTCCGGAGCGATGCAGCCGCACACCGACCAGGTGGACACGGGTGCCGACGACGGGCCGGTGCCGTTCGTAGGAACAGCGATACGCGAGTGGGCCGAGCCGAGCCCTGTTTTCCACGCCATATCCTCTTGGCGAGGAGTAGGACCAAGGCAGGAGAGGCACGTGAGGTCATTCGGACTGCGGCGGGTCGATGCCTTGTGGGCGGCTGCCCGTTCCATTGAGGTCTCCCCTCGGTGGCCGCGAGGGAGCGAGCGGTCGGTCATGGTGGGCGGCTTCGGTGAGATCGCCGAGCTGGCCGGCCTTTTGGAAGTCGATTTGTCGGCCAGCCCCTTCGACTGCATGTGTTGGGGAGATGTGAGCTTCACGGTTCGGGGCGAACTGGGAACAGTACTGGGTGAATTGACACATCACAGCGGCGGCGGCCTGGACTGGCCGCCATGGGGCGGCCAGGTCCCGCTTCTCCGGCTTGAAGAGCTGACCCAATGGCTGGTCGTGCGTGGTGTGGTCGGACCGCGCCTGGACGCCGACCTGCTCGGTCCGATCTGAGCGACTCCCCCGGGCGGGGACAGGGCGGCCACGCCGCTCGCTGGAGGCCTACCCCCTTCCATGACGTGCAGAGCGGTGCGAGCGGCCCGCGTACCGCGGGCGCGCTCGTGCGCCTCGATCCCTCGGGGCCGACGTAGGCGGGGTGGGCGGCTGTCCACGGCGTTTCATCCGGTGGGCGCCGCCGGGAGCACATGGTCGCCGATCTTGTCGGTGCTGAGGCACAGGGAGCAGACGACAGCTCCGTGCGTCAGGCAGGCCGCCACGTCGGGGCGTTCCAATTCCTGGCGGCATACGTGGCATTGGTGCAGGGTGGCGCTCGGGTTGCCGTCCTCGTCGAGCAGTGGCTCGTCGATGCCGTCCGTGGCGCGGCGCAGGTAGTAGCGCCCCTTGGTCAGTACGGCCATCAGCGGCGTGAGGACAAAGGCGATCAGGGCCGCCGCGACCGGCGAGTACGGCTGAAGGGTGTCGCCCCAGGCGTGGAGTACGCGGGGCGAAGCGGAGGGTGTAGTCCTCCAAGGTCTCCTCGGCCGCGTGGTCGGGGGCGCCCCCCGCACGCGGAGCGTGTCGACGGCTGTCGTTCTCCATCAGCCGTGGCTCGGTACTCATGGTGCCTCCCGGGCGCGGTGTCACCGCAAGGGCTTCGCGGATGCCCGGAAGGCTAAGGAGGCTGTGTTTCCGGCTCGCCCCTCGTGCATGAAGGGAGTGTTTCGCGCCGCCGGTCCGATCAGGTCTGCGCGCACTCGGGGCAGTCGAGCCGGAATGGCCGCGGCCCTTGCTGGACGTCTCGTCGGCGGCCGTGGTGCGCGAGGTGACCCTGGCGCTCGCACACGCGGTGCAGCTCCCCGCACCGCACGGCCACGTGAAGGGCGATTCCCCCGTCGGGGCGGGGGCGGCGGCCACCTCGACTCCGGCCTCTTCTGGGTTGATACGCGGGCGAGGGAGCGTAGCGTAGTAAGTACTGGGCGGCGACCCGACCGTTGCTCGGGAAGCATCGACGGCCGCCGTGTCAGCGAGACGACACAGCGTAGAGCCGATGCGCGATGTGCCGGGGCCTGTCGAAGCCTGATCGGGACCTGTTGAGAGCTTGCCCTCGCCGCATGAGGCACACATAGCCGATCTCCATGGACAACTCCCCGCACGGCCCCTGCTTCCGCAGGCATCTCCTGTGGTGCTCCGGTGCGGCCGCGGAGGCCCTTCCGTGGAGGAGGGAGATCATGGCTGAATACGAGACCTACTGTGCGAGAGCCGACGAGGCGCGTGCCCGCGAACTCGCCTCGACCACATCCCCGTACACGATCGAGGTGGAGTTCCTCGGCGGTCTGAACGAGGCCCAGAAGGCCGCGTTCGCCACCGCGGCGGACCGCTGGGCCAAGGTCATCGTGGGAGATCTGCCGGACGTGAACGTCAACGGCAGGATCATCGACGACCTCTTGATCCGGGCCCAGGGCGCGACCATCGACGGACCGGGAACCATCCTGGGGCAGGCGGGACCGGGGCTGCTCAGACCGGCCGACGGGCCCGGGGAGTTCCTTCCCGCGACGGGCATCATGTCCTTCGACAAGGACGACCTGGCCAGCATGCAGGCCAAGGGGACACTGGTGGATGTGATCACCCACGAGATGGGGCACGTCGTCGGCCTCGTCACCGCACCCGCGTTGAAGAAGGGGCTGGTCCAGGGCGTCGGCGGCGACAATCCCGTCTTCCGTGGTCAGCAGGCCCAGGAGGAATACCGGAAGCTGAGGGGCGCGGACCAGCTCAAGCCGGTACCGGTGGAGAACGAGGGGCAGCCGGGCACGCGCGACGCGCACTGGAGGGAGAAGGTGTTCGCCAACGAGCTGATGACCGGGTTCGTCAAGGAAGCGCCCAATCCGCTGAGCCGTATGACGGCGGGGGGCCTGAGGGACCTCGGCTACGTGGTGGACCTGGAGGCCGCCGACGACTACAGCCTGCCCAGCCTCCTGGCGCTCGCCGAGGAGGGCCAGCTGCGGACGCACATCGCCCCCATCGACGTCGGCATCGTGCTGCCCACCATTCCGACCGTGCTGCCCTCGGACAGCCTGGTCACCGCTTCCCAATGCTGAAGTCAAGCCATGGAGGTGACGGGCGGTACCACTTGGTAGCACCGTCGGTCACGGATGAGTGCCCAGATGACGTTGACG
>NZ_JBVIQR010000036.1:0-79659 GCF_055576875.1 Streptomyces sp. NPDC033229 | reverse complement strand
CGGTTCTACACCGCCGAAGAACTTCTCCAGTCCGCCCACGTCACAGGAGATCTTGATGCCCAGCCCAAACCGTGACGTTATTCGCGCACAGCTTCGAGCGATGCCCAGCTTCTGCCATTGGCCTCCCGACAGCTGTCGGCCGCCCTTGTAGCCCTTGTTCAGCAGGGTGTCCCAGCCCCGGGGGAGTTCGGTGACGACCTTGTCGGCTCCCGCGTAAGCGGCGGCTTGCTCCAGAGCCTGCTCCTCCAGCGGCTGCTCGGGTCGGCCGATAGTGATGTTCATGCGGCAGGTGAACGGCCACCGGTGAAAGTCCTGGCTGACGATGGCGATCTCGTCCCACAGAAGGGCGCGGTCCAGCTCGCGGGCGTCGGTGCCGTTCCAGCAGATGGTGCCGTCGTCCGGGTGGTAGAGGGCGGCCAGCAGTTTGGAGACGGTGGTCTTGCCGGAGCCGTTCTCGCCGACCAGCGCCACGATCTTGCCCAGGGGAATATCGAGGGTGACGTCCTTCAGCGCGGGTCGGTCTGCCGTGGGGGCCTTCGTGTTCCCTGGTTCGTCGTCGGTGTCGCTGTCTTCGGGGTAGTGGAAGGTGACGTTCTCGAAGCGGATCAGCGCGAGGTCGTCGGGCACGGACGCGCCCCCGACGGGGATCGCTCGGCGGGCTGCTTCCTGGAAGAGGCGTTGGAGGTCTTGGACGTAGCACGCCTGCTCGTAGAGGTTGTTGACCTGGAGGATCAGAGTGGACAGGCTCTGCCCGCCGGTGCGGATGGCCAGGACTGCTGTCCCCGCGACCGACAGCGCCATCAGCCCCGTGGCCAGCAGGGTGCCGAGGGCGATGTAGGTGAGGGCGGCGGCGATGCCGGTCAAGGCGGATGCCGCCAGGCGGACGCGGGCGCGGCTGTCGGCCAGGCGGGACTGCTCGCTCTCGTACGCCTCCGACATGCCCCGGAAGTGGTGGAGCAGGAACGGGCCGACACCGTGGACCCGGATCTCCGGGGCGGGGCCCGTCTGCATCAGGGACTGGCTCAGCAGCCGCCCGGCCCGCGAGTGCTGCATCCACTGCTGGTAGCTGGCGTACCGGGCCCGGGAGTTCCGCAGGGACGCCCACGAGCGGGGAAGGGTCATCAGGACTAGGAGAGGCAGGAGTGCGGGGTGCAGGACGGTGAGGACCCCGGCCGCGGCCACGAACGACACCATCGAGCCGACGACCCCGGTGCAGGAGCTGACCATACGGCGCGCCTCACCGGCGCCGATCTTGGCGCTGTCCATCAGCCGGTTGAACTCAGCGTCCTCGACCGCCGACAGCTCAACCTGGACGACGTGGGTGAGGTACATCTCGGTCGCAACGCGCTCGACCTTCGGCTCCAGCCGCCCCGTGCCCGCCGTGGACGCCGCTGATGCGAGCGCACCGATGACGCCGGTGACAGCGACACCGATCATGGCGGGAATCGCCGCCTGCACACGGTGCTCGATACCACCGGCGGCCAGCACGGTGGCCAGGACCGAGTTGACCGCGACCAGTCCGACGGCCTGACTAACGCCGCGGGCCAGCTCCCCGCCGCCGACCGCCCACATCGCGCGGCGGTCGGCGCGCCAGGCCAGACGTACGGTGAACGCCACCAGGTGGGGCAGCTGAAGGGCCATCGCCCACAGCGACATCCGGAAGTACGCATCCCGGTGATCGGCCCACCGCGCGTCGTACAGCAGCGGCCCGCCGAACAGCAGTCGCTCCGACGCCGACCCTTGTGCGGCGTCCGGCTGCTCGTGCAGGTTCTTCGTCTTCCGCTTCATGCTGTGACTCCCGCGTCGGTGGTGGGCCAGCCGTGGGTGGACAGCAGCGCACCGGAGCAGAACCGGTTCAAGACGGCGGCGGTGTAGGGCACACAGTCGGCCGGCGGCTGGGCAGGGGCGGCCCACACCAGGCCCGAGCACTTGCCTGGCTCCCGGTTGTGCGGCTCCCCGGACCAACGCTGGGCGGTGAAGACGACCCCCAGCCGCGCCTCGCCTTCCGGGGAGCGGTGGTGGATGAGGTGGCAGAACTCCAGGTCGACCGGCGCGATCCTGACCCCGACCTCTTCGTCGGCTTCCCGCAAGGCCCCCGCGGTGACGGTCTCGCCGTCCTCCAGGTGCCCGCCGGGGGGCGCGAGGAGACCCGTGGCGTATACGTTCCCGGCGCGGCGCAGCAGCAGGACGCGGCCGTCGGCGCGGTGCAGCAGGACCATGACGTCGATCACGCTCTTGTATCGGGTCCGGTCGCTCACCCCTGCCTCCCGGCGACGCCGGTGGTGGCCTTCGGTGGCCGGTGTTCGAACAGCAAGGGCACCCTCGTATCGGTCGTGCGGGCAATGCGACGGTGATGCACTACGCCTCCTCGTTGACGCTTGGATCGGACGAGTGATCGGAAAAACGACCCCCGATCGGGCCCGTCACGGCTCTCAGGGGGCGTTTCGTCGTGCGTAAGTTCGGGTCGGTGTCAATCGGCCCGTGATGAACGGGCGAGGGGTGGTGGCGGGCTTGTGCGATTCACCCGGCCGTGGCCGCTCACCCGATTCGGGGGTTGCGTTGCTCCCGGAAACGGCAGGCGACCCGCGCCGACCGGCCACTCCCGGCTAGCGGGCGGGGGCGCTTTGCACCTGGCCGGGTGACGCCCCGGAAGGAGCACTCACCACCCGCCGGCGTCCTGCGGCGCGGCAGAGGGGACGGCCTTCCCGGCCCGGCGGGGTCTCGCGCCCGCGGGCGCCCGTCGCAGCCTTCCGCTGCCGGACCTGGTCGGCTGTAAAGGGGCTTCGCCGGACAGGGCCTGGTGGAGCAGGGCGGGGTCGGTCAGTCCGCCGGGCGGGATGATCCACCGTATGTCCCGGCCGCCGCCGGGCCGGGTCGTCAGGGGGACTTCGACGACCGTGTCCTTGCGCAGCCGTCGCACACCGGGCAGGTTCCATTCCTGCGGATGTCCGGTGTCGATGAGGAAGGTCCACCTGCCGGTGTACACGCTCGCCAGGACGGGGCCGATGCCGGTGCCGAGGCGGTCGAGGACCCGCTGGCCGTCAGCGGCCAGGACCGTGACGGCGTCCCATTCGCGGCCGGACAGGACCCGGCAGACACCGGACAGAGGCGCATGGGGCAGACCGGGCCGGCGGCTGCCGTGCCTCGGCTCGGCGCACGGACTGTACGGGTCGAGCGGTACGTGGGCCCAGGTGGTCAGGGAAGGCGTCATGGTAGCTCCGGCAGGATGCGGTCGAAGGCGTGGAAGAACGGGACCAGGCGGTGCAGTGCTGAGGCGTGGGTAGGCCGCGGGCGGAGGTTCCCGGGCGGGGGTGCGGCGTTCACGGGCGCTGCGGGGCACGTCCGCTCCTCCTGTCCGCCGCTGTGGGGAGCGCGCCTTGGCCGGGTTGGCGGCTGAGTAGGCCGAGTTGCCATCCGCGGCGCACGGCGTGGGCGTGGCTGCGGGCTTGGAGGTTGGTGAGCAGGCGCTGGTGGGCTTCGGTCAGCTCGCGTAGCGGGATCTCTCGTGACTGGCTGACGTGGTCGAGGGCGAATCCGCCGCTGTGTGCCAGCAGCACCAGCCGCTCCAGCAGCGTGAGCGCGGGGCAGGGGTGGTGGTCCGGGTGGGGTGAGGGGAAGCGGGGGTGTCGGTAGGCGGCGTGGACCACAGCGGGATCAGGCACAGCCACCGTCGAGGAAGAGGCGTCGAGGACCCTGCTCGCGGCCATCAGCGCGGATGCCAGCGCGGCTGGGGTGATGCCCATGACCGATGCGGTGTGCTGACGGGTCTCGCCGAGGGCGATCAGCGTGATCGCCACTCGCTGTTCGGCCGTGAGGAATGCCGCTGTTGCGAGCTCCAGGTACTCGGGGTGAGGCACGCGTCCCATGAGCACGGCGTGGAGGTCTCCGGAGGGCAGGTCGCTGAGGGGGGTCATCGGCGGTTGGCCTTCGTGTCGGACCAGTAGAGGCAGGGGGAAGGAGCTGCCCGGTGGGGAGCCTGGCGCTGTCGGCGTTCTGGGCTCAGGCGCGGGGGCGGTCCCGACGAAGAGGAGTGTCGGGGCCTTCCGCGCGCTCAGCGGGCGCGGCGAGGTGAACTTCGACGGGCAGGTGGTCGGACAAGCTCCGGGCGGAGGCCGTGTCGTGGGTGGTGACCCGGGCGACACTTCCCGCGAGGTTCTGGTTGGCCAGAGCGAAGTCCGAGCGGTGATCGAGGAGTTCCTCCTCGCTCCAGTAGCCGGCCGTCCGCTGCGGTTCCTGGCCGAGCAGGTCGTAGGCGTCACGGAACCCGGCGTTCTCCAGGAGGTGGATGGCGCGCCGATCGGACTCCCCGCATGCCCCGGTCGGGGTGAGGTGACAGTGGCGGGAGCGCAGATTGGCCGGGATGCGGTGCCAGTCCGGTTCAGGGTCGCGGGGACCGATGGTGTTGAGGTCACCGAGCAGCACCACCCGCTGGGGGTCGCCCTCGTAGGTGTCGCCGTAGCCGGTCAGCCACTGCGCCTCGGCGTAGCGTTCGGTGCCGCCCAGGAAGCACAGGTGGGTGAAGAGCACGGTCACCGGCTGGTCCCTGATCTCCAGCCGGGCGCGGCCCACCCCGTGGTAGAAAGCCCCGCGGGCGGGGTCGGCGTCGTAGTCGACCACGCGCACGGTCTGCGGGCGGTACAGCAGGGCCAGGTGGTTGCCGCGCCCGCGCCGGGAGAGCACCGGCGGCAAGGGCGCCATGCCGAGCCTGCTCGCCGCCTCCCACAGGCGCCACCATCCGCCCGCGTCCCAGCCCCTCAGTTCCTGGAAGGCGATCACGTCGGCCTGGAGGGCATCGAGGAAGGTCAGTTGGCGCTTGCGGCGCCTTTCGCTGCCGTCGGGGTCGATGCCGCCGGTGCGGATGTTGTAGGTGATCAGCCGGGCCGTGTCGGTGGCGGCCACCCCCAAGGTGGTGTCGGGTGGCGGCACCGCGCGGGGCCCGGCGGCGGCATCCGTGAGGAGGAACCCGGTCAGGTCCTCCGGCGCGGTGCGCTGCTCGGATTCCGGTTGTTGCGTGCTGAGCGAGACCAGCGTCAGGCGCGGGCGCTGACCCTTCGCGGCACCGACGGAGGTGCTGTTCACGAATCTTCCTTCCAGGTTCGGCCCACCACCGGGGCGGGGTGTGAGATCAGTGGGGTGCGGTGTGCTGAGGGAGCGGCCGGTCACGGGCGGGCCGCTCACCTCGGCGCCCGCCGAAAGACCGCAGGGCCCGGTGCGTGGTGCGGCCGGCGGCGCGGGCCAGGACCGTGACAATGGCGAGCCAGCCGCCCCGCGAGACCAGCCACGCCCACGGAAGACCCTTCGGCGCCCGACGGCCCGGCAGATGCGCACCGCAGCTGCGACGCCTGCCCGGGCGGGCGAGGGACGCCCCTTGCCGCCAGGCCCGCGCCCCCACCGACCGGACGGTGAGATGTTCGGGGAGCAGGGACCGGCGCACCACGGCACCGGGGACTACCTGGACGAAGTGCTCTGCCGGCTGCACGGGCACCGGGAAGGCGATGGCGTCGTAGTGCCGGTGGTACCCGGGGCCCGTGTGCCGGGTGTCGACGAGACGGGGGACTTCGTCACCGTTGCGCATGCCGAGGTTGCTGCCGGACAGCTGCCAGGGGTCCCGAAGCTCACACACCACCGTCGGCCAGCAGGTCGGGGCGAAGAGCGCGAGCACGGGCGCGGGAAGGGGGCCGGCGCCGGTGGGCAGGGCGGGCACGACCGGGCCGCCGACGAGGTCAGCCCCGCCGTGCACGAGCGCGGTGACCATGGTCCTGACCCACTCGGGGTCGGGCTGCGCCTCGGGGTCGGTGATCAGGATGAAGTCCCCGGTGGCCATCCGTATGCCCCTGTTGCGGGCCTGCGCCAGACCGGGGCGCCTGTCGTGGGTGATGTGCACGGGCACGGGCCAGGCCGCGAGGCGGCACCGGTCGACCACCGGTTGGTCGTGGTTGTCGACCACGACGAGTTCCACGGCACCCAGGTAGTCCTGACGGGCCAGGGCCCGCAGCAGGGAGGGCAGGTGACCGGCGTTGCCGCGCACGGCGACGACGACGCTCACGGAGTTCCAGGCCACCGGCATCACCGCACCTCAACACTGGTGTCGCCGGCTGTGCGGGTGAACCAGCCGGCCCGCCATGCCAGACGCACGGCGTGCGGCGGGTTATGGGCACCGCCGAGCTGGTGGTAGAGCTGCCGGTTGAAGATCGCCAGCTGCGCCATGCCGATCCCCGTCGTCTCGCTGAGGCGTGTGACGGTGACGCCCTCGGCATGGGCGGTCAGCATCATCGAGGTGTACTCGTCGAGGCCCCGCTCTGGTGCGGGTCCCTCGCGTTGCGGCAGTGGGAAGTCCGGATGTCCGTAGGCGGCGTGCACCACAGCGGACACACGGCTCGCACACTTCAACTCCTTGGACAGGCTCAGGATGGACGAGGCGAAGGTGGTGGGCTGGAGGCGCAGCAGCCGGGCGGATTCTGCCTGTGTCGTACCGAGTCCTGCCAGGGTGATCGCCGCCCGCTGCCGGGGGGTGAACAGCCGTGTGACGCCGAGGGCCTTCAGTTCGCCCTCCGGCAACAGGCCGTTCAGGACCGTCAACGGCCGTGACACGCACATCGGTAACTGCTGCTCATCAAGAGACCCACGCCTGCTGGTCGTGGTGGAAGGGATCACGGGGATGCCTCACAGGATGGAACGGAACGGATGGAAGGGGTTCCGCCCAGTGGTTCGGGCCCCGCACCCAGCGCGGGACTTGGGTCTTCTGGGCGGAAGTCGGAGAAAGTCAGGAGGAAGGAGAGGTGCCCCGGCTAGCGGAGCAGGGCCAGTAGCAGGCCCAGGGCGCCCGCGACAGGCAGCACCACCAGCAACGCGGGCCGATGGCGGCCGCGACGGGCGGGCATCCCTCGATGGCGCCGGTGGCGGGCGTGTCGTCTGCGCCCATATCTCACCGGGTCGGCGCGGCCACCCGCGCGCGTGGAGGGCGGTGCCTCGGTCATGAGCGGCGGAAGCGGTTCCTCGGCCGGGAGCGGCTGGTCGGCACGAAGTGCCGCGCTCAGGCGCTTCAGCGTCCCGGTGTCCACCACGCACTGGTTTGCCAGAGCGGCCTGGAACGCCGCACGCTCACCGTCAGCTGTACTCGTGCCACCCGCCGCGTCTTCGGGGAACGTCACCGGACCTCCCCGTCGCCGCGCGCGGACAGGTAGGCCCAGGTGGTCCGGTGACCGTCCGGCCAGGTGCGCCAGCCCCACCGGCCCAGCTCCTCCACCAGGGCCAGCCCGCGGCCTCCCTCGCACACCCCGTCCTCATCGCCACGATCACGCGCCGCAGGGATGCTGGTACCGCCGCCGTCCTCCACCTCGATCAGCACCGCACCACCGCCCTCGGCGACCTGGAGACCGATCTCCTCCCCGCCGACGGGGGCGGCGTGGCGGAGCGCATTGGCCAACAGCTCGCCCGCGAACAGCTCGGCGCGGAAGAGCACTTCCTCGTTGACGCCCCACTGGGCAAGGGTCTGCTTCACCGCCCGGCGGGCATCGCTGACCGCACTGGCCCGCGGCGCCACGCCCATCGTCTGAAGGCGCTGCGCATGCACCTGGGGCCGCTTGCGCAGCGCGGGGACCGTCCCAGGGGCAGGGGCAGTCTGCGCGGGGCGGGGGGCGGTCATGCCGCACCGCCCGCGGCCAGATTCCTGGGGGCGAAGCCGGGCGGTAAGTCGACGCGTGGGGAGCCCAGGGCCCGGTAGTAACGGCGCTCGCCCCGGTGGGCGGTATGGGTGTGCAGCCACCGGTGGTTGTCGAGGAGGTAGCCCTGGCCGGCTCGCAGGGTGAGCATCTGCTGGTGCCGCACGGCGCCCACCCGCACGGCGTGCAGGTGCAGCCGTGCCAGCGGATGCCAGCGCACGAACTCGTCCTGCCGGAAGCGCACCGACACCCTGCCGCCATCATGCTGGGCGAAGGCCGGGGCGAAGGTGCCACCGCTCCGCCCGAAGAAGGCGGCCCGCGGGTTCGACAGCGCGGCCACCGCCTCCGGGCAGTCCTCGATCTCCGCGTACAGGGAACGGCCATCGACCAGCAGGCTGTGCCCGCCTTGAGGGGCGGGCTCGGTGCACACCAGCAGCATCAGCCGGGGCGGGGTGACGCGAGCCGAGCCCTCGGTGTGCAGAGACAGGACCAAGCTGCTCTGGCCACTGAACCTGGGCCACCGCAGGTGCTGGCCGGTGTCGTCGATTGCCGTGAGCCCGTCCGGACCGCTGTCCCGCTGCCGCTGGACGTCCATGACCTGACGGGCGAAGGCCAGTACGTCGGCACGGGTGGTCAGCCCGCCCAGGGTGACCAGACCGGTCTCGCGCAGCCGGGCGGTCACCCTGTTCACCTCTCCGGGTTGCTCCAGGTCCACGAGGTGGGCGGCAAAGGGATCCGCCCGGGGCCCGAACTTCCCTGCCTGCTCAGGTGCGTTCACCGGGTACTCCCTCGGGGCAAAGTCGTTATTGGGTACGTTGAGCGAACCGCGAAAGGCACCGGGCGGGTATGACGTCAAGGGCTGGAGTGCGGCTAAAGCTGCTAAAGATCGTTTTCCAGGCAGGGGCGGGCTGTGGCGCGCACACGAAACGGCCAACTGGCGGCCGTCATCGCAGAAACCGGCTGGTCGCAGACCCAGGTCGCGGCGCGCTTCGTCCGAGTGGCCGCCCAAGCCGGCGCCGACCACCTCACCCACGTCACCCGCTCCCACGTCTCGCAGTGGGTTCTGGGGTCGCAGCCTGAAGGGCAGGCGGGCCCTATCTTGTGCGAGACGCTGTCGCGAGGGCTCAGACGCACGGTCACGCCATCCGAGATCGGTCTTCGGCCATCGGAGACCTACGTGCCAACCGCTCCCCAGTGGGGCGTCGACACACGGACGGTGCTGCGGGACCTCGGGAGCAGTGACTTGGACATCAACCGCCGACAAGCCCTGACCAACACGGCCTACTCGCTGGCCGGCCTCGTCCTGCCCGGACCGTCCTGGTGGGACGAGGCCCCCAAGCGGGCCAGTAGCCGCCCGCCGGCCTCCCAGCGCGTGATCGGCAGCGCCGACGTCGAGGCCATCCGGGAGATGACGGCCTTCTTCTCCCGCCGCGACCAGCGACGCGGCGGCGCAGACGGGCGCCCCGCCGTCGTCGCCCACCTGCGCTCCAGCGTCGCCGACGCCCTCAACGCCACCTTCCCCAGCGAACACCTGCGGCGCGAGCTGTTCTCCGCGGCCGGAGAGCTGGCCTACCTCAGTGGGTGGATGGCCTTCGACGCCTCCCAGCACTCCACCGCCCAGGCGTACTTCACCCTCGCCGTGCGCCTGGCCGCCGAAGCCGACGACCCGCCACTGGCCGGACATATCCTGCGCGCCATGGCCCACCAGGCCGTCGACCTCGGCCACCCCCGGCAAGCACTCGACCTCGCCGAAGCCTCCCTCCACCGCAACCGCTACCGCCTCGCCACCCCCCGCGAAAAGGCCCTCCTCGGGGTCGTCCACGCCCGCGCCCTGGCCGCCGCCGGCCAAAGCCAGGACGCCGCGGCCGCCCTGCTGCGCGCTGAGAATGACCTTGGCTCCGCAAGCGAGGGCATCGAGGAGCCCGGCCGGACCTTCTTCTTCTCGGAAGCGTCCCTGGCCCACGAGACCGCCTGTGCCCTGCGCGACCTGGGCGACCTGAAGGGAGCCCAGCAGCAGTTCAAGCGCAGCGTGCGCACCCGAAAAGCGGAAACCTTCAGCCGCACGCACGCCGTCACCCTGGGCTACCTCGGAGCCGTCCAGGCCCGGCAAGGCAACGTCGAGGCCGCCTGCGCGACCTGGTCCAGGGCCCTGGACGCGATGGACGGCGTCCAGTCCGGCCGCGCCCGCGACACCGTGGTCACCATGCGCAGCGTCCTCTCGCCCTTCCGCCACCGGGGCATCGCCGCCGTCAACGAGCTGGATACCCGGGTCCGACGGATCTTGGACGCAGTAGTCTGACGCGGCCATGAGGAGCGCGGACTCCCAAGACCGGGCCCGCGCTCCCCACAGCGTCCAGCGGAAGAGGGGAACGTGATGACCGAATCGATCACTGTCGAGCCTGTCGCAACCGTCGTGGGCGGACGAGTCGAGCCCACCGACGACTACTGGGGCGGCACCCAGTCGATCATCCGGATCGACCCCAACCGGTTCCCCGCCGACAGCGTTCAGGGCCTGGAGGAGTTCTCCCACCTCGTCGTCGTGTACCGCTTCCACCTGATCGACCCGTCCGAGGTGCACCTCGGGGCGCGGAGCCCCAGGAACAACCCCGACTGGCCGGCCACCGGGACGTTCGTCCACCGGAACATGAAGAGGCCCAACCGCCTCGGCATCTCCTTCCCGCGACTCCTCAAAGTCGACGGCCTCGACCTGCACGTGACCGACCTGGATGCCATCGACGGCACCCCGGTCATCGACATCGCCCCGTGGTTCGACGAATTCGGACCGCGCGGCAAGATCAGCCAACCAGCGTGGCCCACACAAATGCTGGAGAACTACTGGTCGCCCCCAGTCGAGAGCTGAACGGCGTAACCCACTCGGACCCTCGGTGGTGGCCCACTCCGCCATACCGCCCTGCGGGCCATTTGACCGTCGGCTCCCGCGAACCGCTGCGAGCACTCTGCGGAAGGACACTCCGTGACCTATTCCCCGCCGACCTGGCCCGTCTCCGCCAAGGGCGTCGCCCTGGACTCCCAGGGCCGCGTCTTGCTGCTCCATAACGAACGTAATGAGTGGGAGCTTCCGGGCGGCCGGCTCGAATCCGGTGACCCCGGCCCGGAGGCCACCGTCGAGCGGGAGATCGCGGAAGAGACCGGATGGCAGGTCACCGCCGGGCCCCTGCTCGACGTATGGATCTACGAACCGATCCCCGGCCGCCGCATCGTGATCATCACCTACGGCTGCACCGTCCACACCCCGGAGCGCACGCCCGTCCTCAGCCACGAGCACGAGAAGGTCGGGCTGTTCACCCCGAAGCAGGTGCAAGGGCTGCCCATGCCCGACGGCTACAAGAAGTCCATCGCCACCTGGCACCCGCACCCGAGCCGACTCGCGGCGTACGACCGAACCTGACCCCCGCCCACGGCCACCGTTTCCCAGGCGCAGCTCTTTACGCGCGGCCACCCCGAAGCAGGACGATCCCCGGCCCCAGCCGTTGCCGAGGCCGCCGGGGAACCGGCGGAAACCGGTGCCGCGGCGCCTGGTCACCTGGAGCGGCTTCGTCAGGAGATGGCCGCCTGATCTGCCCATGCTGAGCCTCGCTCTACTGGTGTGCTGGATGCCTAGCGGGGAGACAGAAGCGCCTGCGCACTCCGGACCTTGATCCGAAGGCGGTACGGCGAGTGGTCAGGGTCTCCCGGGGGCGCCTACGTAGCCATCTCGTAGCGGGTATCACTTGGGACCTCTATCGAGGCCCCGGAATCACGGGGGTGTCACTCGGGCACTACTTCCGCCAAATGCGTTGTACAGCAGCCAGTTTCGGGGAAAGTGGCAGGTGACGGAGACGCGGTCGGCGCCTTGAAGGCGGGCCGAGCGAGGAATGGAGATGGCATGGCCGGGCCGAACGTTGCTGGGAGACCTGGTCGAGCAGCGCACGCAGACATTCCCGGTGTTCGTCCAGGACTACCGACGCGCCGCCCGCGAGGTGGCGGTACTGCGCAGAGACCCCGCCATTGCCGTGGCGACCATCGCGGAGATCACGTTCCGCCGCTGGACCAGCGGCAGAATGCGTCACGTTCCCAGACCGCCCGCGCCGTGGATTCTGGAGCACATGTACGGGCACCCGGTCCGTGACTTATTCCAGCCCGCTGCCGCTGCTCCTCCGTCTGCCGTTGCTGTACTTGCGCTCAACGAAAGCGAACTCGCCATGACCGCTCGGGACGCTGCCGCGCACGCGGGAGACGCCGCATCCCTTACGGTGCCGGATATAACACTCGACCAACTCCGCGACGACATCACCGCCCTTGCCCGCGGATACTTCAACACTTCCCCCGTGGAGGTGCAGCGCCGAGGGACTGAGCTATTGCTCATCGCCCAGAAGATGCTGGAGCGAACCCAGGTGCCGCGCCAGAGGGAACGGCTATATCTGGGAGCCGGCCAGGCCGCCGCACTGCTCTCTGCGGTCTCCTTCGACCTCGGAGCCATCGCGCCGGCCGTCCAACTCGCCCGCACATCCGTCCTCTACGGACAGATCATCGAACACGGCCCGCTCCAGGCATACGCCCACGGCGCCCTGGCGTTCCTCGCCTTCTGGGACGGACGCCCCGCAGAAGCGGTACAGCTGGTGCACGCCGCACAGCGGCACGGCGGACTCGGCGACACAGCAAACGTGCGCCTGGCCGTGATCGAAGCCCGCGCCTACGCCCACCTCGGCGACCATGACCAGGCCGTGCGCGCCATACGGGATGCGACGGAGCAGAGCACCGGGGCCCGGGACGACCTCCACGACGACATCGGCGGCGAATTCGGCTTCCCCGCCGAACGCGTCGCCATGAGCAACGCCACCACCTACCTCCTGCTACACGACCCCACCGGCGCGGAGCACGCCGCCACCCAAGCCCTCGACCTTCTCCACACCCGCCCCGACGACAACCGGCCCCTGCTCATCTCCGCGCAGGCGGCCACCGACATGGCGCGCGCCCGCCTGCTGCGTCGGGAACTCGACGGCGCCAGCGAGGCACTGGAGCCCGTGTTCCAGGTGCCGATCGAATGGCGGGGCGCGGGCATGCTCGAGCGCATCAGCGCGGCCCGCGCCCAGCTCACCCACCCTGACTTACGCGACACCGCCCAGGCCCGGGCCCTGGGCGAGCGGATCGAGGACTTCACCTCGGTAGCGACCTCCCGTCCTCTCGGCGGGTCAGGGCGCCTGGCGATCGAGGGCTGAGGACGACTCGTGGGCGAGCACCTTCAAGATCGCTGTCTCCTTCTCAGGAGAGATCCCGTGCTCGTCCCACCGGGGGTGCTGGACGGGCAAGCCGCCCCGGTGCAACCAGGCCCACGTGGCCTCGACCGTCTCAGCCAGCGGCCGACAGACCAGACCGGCCGTCTGGGCTCGCGAAGAGTCGATGTTCCAGACCCCGGCGTGGGTGCGCCACAGCGGCAGCTCTGTCCATTGCTCGACGCCATGCCGGAGCAGCAGTTCGTCAGGGGCCCAGGCCAGCTGGCCGGAGCTGCCGGTCACGGACAGGCACGCCTCCAGGAAGTCGCCCATGGTCTCGCGACCGATCGGAGCCACGACGTTATACGCCCCGCCCCCACTGGCTACCGCCTGGTCCAGAGCAAAGACTGCGACGTCCCGGACGTCGACAGGCTGAATGCTCTGGGTCGGACGCCCGGGGGCGAGGATCTGGCCGCCCCGCTCGGCCCGGCGCAGCCACCACGGCAGGCGCCCGACGTACTCACCGGGGCCCAAGATCACCCCAGGGCGCAGGACTGCCACCCGCTCAGGCCCGAATGCCTCGGCGGCAGCGCGTTCGGCCCCGGCCTTCTGTCGTCCGTAGTACCAGTCGGGGCCGTCCCACCCTTCCGGCAACCGGCCGTAATCGGAATCCGCCTCCGGTGGCCCGTCGAGCAGCTCGGAGTCCTCGGTCAGCGGCTCGTCGGGCCAGCCCCGGTAGGCGTTGACCGTCGAGACGTAGACGTACTGTCCCGCCACCCGTTCAAGGGCGCGAGCGCCAGCATGAACATCGCGGGGCGCCAACGCCGACGAGGAGGTGTCGACCACCGCGTCCCACGGGCCTTCCTCGGCCAGACGGGCAAGATCAGCTTCTGCCGTCCGGTCCCCGCGCACAGCGTGGACACCAGTCAGGTCCACGCCCGACTGGCCGCGGTTGAACGTCGATACCTCCCATCCACGGTGCAGCGCCTCCTGAGCAACCGTGCGCCCCAAGAACCAAGTTCCGCCCAGAACGAGAATTCGCATGCCGTGATCCTGCCCGCGCAGGGGCAGCCCGCGCCAGCGGACCGGGCCGCGAAGAGGCATCGACTCGTTGACGGGCACTGTCCCGGTGCCGACTGGCCCGGTCTGCCGCGCGGTCCACCGCACGTCAGGCCGGGGCTCCTCTCCGCGGTGCCGGACAGGCCCCTTCAGCCGTGCAACCCCGCCTAGAAAGGGCGGGTCGTCGATCAGGCCGGAGGTACATCATGCCCAAGCACGGTGACGGCAAAGACGGCGAGGAAGGCGACAAGAAACAGCGAGGTGCAGGGCGCCCTATGCCCAACCGCACCATCATGACGGCCATCGCGCCCGCGGATCTCCCCGCGCCTGCCGACCGTCTTGCCGCCGGACCGGACATGCTGTTCGCCTACGGCACCCTGCAATTCGCGGACGTCCTCCAGGCCCTTCTTGGCCGAATACCCGCCAGCACACCCACGAGCGCCCAAGGGTGGCGCGCCGCCGCACTTGCGAACCGTGTCTACCCCGGTCTGGTTCGTTCCAGCTCAGCCGCATCCGGTCTGCTGCTGGAAGACCTCACCCCGGAAGAATGGGGGGCACTCGATGACTTCGAGGACGACCGCTATGACCTCCAGCGGCTCCCTCTCGAGGATGGCCGCTACGGATGGGCGTACGTGTGGCCCGCGGACGACGTACTTGCCGAAGCCTGGAACGCCAGCACCTTCGCTGCCGAACACCTCGCCGCCTACGCTGCACGGTGTGCCGGGATCGCCGCCCGGCGAACCGCTAGGGCCCACTGACCGAGCTACAACTGCCACTACCTGCGGGGAGTCTGACCAATCCGGTGCCGTCTTACCCGGAGTGCTCCCTGGTTCTATCGTGTGGCCGCACCAATCCGACCGAAGGGAGCACCGGCGATGGGAAAGCACGGGGACGGCAAGGACGGCGAGGACGGGGACAAGAACCAGTCCAACAAGGAGAAGGACGGTCAGTGGAACAAGCCGGTGACCGACCCTCCGAAGAAGAAGTGAGGCGCATGTGAGCTCACCGGAACGGCTCTTGGAGATCCTCGCCAACAAGGGCGTGGTTCTCCCGGAGTGGAAGGACGCCGTGGCCTCGGTCCGGCGCGAGCTCTTCGTGCCGGACACCATCGAGGTCGACGACCGGCCGCTCTCGCGGAGCGAACGCCCTCAGCGGTGGCTGATCGTGGTCTACGGCGACCTGCCGATCGTCACCCAGATCAACGACGGAAAGGACCTGGGGGCGGGCGCGTACCGGTTGCCGACGTCCTCTTCTTCCATGCCGTCGGTCATGCTGGAGATGCTTGCGCTGGCGGACGTGCAGGAGGGCCACCGGGTCATGGACGCCGGCGCCGGTACGGGGTACAACCTGGCCTGGCTCTCGCACCGGCTCGGCTCCAAGAACGTCTTCGGCATGGACACCGACCCCGTGCTCGTGGAGCAGGCGATCAAGAACCTGCGGGCAGCCGGGTACAGCCCGCAGGTCATCTGCGGCGACGCCGAGAAGGGGCACCCGGACAGCGCCCCGTACGACCGGTGGCTCGCGACGTTCACCGTCCCCGAGATCCCGTACGCCTGGGTCGAGCAGGCCCCGGCCGGCCGCATTGTCGCCCCGTGGGGCGGGAGCTACCACTCCTACTCGTTCGCTGTCCTCGACACCCGGGACGGCATCGCCGAGGGTCGGTTTGCGGGCTACCCGGCCTTCATGCGCACGCGCACCAACCGCCCTCCTCGCGGGTACCTGCGCGACTTCCTCCACCACCGCGACGAGGTCACCCGCAGCAAGACCGCCCTCTCGCCCCGGGACCTGGAAACCGAGTACGAGGCGCGGTTCTTCATCGGCCTCTCCCTCCCCGACGCCTGGTCCCTGATGGCAGAAGCGGACGACGGCAGCGACGAAGCCACCCTGTGGATCCTCGCTGATGACCAGAACTCCTGGGCGTCGGTGGACTACGTGCCCGGGCACGACATCTTCGCCGTCGAGCAGTACGGGCCCCGGGGACTGTGGGACGAGGTCGAAGCGGCATTCCGGCTCTGGGAGGACCGCGGCCGGCCAGAACGCGACCGGGCCGGTCTGACCGTCACCTCCGAAGGACAGCACGTCTGGCTCGACACTCCGGACAACATCATCAGCTGAAGCCCAGCTCGACAGCGCCGGCTCCTCTCGGGCTCCCCCTTCGAGGGCGAGTCGGCGCCGCCCTACGCCGGACGGGACCCGACCTCACTCGGTCAGGTCGTCGCCTGACAGCGGCCACCAGGAATTCCCCACGGACGGCCAGTTACGGATGTAACGGTCGGTGACCGCTGTCAGCCGGACGTCGTCAGCCGTGGGCTCGTGGCAGGCTGTCCGGTTGGCGCTCTCCGGCTCCGCGCAGTGCATCGTCGGCCTGGGCCGACAAGGCGGTGACAAGGTCGGCTGCGGCGAATGCCGGAACTCCTTCCCCCGCCACACAGCCGGGCTGCCACCTCGGATCGGTGGCAGCCCGGCCCGGGTGCTACCAGGCGATCACCATCAGGCCGGCACCGCCGTTGGCACCGGTACCGCCGTCGGCTCCGCCGAACCCGGTGTAACCTTCGGTGCTTCCGCCGCTCCCGCCGTCTCCGCCCTTGCCGCCCATGCCGCCCTTTCCACCGTCCCCGGTACCGACCGGGACGGTGTAAGTGAGCCCGCCGGGGAGGTTGAGCTTGCCGGGGCCCTGCCGGGTTCCTCCGTCACCGGGCAATCCGTAGCCACCGAGGTAGCCCGCACCTCCACCGCCACCGGGGATGATGCTGCCGCCCCTGGCATCGCGGCCGTTCTGTCCGCCCCTGCCCGCGGCGCCTGAACCGCCGTTGCTGAGGGTGCCGCCCTCGCACCAGGGGAATCCCGCGTCGCTGCCCTGGCCTCCGGAGCCGGCCTGGCCGGTCTGGCCGCCCTTGGCCCCGTTCTCGGTGCCGCCGCCACCGCCGCCCGTGCCGGAGGCGCCGCCGCCTCCCGACCCGCCGTCCGCGACTCCGAGGAGTACACCCCGCTCGTTCGTGATCGCGGTGCCGCCGCCGAGCTCGCCCTGCGCCCCGGCGCCGCCTCCCGACCCGTCCCAGCCGTTTCCGCCGAGCCAGTAGCCGCCCTTCCCGCCTCCACCGCCACTGCCCCCCGAGCCACCGGTGCCTGCCGGCGCTACCTTGAGCTGGAAGCTGGAGTCGTCGGACTTGATGGTGCACGAGGAGAACGACCCGGCCCCGCCGCCTCCGCCGCCCCCGCCGCTGGCGCCGCCCGCACCGCCCGCACCGCTGGAGGAGCCGCCCCCGACTCCGCTGCCGGGCTTGCCGCCTTCGCTGCCTCCGCCGCCTCCGCCGCCGGCGGCGCCTCCGCCGCCTCCGCCCCCACCCCACATAAACACGGTGAACGAGTCCACACCGTCCGGGGCCTGCCACTCGTCGTTCTCGGTGAAGACCTTGAAACCGTGGTCGAGTACCGATCGATGTGCAGGAGCGGCCACGGCGGCCGTGGCCGTCATAGTGGTAGTGGAGGCGAGGAGGGACAGGGCCACTGCGGTCAGGACACCACCGCGTGCCGACCGGCAGATCTTCTGAATATGTGACATGAACGCCATGGTCGAGCCCGTCCGTGCCCAACGATCCGATTCGGGACCCCGTTCACCCAAAGTGCCGAAGAGCACCCGATGCCTTGACCTAGCGGCCAAGCCTCCACGTTGCCCGCGTCGTCGTACCGCTCGCTCAGACGCGGTACTTCACGCTGATGCGCGCTGTTTGGGGATGAGGAGTCAGCACGCCATTTGCTGTCCGGCCCCAATAGCGTCGGAGGCAAGCACTACATCCCAAAGGGGGGGCCATGGACACGCAGGGACGGAAGGGCTCGGGCGCAGAGAGCGCCGGAGGCATGGTCGCGCTACTGGCCGCACTGATCAGGACGGCCCCCGGCGCCCTGGCCGACAAGCCGCTGGAGGAAATCACCTGGGGCGACGTCCAGCAGTGGGAGTCAAGGGGGACGAGCACGTTTCCCCATCCGGAGACCGCTGCACGGCGGCCCATTTACCTGCCGGCCGACGCAGCACACAGGCTTCACGAGTTGGAACAGCGGCCGAGCCGCCGCCGGCCCCTCTTCGCCACGCCGCTGTACAACGCCAATGTGCCAGTAGAAGAGGTCTGGCGATCACTCACAGAACGCTAGGAGGGAACCCCTCCCTCATGACGAAGGCCCCCTCACCGGGCGTGTGATGAGGGGGCCTGTCGGGTTACTCGACCGCTGTAAGCGGCGGTGCCGCAGACGGTACCGCCGCAGCCTTCGTCTTGCCGTCCTCAACGCGCTGGACGACCTCACCGGTCCCCAGAACGGCCGCAGCCAGCCCCAGGATCAGGGCCTGCGGCAGGTCGTCGACGTAGTGGGCGACGAGCGCGATGGCCGCCGCCGCGATGGCGTACAGGCGGGTGCTGTTCGCGTGAATGAGCGTTCCCATGGTTCTTCCTCAGCTTCCGTAGGCGAGCTTGTGGAGCAGGTCCCAGCCACGGCGGCCGATCGCCGGGTCGTAGGACTGGCCGGTCGTGTAAAGACCGTGCTTGCGGTTGAAGGCAGCCACGGCCTTCTGCGTGGCCGGGCCATAGGTGTCCGAGGCGGGAATCGACGGGTCGAGCCAGCCGGCCCGCTTCAGGGCTTCCTGAAGCGGCTTCGCCGACGGGTTGCTCCGGCCCGGGGCGAGGCCCGCGGGGAACGGCGGCGGCGTGTACGACGACGAGCCGCCGGAGGAACCACCGGCGGAACCGCCATCGGACACCGGGCCGGACGGCTTGCCCTTCAGGCGGGCTGTGATCCGGCGACGCATGTCGCCCATCTCGAAGCCCTCGGGGTCGATCTTGGTGTTCGTCCACTCCTTGTGGCCGATCACGCTGCCCGCACCCCACTCATGGGCCCGGCAGATCGCCGCCGACGCCCGCTCGATCGCATCGAGCTGCGCCTTGGGCCACGGGTCCTCACCGTCGCCCAGGTTGACGCACTCGAAACCGTAGAAATGGACATTGCCGTCGGTGTCGTTGGCCTCCGGGTCCGGCAGGGACTCCTCGGCGATCACCGCCCGCAGCACGTCACCGTCACCACGCCCAGCGTGGTTCGCGCGACCGTTGCCGACCAGGTAGACCGTGCCGTCCTTATCGATCACCCCGTGGCACAGCGGCCCCGGAAGCTCCGAGTACCCGTTCTCGCAGATGCTGATCGACGCGTTCGTGCCCGTCGTCACCGTGTGATGCACGATGATCCCGTTCACCGGGCCCCACGGGCCCTTGCTGTTGCGGTTGTGCGTCCGCCAGCCCGGACGCTCCACAACGTGGACGCCCTCCTCGCGAAGGGCCGCGACCAGACGGTCGGGATTCAGTGGTGTCGCCACCAGGCGCTCTCAAACTCCCCGCACCCAAACTCATGTGCTTCTTCGCCCCCACGGCGCATCCCCTCGACCGCGGGCGTCAGGAAGCGGCGCCCTTCGACGCCAGCCACAGCTGCACCACCATCACCAGCAACGGCGCCACGAACGAACTCAATACCAGTCGGCGCGTCGCCGCCGCCTGCGTCTGATCCTCGCTCCGCTGCTGCCCGGCACGCTCAACCATCTGCTCATGATCCCCACGCAGATGCGACAACCCCGCCTCAACCTGGCTGATGCGCTGCTCCACCGCCCGCTGATCAGCCCGGTACACGTCCTCCGTAACCACCTGATCCAAACGGGCCGCAAGCCGTGCGATGTCGCCGCGCAGATCCTCGCGCAGCTGAGACACCACGCGGTGCAGCTCCCACAACGTGGGCTCAGCGGCGCTCGGCGGCACAGACACCGCAATCCTCCCGGCACCCCGCGCCTCAAGAAGATCGTACGGGAGCCAAGAACGGCGCCGAGGAAGAGCAAGCGGCCCTCTCGACCGGCTCTCCCCGATCCTGCGGACATCGGCACACAACGAGATACAGATGAACAGGTGCTTCGAAGCGAAAGGAACGTTTCCTTATGTGCCCGTTTCCGGCCCGGAACGCGCACCGGCATCCCGAGGCATAGGCAAGGGCCCCGTACGCAAGACGGGCACGGCGCTGCCTGCACCCCACGCGCCTCAGCTGGCCGTCAGGACTCCACGCGCAACCGCCACCCTCCCGAAACCGACGTGTACTGCTTTACCTCGGGGCTGTCGCCAGCATGGGAGGCGTATCCCCTGGTAGGGCGTGGACCCTCCCGAACCCGACATGAACTAATTTGCCTCGGGGTTGCCCGCCGAACTGGGTGCATACCCCTGGAGGGGTGTGCAACGCTGTGTGGGTCAAGTTAAAAGCGTCACGGCCGCCAAGTTGGGATGTGACACCAGCGCCGCCAACGACGAGCGGCCACAGCAGGAGCAGAGCCCCGCTCAGGCAGAGCGTGAGCCTCGCCCCGACAGCCCGCAGGCCATCGGAGCGAAGCCGTCATCGGGCGGCCCCAGATCCACCGACCCCCGGCTACGATCCGGGGGTCGGTGCTATCGCGCCATCCAGTTGCCTAAGATCGGCATCACGAACGCCGCGATCACTACCAGGGCCTGGTGACGGCGCTCGATCCCGTCCAAGACCACTTTGGCCCCATCCGAGATCTTGCCCAGCCACTCCCGCACGCGCTGAAACACAGCCATCGCCCCTCTCTCGACCCCGGGCGGTCAGGCCCGAGCCCCAGGCATGGTGCCCGGGGGGCACCTGATGAGGGATCGCTATGCACAGCAACGCGATGCTACGGCAAACTCAAGGGCTAGCAGGCGAGTTGTGGATATCTCGTCCTCGCTGTGGACGACGGCGTCGCGCGGTCGGCCGAGGGCCATACCCCGCGCACTGCTCGCCGCCTCCCTCACCTGCTTCGGATCACGGCGGGCCGCACGCGCTGAGTCACGCCCGGAGTCTGTCTCAGCCCCGAGTGTCAGTGGGCGACAGTACGGTGGTGCCATCAACCCAAGTGCTGGCTGCGCTCGCCACTGCCCCCGTGTCCCAATGACACGGGGGCAGCTGGGTTCTCGGGCCTCCTACAGCCTCACCGACCGCTGACACCGCACGCATCCAGCCATGGTCCATGCACCACCTCAGATCCCCGCCGCTAGGCGACGCTGACCCACTACCGTGGCGGCTAACGCGAAGACGACCGCGAGGGGGACTCTGGTGCGCATCGTGGTGATGTCGCAGAACCTAGGCCGAGGCGGCTGGAAGCACAGCGACGGCACCATTGAGGACAGGTGGCCGCACCTCGCCGCGAACATCAACAGCATCCGCCCGGACATCCTTCTCGGGCAGGAAGCCGAGGGCTGGGCAGCGGACGGGCACGCGCGCCTCACCCGCGCCGAACGGGATCTCGACATGGACGGCAGCCTCACCCCCAGCCCTACCGGCCTCGGACCCGTCACCTTGTACCGGCGCGAGACCCTGGGCCGGCGCACCTACCTCAACCACGACTTCTCCGCCCACGAGACCCACCACGGCTTCGAGACCGTCGGATGGACCCTGCCCTGCCTACCAGCGCCCCTCACCGCGGGCAGCGTGCATCTCAACCCCTACGACCCCGTCCGGGCCGCGAGCGAGGTCTCCTTCATCGGCAGCCGCGTCCTGCGCCCCGGCGGCGGATACGCCATCCTCGGCGGCGACTTCAACTACCCGCCGATCGACGGGCCCGAGCCGGCCTACGACCGGATGCTGCCGTACAACCGAGGATCACGACTCAAGGTCCCCGACGCCCCTGCGAACCCAGGCCCGCCCGAGCCCGACCGCTCCGTAGCCCGACGTATCGCCGCCAAGGGCTTCGTGGACGTCGCCTGGCACCTGTACGAGCAGACCGGCAGCAAGGCGCTGCTCCAGCGCACCGGCAACGATGACCGGATCGACTGGATCCTCGTGAGCTACGCCCTCGTGCCGTGCATCATCGACTACGGCGTCGTCTCCGGCGGCTCCGACCACAACGGCATCTGGGCCGAGCTCGACCTGGCCAAGGCGAAGGCCGACGACGTGTGGAGCTACCGATGATCAAACGCGGGTACCGCGAGCCAGAACCGATCGAAGGCCCGCCCGAGGGCTACCCGACCGACGACCAGTGGCAGATCGCTGTTGATCGGATCGTCATCGAACGCTGGGACGCCGAGGCTGCCGCCCGCAACCAAGAGGTTGCTGACGACCTCTGGGGCAACGTCGACTCCTACGTCGACGAGACTGGCCTTGAGCTACTGCCGTGCCCGATGTGCGGCAACACCGAGAGCCTGATCGTCCGAGGAGCCTGGGACGACCCGATCACCGTCCACTGCCCGTGTGGCGGCACCATGACTACCCACCTCGAGCGCACCGAATTCCCTGGCAATGACTGGGGGCGCAACCTCCTCAAGCGCCTCATCCTCACCACCGCGGACCCCTCCTATGAAGCTCGTCGGCTCCTGCGCCGCGTCACCGAGCACCACGACCAGGAACGGAAGAACCGGGCACAGCCCTGGTACAAGGGGCCCTACCAGGAAGACGTGGTGATCGCCGCCGCCGTCGACCTGGACGGAACCGACCTCGGCGCCTCCCTCACACAGGCCCTCCAGCCGAAGCTGCCCAAACGGCACGGTGGCCGGCCGCTGGACCTCCTCCTCGTCAGCGTCGCCCTCGCTCTGGCCTTCTCGCAGGTGAGGGACAGCAATGATGGTCGTCGGCTCCAGAGCGCCGTGAAGGACCTGCTGAATGTGATTCGCACGGAAGGCGCAGCACACGGGCCCGTCTAGTCACTTGCTTTTGAATCTGGACTTTGCCGCCCTGCTGCCGGAGCCCACGACGGTCGTTGACCTGGATCACGGAAGGGGGGCGCTGGTGCACACGTGCCCCGGTTGCACGTAGCCCAAGAGCAAGGCACCCTGCCTGACGATCGGCTCCCTTTCCGTGACCGGTAGTACGTAGCGCGTCACGACGGTTGGGAGATGCGTGACACGGATGCCCTCTCCTAGTCAGCGCCCCACTGCACGACCACGTATCCGTCGGCGCCGCTCTTGCCGTCGTTCCGCTCGTTGCCTCCGGGGCCGCCCGCGCCGCCGTTGCCCGCGTCCTTCCTCACGGGCCCTGGCAGGCCGGAGCTGTAGCCACGCGCACCGGCGTCGCCAGCAGCATGGTTGCGGGCGCCGCCGCCGTTCCGGCCGTCCGCGCCCCTCCCCTGTGAGCGAAGCCCTTTTTGGTTCGGAGCGTCGCATCCCTGCTTGCCGCCCCCTCCACCGTGGCCGCCGATCGTGCCGGACCTGTCGCCGTGACCTGCCGCGCCACCGCTACCACCGTAGGCGGATTTGGCGCCTTTGCCCCCGCTTCCACCGGGCCGTGCGCCGACACCGCTCTGAAACCCGCCGCCCCCGCCGCCGCCTCCACCGCCGCCCGCGAATCCGAGCAGGCTGGCGTCCGAGGTGAAGACCGCCGAATCTCCACCTCCGCCTCCGCCGCCAGCGCCTCCGCCGTCATTCTGGTTGCCCGGGCTGCCCTGGGTCCCCCCATAGCCCGCCGAACCGCCTGTTCCCCGCTCTTGGCGGCCCTGGACGCCCTTGGGGCCGCCTCCGCTACCGCCTCCGACCCGCACACCGATCGTCGACCCAGGCGGCATGCCCGTGACAGTGCACTTCACGATGGCGCCTCCTCCGCCCCCGCCGCCGCCTCCACCGGTGGCGTACTGCGCGGAGTACCAGCCCCCGCCACCCCCGCCGCCTCCGGCACCGACCAGGAAGAAGGTGAACCCGGTCACGTCGGCGGGCAACTTGAGCTCGTAGTAACCCGGTTTGTCGTAGATCTGAGAAGCGGCCTGCGCCGGCGTGATGCTGAGTCCGCTGGCCAGCAGGGCCGCCGCGATCGCCGCTAGGGCTCTCCGCCGCTGCGACTTCACAATGATGCCCCCATCCGTGGGTGTCACGTGCGTTCTCATGATTACTCCGACTCTGTGACGAAAAGCCAAGCTTGAGGTCCTATCACCCGAAGGGGTGTCATCGCTCCACGAAACCTTTTCGCTGACAGACCAGACGTATCGACTCCTCAGGCCAGGCCCCCGCAACTGCTCGCCCCGTTGCCGAGCCGCACGGCATGATGCCCACGAGCCACAGGCAGCACTGGAGGGCAGGCGTGGGTGCCTTTAAGGACTCGAAGCACCAAGTCCTAGCCGCCCTGCGCGGTGGTCAGGACCTGCATCAGCACGGCTGGGCCACCGACACGTCCGGCATCGATCTCAAGGCCGTAGGCCACCTTCGGAAGATCGGCCTCTACGAGGTGGGCGACGCCGACCCCCTCAGCCAGCTACATCCCGACCCGCCGCACTGGGCAACCCGACTGCCCTAGGGCGTGTCCGGGGGGTCGCACGTGACCAGGCCAGCATTCGCATCTTTCCAGTCGGTGCGGGGCGTGGCGACCTGTCGGATTAGGAGTGGGCTCGGCTGGAGCGGCACTTGCCGAAGAACGTGGGGCGAGGCGGGCGTTGGAAGAGTCATCGCAGGGTGGTCAACGGTTCGGAAGTCACGGCTCACAGGGCTCCACCGCCCCATATTCCGAGGAGAGACCGCTGTCGCTCGCGTCAGCGCGCTCGGGGCTCCGTCTGTACGCCCCTGCCCGAGGGGCGCAATTGACATGCCTCCCGACGCATACTCATGCCGCTCGGACTGATAGGCACTCAGCGACTGGAGATACGGCATGAGAGTTCTGCACACGATCCGGCACGGCAGGATCACACCGAGGCTGGGGATCAGGACAGCCCGCCGCACCCCCAACGATGGCGTCATCCGGCGCATCCGCACCATACCGGTCCTTGCCGGGGCCTTCGCTCTGGCCTCGGGGATGACCGTCTTCGCCCCCACCACCGCACAGGCGGCCGTGGCATGCAACGAGACGGCGCTGATCAACGCCATCAGCACCGCCAACTCCGCCGGTGGGGGCACCGTGGTCCTGACAAAGGACTGTACGTACACCCTCACCACGTCCCACGGCAGCGACACCGACGGGCCGGACGGACTGCCGATCATCACCACCGCCATCACCCTGTCCGGCAACAACAACATCATCACCCGCTCCACGGCCGTGGGCACCCTCCCCTTCCGCATCGCCAAGGTCGCCTCCACCGGCAACTTCACCCTCAAGGGGAACATCACCCTCAGCAACGGCCTCGCCGGAACTGACGGCGGCGGCATCCTCAACGACGGCACGGTCACCCTCACCAACAGCGCCCTCACCGGCAACACCGCCCTGGGCAAAGGCGGCGGCCTGTCCAACACCGACATCAGCGCCCCCGCCACCGGAGCAACGGCGACGTTCACCGGCAGCATCGTGTCCGACAACACCGCCACTGGCAGGGGCGGCGGCATCTACAACGGCCTCCGAAGCACGCTGACGACCACCAGCAGCTTCGTCAACGGGACGAACACCGGGTCGCAGGGCGGCGGCATCGCCGCCATCGAATCCACCGCGACCACACTGACCAGCACCCCGGTCAGCACCAACCACGCCACCCTCAATGCTGGCGGCGTCTACCGCGTGGGCGGCACGATGACGGTCACCAGCTCCCCGATCTCCGGAAACACCCCCAACAACTGCACCGGCAGCTCCCCCGCAGTCCCCAGCTGCACCGGCTGACCACACAACCACCAGCCCTCACCAACGGGTAAGGGAACCGGCCGGGCCGCCCGCGACCCCCTGCGGGCGGCCGGCTCCCTTGTGTCCGACATGACCTGACATCGCGCGGCTAAGGCGTACGCACGTGTGGCTGGCCACGGTCCACTGGGCCCGGCTCGCCGCCGCCATCACCTTCACGAGTTTCGTCGCCCTCTTCCCGCTGATCACGGTGGGTGCGGCAATCGGCGCCAAGCTCGCTGAGCGAGGAGCAGCTTGGGAAACTCCAGGACGAGATTGCCAGCCAGGCGCCGGGCCTTTCCCTGACCACACCGGCCAGCTGCGTGATCCCGTCGATCAGGGGACGGGACCGCGCAGCTGCGCTGTTACTACGGGATGTCCGGCGACTCATGAGCGGAGCCAGAGCCGGATCGCTGCGGCTGTGACCGTTCCCTGGAAGACGTAGGCGCGCTTGTCGAATCGCGTCGCTACGGCGCGGAAACCCTTGAGGGCGTTCACGGTGCGTTCGACTTCGTTCCTGCGTGCGTACCGGTCCCGGTTGAAGCTGGTGGGTCTGCCGCCCGCACTGCCACGGCGTCGGCGGTGGGCCTGCTGGTCTCTGCGCTCGGGGATGGTGTGCCGGATCTGCCGCCGCCGCAGGTAACGCTGGTTCCGGCGGGAGCTGTACGCCTTATCCCCGCAGAGGTGGTCCGGGCGCGTCCGGGGGTGTCCACCGGCCGGTCGCGGAACGCGGTTGCGGTCCAGGACCGGGATCAGCTGAGGAGCATCGCCCCACTGCCCCGGTGTGATCAGGACAGCCAGCGGTCGGCAGCCTCCGTCGCTCGCCAGGTGGATCTTCGTTGTGAGCCCGCCGTGTGAACGGCCGATTGCCTCATCGTCTCGATGCCAGGCAGGAGAACGGCGCCGTCCTGGTATCCGTGCTGGCCGGTGCCGGGCCCCAGCGGCCTGCTGGTGGACACGGCAGACTGTGGAGTCCACGCTCACCACGCTCCAGTCGATCCGGCCCTCCGCGTCAGCGTCGGCCTGGACGGCCCTCAGCACCTTCGCCCACGTACCGTTCGCTGACCACCTGCGATGTCTGTCGTGGCAGGTCTTCCACTTCCCGCACCGTGAGGGAAGGTCACGCTATGGGATCCTGGTCCGCTGCCGGAAGAGGATCCCGTTGATGACCATGCGGTGGTCCTTCCAGCGCCCGCCCCGTCCCACGTTCTTCGGAAGGTACGGCTCCAGCCGCCCCCACTCGCCGTCTGAAAGATCACCCCGTCCCACACCGAGCGGAACGAGACGCCGGCGTGATGGTCATGCGACCCGCCGGACAGTCCCTAGGAGGCAGTTCCTAACTGCGACCTTGTCCGAGCAGTTCAGAGGGTGGCGAGCATGCTGCCGTCGGCTTCGACGGTGCGTCACAGGGTGCTCCTGCCTGCTGCTGCTCGTGATATTGGCCGCTCCCGTGCGTCCCGTGTCGCCAGGCCGGGACCACCGCTGGCGCAACAAGTGCCGTAGGGCGGCCTCCATTACTGGTGTCGTCAGCGCACTTCGTCGGTCTCGGCTTGACTCCTCACGGCAGTCAGTAGCCGCTGCCATGGGCGAAGGGCGGCCCCGCACGTTCAATGGGCGGGGCCGCAGTCATTGGTGACAGATGGACCAGGTTTTACCGGGTGTAGGTGATCTTCAACTGAGGCGGGTTGGCCTGCCCCACACCGTGCGCGCGCCCGTAGTAAGTGTCAGAGGTGGAGTTCGGATCCAGAGCGATGCCCCGTGTCTTGGCCGGGTCGAAGAGGCCGGTGATGTCGACCCACTTGCCTTCGTTGCGGCCCCAGCTCATGGACTTCGAGGCGCTGTTGCTGGAGAACGACGATGGCCGCGATCCGTGCCCGTGAGTCTTGATCACGGCCGTGCCGCCGCTGGAGCTGTACCAGTGATCGAAGTACAGGTAGAGCTCGACCTTCTGGATGGTCGCGCAGGACAGGTCCTTGGCCACGTCAGTAGGGAAGCCGGCCAGGGCAGCCAGGGTTCCGTGGTTCTCGGAGTAGTAGCCCTGCATAAGCTTCTCGCCGTAGAAGTCGGAGTAGCCGGAGCGCCGGTCGTACGAGCCGGACCACGTGGCCGCGTACGTCTTGGTGTACTGCTGCGGGACCGGCTTCGGGTCCGGCTTGGAGCCGCCGCCAGAGGCGCCGCCGGTGTTGTATCCGCCGGTCTCGGGCAGCTTCGGGCCCACGTCCTCGACGTACAGGACCCCGGGGAAGGATTCTCCGCCGATCATCTTCACGGACTGGCCGCTCGGTCCCTCCCTGTTGTCGAAGGTGATTAGCAGCCGGTGCTTGCCTGCCCCGAGAGTCTCGCCGGAGGTGGTCAGTTCCAGGCGGACCCGCTGCCATGCCCCGGTGCGCACGAGCTGGTGCATGGCGCTTTGGATCTGCGGGGAGCGCAGATCCGGGGCCCCGGGGCCGCCGTCGCGCAGGCGAAGGCGCAGTTCGCCGCCGGTTACGGACGGCATGGTGTGCGCGTCGAAGATGATGCGGTACTCGCGGTCGGGGTCGGCGTCGAAAGCAAGCTCTACCCAGCCGATCTCGTTGCTGGCCGTGCTGAGGGTGCTCGTCTGCCGGTTGATGGCCACAATGCCCCGTGGAAGGCGGTCGAGGATGGTCTGGAGGTCGTCGCCCCGCCAGGTGAGCTTTTCGGCGACCGCGAGGGACTGGAAGCCGGCCGCCCCGTTCTCGCTGATGGAGGCCACGGACGTGCCGTCGTGGCTGGTGAGGGAGAGGTAGTTCGGTGCGCCGGTGACGAGGGAGATGACCTGCTCGCCCTGGCCGTCGTACAGCCGCACGCCGTCCGGGGCGATCTCGGCCCGCTCGCCGGTGACGGCGCTGGTCATGACCGACCGGCACTCGGCGTTGTCGAATGACACCTGCCCGGCCGTTCCTGTGCCTCCCAGACGGGCCTCGGCGCGAACGGCGCCCTCGGGGGCGCGTACCTTGCCCGTGATCCGCCGCCAGCCGCCATCGCCCTTCGGCTGGGGCGCCTCGACGGAGCCGGTGCCGACGATCTTGCCCGTCGCGTCCTTCCACACCAGGGACATGGCCACGCTGTCGCCGGTCCAGGTCTTCGAGCAGCGGTAGTGGACACCGAGCCAGTACAGATCGCCCGGGTTTACGGGGAACGGGTCGTAGGGCAGCCATCGCGGTTCGCCCGCGCGGGTGTCGATGGTCAGGCAGCACGGCGAGTCGTGGCCGCCCGCCTCGATGTGCGCCCACGGCAGGCCGAGCTCGGTGATGCGGGATTCGATGCCCCCGGTCTCGAAGCCAGGGTCTATGAGCAGGTTGCCGGTGCTGCCGATGCTGAGCTTGTCGGCGGTGATGGCCCCGGCGGCGATGTCGGCGGTGCCGGTCTGACGGGGCTCGCCCGCGACGGCGGCGGTGGCGGGGCTGGTGGCGCCGGACAGGGAGCGGGTACGCAGCCGCACCCACCACTGCTGGTAGCCGAGCGGCACGGTGACGTGGCCGCCCTGCGCCGTCTCGATGGTCCCGCGCAGCGTCGACGCGTCGGGCTCGAACCCCTCGTCGGGGCCGACGTGGACCTCGACGCGGGCGAAGTCCAGGGGGGAGACTGCGCCGCCCGCGAACTTGCCGTCCCAGGTGACGACGAGGGAGCCCATGGCCGGGGCCACGGTCGGCTGGGCGGGGGTGGGCGGGGTGGGGCCGTTGACGACGGTGACGCCGCTGGTGCCGTCCGGCTGCTGGCCGACGAGGGCGCGCAGGGAGCCCTGGTCGTCGTAGACCTGGAGGGTGGCGTCTTCGAGGGAGGCGCTGGCGAGCTTGGGGGCGCGGAGGGCGGAGTCGACCTGCTTCTCCAGGCGGGCGATCCGGCTGCCTATGTCTTCAGGCACGGGGTGGTTCTTCTTTCGGTGGGGGAGGGTTATGCGGTGAGCCCGTAGTGGTAGGACTCGGCCGGGGTGAGGGTGAGCGTGGCGCTCTCCCCGCCCGGGGTATCGGGGTGGACGGTCCAGCCGGTGATGCGGCACCAGCCGGAGAAGTCGGTCCACTGGTCGCGGACGGTGACCCGCACGTCGTCGCCGATTTGCCAGGAGCCGATCGGGGCTGCCGGGTGGTCGCGGACGGTGATCTGGTCGACGGTCCCCATGACCTGCCGCCAGGCCCGCTCGGCACGGGCCCGCTCGGCGAGCACATCGGTGCCGCGCACCTGGGGCAGGTCCAGGACCTTCTCCTGGCGCAGCCGGCCGTTGCGGACCGCGTCCGTCGATCGCTGCTTGGCGCGGCCTTCGCCGATGCCGGTGGCGATGACGACCTGCGCGTACTCATCCGCGTCGTAGGTCACCGGCACGCTGTGGGTGATGTTGATGCCGGTGGAGAAGTGGATGTCGGTGCGCCGGGCGCCGAGGCGGGGGTAGCCGAGTTCGATGCGGCGCACGGGCCGGTGCTGGTCGTCCCACTGGACGGTGCACGTGTAGTCGGGCGAGTCCGCGGCCTTGAAGAGGTTGTCGAAGGCGTCGCCGAGGTTCGGGGTCTCCCACCAGCGGGAGTGCCAGGGCTCCGCAGGAGTGCCGGTCTGGGCCTTCGACGTGGTGGCGTCGACCGTGATGCCGAGGTCACCGTCGGGGATGGACTGGGCGTAGGACACGATGTCCCGTGCGATCTGGCAGGGGTCGGCCCGCACGTACGGGCCGCGCCCGCCGAGTTCCCCGTCGAGGTCGTACCGGCGGTGCAAGTAGGAAGTCCAGCTGGCTGCTTCGACCTTGAGGGTGTCGCCGTCGGGCTCGGCCTGCCAGATGATCCCTCCCCAGCGCAGCAGCCCGTCCCGCTCCACGTAGATCAAGGTCGTGCCCGGGTCGACGAGGTCGATGGCGGTGTGGGCGAGCCGGGGGGACAGCTCGCCGCGCAGGTGCCCGGGGCCGCTGAGCTGCGGCCCGAACTCCACACCGGTCAGGGGCAGGCTGAGTGTGCGCCACTGGCCGGTCAGGGCGTTCTGGGTGAGGTACCGGTAGGTCACCTCACACCGGGCCCTCGGTGAACTCCAGGTCCAGCACGATGCTGGTCCCCTCGTCGACCTGGAGGTGGCCCTTGAACTTCGGGGTGAGCTGCGTCTGGACGAACAGGGGCTGCGTGGTGCCCCGGTACTCGGCCGGGATGGTGATGGTGTCGGCGATGACCGTGGTGGTGCGGCGGACATCGCTCTGGTCGTCATCGATGGTGGTGTCCTGGCCCTCGTGCGAGCCCAGCACGGTCTGGAACGCCCCGTAGGCGGGGTCACCTTCGATGCGCAGGCCGGCGAGGGTCACCAGGACGATCGCCTTCGTGGCCCATCCCGGCACGGGCACCATCCACCGGGCGGCAGACGGCCAGTCCGCGTACTTGTCGTTGGTCTGCTTGAGCTGGTTCGGGGGCCCGGGGTAGACGGTGTTCAGGGTGCGCACCCGCCGGGGGTTCGCGACCGTCCGAACGTCGGTGATCATCCCGGCGGTGATCGCCCCGGTACGCGCGGGGATGTCGATGCGGGCGATGGCGATGCCGGTGATGCCCGCCGGCGGGGCCGTGGCCGTGGAGCCCACGTTCGGGATGACCTCGAAAACGTTGATCTTGTCCTTCGCCGGGTCCAGGCCGCCCTCGTACTCGGGATCGATGACGCGGAGCACGACCAGGTCGGAACGCGGAGTCGCCCCGGCCGGTGAGATGGCCACGATCTCCTGGCCAATGTTGTAGGCACTGTAGGAGCCCTGCCACAGGGCCGCGCGGCCCCGGATGATGGCCGCGCCTTCGCCGACTACGACCCCAGCGCCCGGTGTGGGAAGCGGGGCCACCTTCAGGTCAGGGCCCTCGCTGATGCCCTCACCTCCCTGCGCGAGGGAACGCAGCATCATGCGGAAAGTCTGGGCGGAATGGGACGCGCCGGTGGTGAGCAGCGGCGCCTGGGCCAACGTCACGAGCAATCTCCAAGCGAAAATGAAAGGGTGGGAAGAAGGGGAATCGGGGCGGGTTACAGGGCCCGGTAGGCGTCGCGCCATGTCACGGCCAGCCGGCTCGACCCTGTCGGATCGGTGGCCGACCACCGGATCTCGCTGCGCCCTGGCGGAAGGTCGAAGGCTCCGAGGTCGGAGTCCGCGGTGAGGAGCACGGCGCCTCCGTTCTCGCGCTCGACGTGCCGCTGTCCGGGGCGGGTGTCGATGCGGGCCCACTGGCCTTCCTCGAGCGCCACGTTGAGCTGGAGGGGCCGCCCGGTGGTCACCTGAGTGATTCGGGGGTTCGCGCAGGGCCCGTGGACGGTGATCACTGGCCAGGCAGGCACGTCGCCGCCGTTGGTGACCCAGCCGGGCCGCCGCTGTCCGCCGGTCTCCCCGCTGGAGACCCGGATCGGTGCCTGCACGGGGGCAGTGAAGCCACCGGAGGAGAGCCAGCCCAGCCGGAGCTGCACCTGCTGCTCGTTGTCCGCGTAGAACCGGGGGTCGGTGGCCACGAACTCGATGTCGAGCGGCACCCAGCCGAAGGGCGCCTTCGACCACTCCGGATCGACCTTCCGCAGCCGCCCGAACAGCACCTTCACAGGAGAGCCGGGCCACTTGATGTGCAGCGGGGCGACCGCGCCGCCGACGGTGCGTACCGCCGGGTCGTCGGCCACAGCCTGGAGTCTGGCCAGCACGGCGCGGGCCGCCGCCGGGTCGCCTGGCGTCTTGATGCCGCAGTCGATCCGGATCTTCCGCTCGCCGTACCAGTCCGGGGCTGCCCACACGCCATCGGCGCCGGGCTGGTCGGTCAGCTCTCCGCGCCCGTCGGGGCGCCCGAGTCCTTCGATCTCGGCGATCGGGATCGACGTGCCGTGGCCGAGGAGGACGCCGCCGAGGTCGAGCTGCCAGTCCTTGAGGTCGATTCCGGTCATCGGAGCACCCCGCCCCGCTTCGCCCGCCGCACCTGGTAGGCGACCGCCGAAGCGATCCCCTCCGGTGTCGCCGAGGACCGGCTGACGTTGATCGTCTGCGTGCCGATCGCGGGGGCCTGATGCACCACCACGACCTGCGTACGCCCGCCAGCCGCGTCCACCAGGCGCTTCGGCGCGACGGCCAGACCGAAGCGATCAGCTACCGAACCGAGCACGGCAGTGGACCGCGCCCGCTTCGCCGGGCCGAGGGGCAGGTACGCCTCGCCGCCCGTGGACCGCTCGGCGAACTTGATCAGCCCGTCCCGGCCCGGGGGACTGCTGTAGATGCCGGGTTCCCACAGGCCACCGTCCGCGTAGGCCTTTCCGGCGTTGGCCTTGATCAGGTCGTTGATGAACCGGTCCGCCTTGGTCCCGGAGCCCTTGAGGTACTCCTTGCCCGCGTTTGCCACCTCGATGAGCCGGTCCTCCTCCAAGCCCGTCGCATCGGCGACCGCGTGGATCCCGAGGCCCGGTTTCAGCGCGCCGAGGACCTTGAGTAGGTCCGTCAGCTGCTCGCTGTCGAGAACGCGGCCCGCGGCCTTCGCCGAGTCGTTCGCACGCTGGGCCTGGCCACGGTCCCGGGCTGCCTGAGAGGCGATGGCCTTGGCGTTGTCGTCGCCCTGCGCGGCGAGGCGCGAGGCGAGTTCACCGAAGCCGCTGTTGGCGAGCTGGGCCAGGTTGCGCTGGAACTCCTCGCTGCTCTTGGCCGCGCCTGCCAGCTTGTCGCCGTAGTCGACCAGGGCGCTCTTCGCCGTACCGGCGAGGCGCCGCAGGCTCTCGGCCATCTCATCGACGTACTTGCCGCTGCCGGACGCCATCTTCTTTACGAAGCCGACGGAGTCCGCACCCATCTGCTCCAGCGCGCCCGACACGTCGCCGCCGGCCCGTCGGGAGATCGTCGCCAGGTTCTTGCGCCATTGCTCGGCTGTCCGTGCGGACTTGTTGAGGTTCTTCTCGAAGAGGCCGAGGTCGAACTTTTCGTTGTCGCCGTCCTTCTTCGTCGATTTCGACGCGATGTCGGAGACCGTGAACAGTTGAGCACCGGAGGTGGGGTTGTAACTCCAGTCGGACAGACCTCCGTTCGCGTGGTAGACGACTTCACCACCGAAGCGTCGGGCGACCTCGCCCAGGATGGCTTTCGACCGTGTCCGCTTACTAGGGGACAAAGGGAGATAAGCCTCCCCGCCGGTCTCGTCCTCCGCCCACACACGCCACGTTCCGGCTTTGGCGATCTGCGCGACGTGATTCTCACGGACGCCGCCGTCGGCATAGAACTCCAGGACTCCACCGTCAGCTTCAGCCTTACCGAATCGGTAACCGTCCGCGTAGGGGCCGTAGGTGTTCTCCCGGACGGAGTTCAGGTATTCGGTCTTGAAGATCGAGATCGTGACAGTCTTGTCCTGAATCCCGGCGATGGCGCTCTGAATTGCACCGGCCTGACTGGTCGGCGTCCCAGTCGGTACGGAGACAGTGACTTCCTTGCCATGAATCTCGGTGATCTTGAACCCGAGGGCCTCGACTTGGTCGCGGGCCTCTTGGGTCGGAGCGGAGATCGTCACCGTCTTGCCGTGAGTGGCCGAGATCTTCCCCCGCAGCTCTTCCAGGCTGGCGATGGCGCTTGCCGCGTTGGTGGATACTGCGACGTGCTTGGAGCCGGGGGTGGCCGAGATCTTGGAGATCAGGGCGTCCAGGTTCGACCGGGCCGCGTCGGTCGGAACAGTGACCTGAACCTGGCGGTCCTTGAGGTCCTTGATCTTGAAGCCGAGGGATTCGAGTTTGGCCCTCGCATCGTTATCGAGCGCCGAGAGCGTGATCGTCTTCTGGTCCGGGTACGCCTTCAGCTGCTGCTGGACCGCCATGAGCTGGGCCATGACCGGCTCCATGCCGGCCGTCTGGAGCAGGATGGACACCTGGCTCGGCACGAGACCCGCTGCGTCCGCGAGCTTCGTGGCCTCATCAGCCTGAAGCCCGTAGCCCTGGGCGGTGGCGATGGCCGCCTCACGGGCCTTCGCCATCTGAGCCTGGGCAGCTTGCAGCGACTCGGGGACTGTTTTGCCCTGCGTCTGCGCGTACTGGTACGCGGCCAGCGACGCTTCCGCCGAGGTTGTGGACAGCCCCTGGAGCATGTCGTAGAGGCGCTGGCCGTTGCGCGTGACCGTGGACAGCGAGCCGTCGACGTTCAGGAGGGTCTTGCCGTACCCCTCTGCCTGGTCCAAGCCGCCCTTGAACGACTCCCGCGCGTCGCTGATCGACTTGTTCATGCGCGCCTCGGCTGCGGACAGGTTCACGCTGCCGCCCGCCAGGACGTTGAGTGCGTCATGGAGCGCGCGGGCACGGGAGTCGGCGTCGGCAGTGGTGTCCGACAGACGCCGCATCGCGTCACTGAACTGCCCAAAGGGGCCAACGGCGTTGGCCGCGCCTTTTCCGCTGGAGCCGAGGGCGTCCGAGACGTTCTTGGCATCCTTCACGGCCTGCGACATCTCGCCCTTGACCGACCCCAGCGCCGTGGCGGCTCTCGCCGCCGCGACGCCTTGGTTGGTGAGAACTTTGGAGGCGCCAGCCGCGTTGACCTGCATGAATTCGTGCTCTTTGGCAGTGGCCTTGAGGCGACCTTGGAGGTTGCCCAGGCCGTCACCCTCGGAGAGGTAGGCGTCGGTCAGTTCCCTGACGCTCACGCCGGCCTTGCCCATGACGTCGACGAGCCTCTTCTTGCCGTCGAAGACCTTGGTCTCCATGAGGTTCTGCACGGCGGCGGCGCGGACGCCGTCGGTCACTGCCCCGTTAGACTCACGGAGGGCCTGGGTGAGGCTGCTGATGCGTGACTGGTGCTCGGCGGCAGCCTGGGCCGCCTTCTGCTGGTGGCTGGCGAACAGGGACAAACCCACGCCGGCCGCTGCCAAGGCTGCGCCCCAGGGCCCGCCGAGTACACCAATAAGCCCGCGGGCGGCGCCGCCGACGCCTGCTCCCACGGCGCGTGCGAAGCCGGTGGCCGGAGTGGAGGCAGAGCGGAATGCCGCCGCCATCTGCCCGACCATCGGTATGCGGGTCTGGAGGACCGCGAGGGCCTGTCCGACCCGGCCGATGGACTGGCCCGATGCGGCAGCCAGTGACGCCTGTACCCGCATCTGATCGCCGAAGGAACGAAACGCCCCGGTGACAGGCCCGGAAACGTTTCTGCCAAGGCCAAGAAGCATGGGGTTGAGGCGGGACATCAGCATCAGCGAGGTGACCGCCGTCTGCACTGGCCCCGGCAGGGCCGCGAAGGCGTTCACGAGCCCGGCGACGACTTGCCCGATCGGGCGCAGCACTGCGGACATCGCCCCCAGGGCCGACAGCGCCAGGTTCGCGGCGAGTGTCAGGCCGCCCAGCGCGCTGGATGCCCCTCCTCCGCCGCTGCTGAGTTCGGAGAGCGCGCGACCGATCGGGGACAGGGCGGCGCCGAGGCTCCGCAGAACCTCCATGGCAGCGCGGCCCGCATTGACGAGGACGCTGACGCCGGAGGCGGCGGCATTGAAGGCGGTCTCCTTGGCGGGCTGGCCGAGCCCGCTGAAGGAGCTTTTGACCTGCGCCCACCCCCGTGAAATGGCGGAGGAGGTGCGTGGCCCCAGGAGCCTGACCAGGTTCTGGCCGTAGGTGAGGGCGTTGGCCAGATGGGGCGTGGCCTTCGCCAGGCCCGAAGTTGCTAACCTGGTGATTTTCTCCAGGCCGGGCGCGGCCGCGGTGTAGAGCGTTTGACCGGTGTTCTTCGCCTGCGTTTTGAGCTGGGTGACCGCGCCAGCCAGGCCCTTGGTCTGCGACGCGGCGATCTCGCCCGCTGCGCCGGTCCGCGCCACGGCGGACCTCATCGTGTCGAACGCGGAGGCGCCCTGGTGAGCCAGGGCAGCGGCGCCCGCCAGGGCAGGCTTTCCGACGACCTTGGCCAGCGATCCCAGAAAGTCCTTCTGGGACATCTTGTGCTCGGCCTGCTCGAAGCCTTCGATGACCGTGCGGAGGCCCTTGAAATTTCCCTGGGCGTCCCATGCCTCGATGCCCATCTCACGCAGGCCGTCCCGCATTTGCGAGGTGGGCTTCGCGAGGTTGGTGAGCATCCCCCGCAGCGACGTGCCCGCCTTGGAGCCCAGGATTCCCGAGCGGGCGAGCATCGCCACGGCCGCCGCCGTGTCCTCCAGGGAGACCCCGAGAGAGTTGGCGACGGGGCCCGTGTAGGACATCGCCGTGTAGATGTCCTGAAGACCACCGGATGCCGCATTCGCTCCGGCGGCGAGGATGTCAGCGGCGCGCCCAGCATGGTTCGAGCTGAGCCCGAACTGGTCCATGACGTCACCCAAATACCGGGCGGCGTCGGCGGCGGAGAGGTTGTCTGCCGCTGCGAGCTGCATCGCGGCCCGGGCGTTGGCGATCGACGAGGTACTGGTCTGGCCAGCCTTCGCCAACTCCAGCATCGCTTCCGCCGCTTTCGCGGCAGACGTGCCAGGGATCTTCAGGTCCGCACCGAGCTGCCGTGCTTTGCCAGCGGCCTGGATCATCTCGGAGCCGGAAGCCCCGGTGACCGCCCCCCATTTGTTGATCGACCTCTGGTACTCGTTGCCTTCCTTGGCGATCTCCGCGAGGCCGGCGACGATGCCGCCGCCGACGACGAGGTTGCGCAGGTGGTGCATCTCCTGCCGGGCAGACAGCACGCCGTGCCGCAGCCGAGACATGGACGTGTACCCGTCCGCGCCCGCCCGGCGCAGACCTGCGCCCGCGCTGGCCGACTGGCGGCCGAGGTCCCGCAGACCGTTGGATGCCGTCCGGGCGCCCGCACCGACCCGCGTCAGCCGCTGAGTGGTGCTCTGGACGGCGCGGTCGAGCGACCGCATCGCCTGCGCGGCCTGCCGGACGGAGGAAAGCAGTTGTGCCGCGTCAGCACGCATCTGCACGCTGAGCGTGTAATTCGACACCGGAGCCGGCGCCCGTTCTCCCCCGCGCCCGGCCTAGCTAGCGCCCCTTCTCCCACACCTCCCTCGGCACCAAGCCGATCCGCACGCCGTAGCCGTCCGGGCCGTCCGGCACCTGGTCCTGCTCCCAGGCGATCAGCTCACAGCCCACACACCGGACCGTCGTCGTGACGTACGCGTACCGGTCACCGCCCGCGGACTCGTCCCACTCCGCCGCCCGCGTCCCGCACTGCCCGCACGTTTGCCGTCGGTACGCGCCGTACGCCAGGGCTTTGGCGCGGTCTGCTTCTGTCCAGCGGCCGTCACCAGCGCCGAGGAAGAAGGAGTGCGGGATGCGATATCGGTCGCACAGCTCCAGCTCCTCCCGGAGTCGAAGATCAGCGATCAGTCTTTTCCCACCTCCTCCACGCTGGCGTGGGCCACCTGCTGCACCTGCCACGCCGCCTGGAAGAGGCTGTTGGCGTCAGCGATCGGCCAGGCATCGAGGAGGTCCTGCGCGTCCTGCTCACTCATGCCGTCGACCTCCTGGCCCTGCTCGTCCCGCTCGATGTGGGCAGCGGCGATCAGCGCGGCCGGGAAGAGCTCCGGGTTCCAGGCGTCGCCCTCTTCGGCCTGTGCCTCGGTGGGCGGGAAGCGCCTGATGAGAGCGTCGATGGCCGGTCGGGGCAGGGCCCGGAAGCGCAGGGTGATGGCCGCCTCGTCGTAGAGGGCCTGGGCAGCAGCGAGGTCGTCCTCGGCGCTGCGGGTCTCGTCGCTGGTGGACCGGCCGGAAGCGGCGTCGGCATGGCGGCACGCGGCGAGGTGCGCCTTGGCGTCGTCCAGGCAGCGGCGCGCGCTCTGGTCGTCGCAGATGGTCAGCACCCGCTCGGGGAGGGCGCGGGCGCGAAGGCGAGCCATCTTCGCGGCCCAGTGGGCATCGCGGCCGACAGCCTTAACGGGGGAATCGGTGGGGGAAGGGCGGGACACTCGGGCTCCAGAAATACGGAAGAGAAGAGGGCCCGGCCGGAGCGAGCAACAACGCGTCTGACGGAAGGGAAGGTGAGCGCGCCATGCGGGACGCCCGGCCGGGCAGCTGTGGGGGCTGGCCTGCCGGGGCTACTGCTTGTCGGTGGTCTTCGGCGGGACCACCGGGTCAGCGGCCGGCACGGGCGCGTCCTGCACCGGCTTCTCCGTGATGGAGAAGCTGACCGTGAATTTGGCGGCCTCGTTATCGGTGCTGTAGTTCGGCGAGCGGCTGCCGATGCGCACCGGGAAGACGTCCATGCTCCTGTTGAGGGGCACGTCTCCCTTGCGCAAAAACACGACCCAGCCGGTGGCGTCCTTGGTCAGCAGCTGCTCGATCTCGTCGCTGATCTTGTCCTCGTAGAAGCCGAGGCTGCTGTCGTCCGCCTCGTCCACGCCGGGGATCTTCGTCTCGAACGTCGACCCGAGGTCTGGGGTCTCGATGGCCTTGTTCGACAGGCTCCAGCCGTCGATCGCGGCGATGGCGTTGGTGAGGTCAATGCCGGCCGTCAGCTCAGGCCGGGTGGGGATGTGGCCGGGGTTGGCGACCTGGGTCAGCCACAGGACCCGGGTCACGCCACGGCGCGAGTACTTCTTTACCTGCAAGGCTTGCTGTCCGATTCCAGGGACGGCAGCCATGCGCGGGGAATGAAGCGGGTGGCCCCGTCCCTCGACGATGCGTCGGGGAACCAGCCCGTGCCACTAGGTGGCCGGGAGTCCGCGCGGGGCCTCCGCGGTGAGGATGCGGGCCGAGGTCAGCCAGGGCAACAGTGACCTCGTCCACCGCATGCTGATCACCATACTGCTACCCGCGTGCTGGGCACTGGGGGCACCTACGACCAGAGCCTGCCGAGGACAGTCTCTGGCCGACAGACCGAGCGAGTCACGGGCTTCGTCTGGATCAGACAGGAGCCGCAGAGCCTCATGGTCGGTGATCACCTGTTGGGAGTGCGCACCCTGGGCGCAGTCCAGCCGGTGTACGACCAGGTCGGGCCCGTTAGAGAACGGCGCCTCCGACACCCGCCACCGTTTGCGTGCATCGGACGCTGGCGGGTCGAGTGCGCCGTAGTCCTGACCGGGCAAGGGCTGCACCAAGGGGTGCGGGGCGCAGAAGCGGACCTGCCGGACCTGTTGTACGGGCCCGTGCGGGATGTCGACGCGGTCGGGGACCTCGAGGAGGAGGCGTACCACCAGATGCCGTGCCGGTCTCGCCGTCGCCGGGACACCCGCACGTCGATGATCTGTCCGTCCGGCAGGCTCGCCGTGGCGTACGGCAAACCCGCCACGGGTTGTGACCGGCCACCGTAGGTTGCGAATGATTTTTACGGCCTATCAAGTCCGGCGTCAGGCGGGTCGTACTTGTTTGCGAGCGTGGGTCACAAGAGCTTGCGAGCGGGTGGGGTGAATAGGTCACCAGCCGTGACGTCCGGATTTCCGGTGGTTCTATCGCTGGGTGCCCCGCGTGGCCAAGGCGTTCTGAAGCTGCAGACGCACTGGCGCTGAGTAGCTCTCGACCATGGTCATTGCCCTGGCGCCGCCCCAGCGAGGGTGGTGCCGGCTTGGCGCGTGGGCCAGCAGCTCAGTGAGTTGTGTTCTGAGGGCGGGGGCGGGCGGGCGTAGACACTGGCGGGCCACGGTTGGCAGGGCTGCTGTTGCCGGCGCGGACTGCGGAATGAGCCGCCAGGACGTGTCGAGCCGGGGTGGTCCCTTGACCTGGGGCTCACGGCGCCTGATCACGGTGTTCTGCGCGTCGTGGTGATCGCCGAAGGCATCGAGCAGTCCGGTCGGCGCCGTGATCCCGGGGTGATGCGGCCACGCAGCCGAGACGACTGTGGCCAGGAGGCTCAGGTCGGCCCTGTCGCCTGGGCGCCTGGCCCGCCCCACCGGCGGCCGACTCCTGCGCGTCTGGCCAGTTGGAGGGGGCTGTCGTCGAGCCGGTGACCGAGGCGGAGAAGGAAGCCGAACAGGCTCTCGTCGGGGAGCGGGACCAGGCTGCGGGGTCAGCGGGGATGGGCCGGGGGGCTGGCGAACCGCTCCCGTTCGGCGAAGGGAAGTACCGGGGGCTCGGTCCGCCTCAGATGCGAGTCTGCTTGACCACCGTCAAAACAGCCCGGAAGCCCAGCCTTGCCAGTGCCGAGTGCCAGCAGCCAGCCCGGCGAGCCCGAGGCTCGTGCTAGACCAAGTTGTGGACGAGCTGCCGGACGAAGCCGGCCTCGCAGTCATTGGTGCAGCCCTTCTTGTACTCGTAGTAGGCCTGGATGAACTCCTCAGGGGCTTCGTGGCCGAAGATGTCGGCAGGGTCCGCTGACACGGAGATTTTGGTATCGGATTCTTCGGCGGCCTGAGCAGGCACCGCCAGCGTCCCGAGTACGGCACCGGCAAGGACAGCGGATACGACGATGCGCCGCGCAATGATCTTCATACCGGTCTAACGCCCACTTCGCCGAGTGGTTACGGCCCACGGTAGGCCGCTGGCCTGCTACTGCAGTCCGCTTCTGAGCTTGGCACCCAAGCTCAGAAGCAGGTACCTAGTCGATCATCACTCTCCGTAGCAGTGCGGCTGCATGGCGGCTCGCTCACAAAGAACGGCGCCCATCCGCAAACTGTGCTGGCCTGCCCGCGGCACGGCCACTGTCACACGGGTACCTGTTCGCCATCCATGTGTCGAATTCTAGTTCGATATCGCTGGTCGGCTCACCTGCCTCGAATTCGTCGCCGGGTGATCAAGGTGACGGGGCCACGGTGTCCACCAGTACCCGAAGCATCCTCAGGGCTGCGTCCGTGTCGGCACCTGTGGTCTCGGCCACGGTCGCGGCGGGGAGAAGGACAGCGACCAGCCGCCCGGCCATGACGGCAGGCGGCTGCTCGCGGAGGGCGGACCGGAGCCAGTGCGAATCCCACTGTCCTCGGGCCAGGCCGTCAGCCAGGTGTTGCTCGGCCGCACTGGGCTGCCATGCGCCCTGGCGGAGGTCTGTCAGCAGGTTGGAGGCGTCGCGCCGGACGGCTTCAGCTAGGAATGCGGCCACGGTCCGGCAGCGAGACGCCCGCCTCGCGGTCACGGGGCGGGCGGTCGGCGGGAAGCTTTAGCCCGTGGGCCCCTGTTCTCTGGCGGCCTTTTTCACGGCCATCTCCAGCTCGTACCGTCCCATTGTGGCGGCGGCGGGGTGCTGCTCCCGTGTCCTGCGGACCTCTTCGGCGGCCGCAGCCCACGCCTTCCATTGTGCCTGGTAGGCGGCGTGCTGCTCTTCCGTCCAGGACAGGGTGGGGCGGCCGTACTCGTCCTGAAGAGCCCTGAGCTTTTCAAATTCCGCGTTAGCAGCCCGCTGTAGAGCAATCAGCTCATCCAGGGCATCAGGGGTGTTTTTCTCGTCAGGCACATAGGCGATTTTAAGCCTGCTGTGCATGGTCATTCGCCAAGGCAAGGTTCCCGCGACGAGCGTGCCTTTGCCCGTAGGAGATGAGGGTGCAGGTCAGGCGCTGGCACTCAGCTCGTACTGTTGGATGCAGGTCACCACGCCGTCGTTGGCTGATGACAGGTCGGTGCCTTCATCGGCCAGAAGCGTGCGCGCCCACACCTCGCCCGATGGGAGTGGGATGGGATTGGTCCACTGGCCGCTGTCCGTACGGCCGAGGACGGCGCCGCGTACGCGGTCGGCGAGCCACTCCGCCTGGTCAGTACGGGCAGCCACCACCGTCACCTGAAAGACCAAGTGGGCATCCTCGGCCTGGTCCGCCAGGGGAGCGCCGCCTATCCGGCCGCCGAGCGGGTAGAGCACGAGGTAGGGGAGCGGTGTCGGCTGCCCACCCGACGTGGGGAGTGCCCCACGGCCGCACGGCTTTCCGACGGCCTCCTCCAGCATGGTCCTCACCGCTTCGGTGACGGCTGCGTGGGCGATCACTCGTTGCGTCCGTTGGTGAAGTCGGTACCCGCGAACCCCTCGATGCTGGCGGCGCCGTACCGGCACAGGCCCAGGGCGTCCCACTCGGTCAGGCCCGGGGTCGTAATGATCGTCAGGGTCCGTGCGCCGTCGTCGTCAAGGATCTCGGCGATTACCACGGCGCGGGAGAGCGTGCCCAGCTCGGCCTCGCCCAAGATCTCGGCCAAGGCTCCTTCGACGTCATAGGCCAGTTCGTTCACAGGGTGCTCCTTAGAGCCGATCCAAGGTCCCGGGTCAGTTCCGGCCCGGCCTGCTGGACGGCAGGACCCAGATGGGGAAATGGCGGCTGATGGAAAACGCGGCCCAGGCTGTCTGCTCCGGAGAAGCCGAACTCCAACCGCCTCGCCTGCGGCGCGCTGCTGCCGACCTCGGCGATGACCAGTGGGCCTGCGCCGGTTACTTCCGCCTGCCACGATGCCCTGTACCGGCCGGTGATCACATTCGGCCCCGGCCAACCGGAGGCATTCTGTTGCACGCGCTGCCGCAGACTCTGTGCGCTGTGGTGCATGGCTGTGCGGACGGCGGCGGTCGCGGCCACACCAGCTCGTTCCAGCGCCGCAGCGAGTGCCCCGGCGTCCGTGAAGGTGCCGCCGCTCACCGTGCCGCCTTCCGGTTGTGCTCTTCCAGCCACACGGTGCGCACCACCGGGAACGAGGAGACCTCTCCCATGGCGGCCACCTCGTAGGAACGGCCCACGGCCTGCGCGTCTCGGGCCTTCACCACGTGGGCTGTGTCGCCCTCCTGGAGCTCCGCCGCGGCCAGGGGCAGCATCATCCGGTACCCGGCGCGCACCTCTTCCACCCAGGCCCCTTCGTGCCCGCCGCGGCTTCGAATGCGCTCTTGCCCCCGGTACAGGCCGGCCTGGCCTGAGTGGATCACCTGCGGGGAAGAAGGGACGAGGTCGCCGGTGGTCGCGTCGAGAGCGTCTTCGCCAGTGCTGCGGGTGATCAGCACGGTGTCTGGCATGAGGTGCCGCTCGGCGAACGCGGCTATCGCTTGGGGATCAAGCACTGATCGCCCATTCGCGAAGCTGGGCCAGGGTGGCGCGCGTCAGTTCGCCCGGCTTCCCGTCGAGGTCGTCACGGGCAAGGATCGCGTCGTCGAGTTCCCGCCAGTCGATGGTGCGGATGAAGTCGACGACAACATGACGAAGGTCGGAGGGCTCTGCCATCACTTCGGCTATTCCCTCGAATTCCACACCCTTCCAGCCCGGCTGGACGTAGAGAGTTACCTCGGGATCGCCTTCTACCGTCTGGGCGATGCGGTATGCCTCTACACCGGAGGCCACGTCATGGCCGTCGATCTCAATGACGACGGGTTCGTCCGGGCGGGCGGCGACACGAACGTGGTGATGGTCAGTGCTTTTCATGGATCCGAGCCTAGGTGTGTGGAGATCACGCCCTGCGGGGTGTGAAGGCCCTGGCGAATGATGGGCAGAAAGGGGATGCCAGGGGGAGTTCGAAGGCCTCTGCCCGTTGAATGCAGCCTTGAACGGCTAGGCGGCAGCGCCGTGGGCGGCCTCGTACTGCTGGCGGATAGGTGAAGGGATGCGGCCTCGTGCCGGGACCTTGATCCTGCGGCGCTTGGCCCAGGTCCGAATGTCAGCGGCGCTCACCTCCGGGGTTACGGAGGTGAGGGGGCGGGGGCTGTCCTTCTTGGTGGACTTGGTCTTGCGGCCAGCCTCCAGGTACGGGGCGATAGCATTGCGCAGCACTTCGTAGGTATCGTCGCCCAGATCTACCTCGTACCGCTCGCCATCAATTACGAGCGTGCGCGTCCGAACACTGTCTCCACGCATTTCTGTGACGTCATCAATGAGGTATGTCTCAACACGCTTAGCCATGGGGTTTCCTTCCGTTCGGCTGAGACAGTACCCCGATATTTGCCGCCGATTTGCTGCTCTGTGGCTTTATGGGAACACCTGTAAAGATTGGTAAATCTCTGCGCGCGGTGGAGGATGGTGCACTGGTCCATGCTCGTTGACGAGCTCGCTAATCCACCCGGCCAGGAGCCTGCCAAAGTGTGCGCTCTACGTAGTCAGTACCTGCGATAGTGCGGGGCCTGGAAGGGCAGTTCCAGCCTGGGCGGGCTGGCCGCTGGGCCAGTACCCGCCACCCGGCGCCTCGGAGGCTAGCGCCGGTTTCGCCCTTCTGCGTATATGTGATCAGTCGCGTATAGCCGAGGGAACGCGCTACCCGCCAAGCTGCGCCGTACAACAGAGAGTTCGCGTTGCGGGCGCCGTCGGTGGCCGTACGTGTTACTTCCAGGGTGACCCCGTCGTCCAGGTGCCGGGCCACCGGGCGGCCGACTATCGCTACAGCCCTCAGCGTCCCCTGCTCGTCGGCCGCTCCCACGGCGAAGACCTGCCCGGGTGGAGGCTTGTGGTGCCGGTGCCACTGCTGGACGAACGCCGCTGCTTGCCGGAACCGCACCGGTACAAGGTGCAGGCGCTCGCCCGCTCGATCACTCACCAGCTGGCCACCAGTCGCAGGAGGCATCGGCGGGCCCCGGCTGTGATCACCCTCCCCCGGACGGGAGCGGGCCACCGGAGGGGCTGGTGACGGCGGTTGTGGACGGGGCACGTGGGCGTGTTCACCGGCGGCGCCGCGGGCAGAGGGTCACCGTGGTGAGCAGATCGCGGCCGGTGGCCGGGGCATCGTCGGGCGCGGTCTCGGCGGCCACGGTGGTGATGCGCCGCTCAAGGGCGGCGACGTTGGCCGACTGGTCCACTGTGACGACGCCGTTGACGCTGACCTTCAGTGGTTCGGCCAGCAGCTTTGACAGCCTCTCGTTGAGGACTTCGAGGGCGACGGCGCGTGCCGAGCGCAGCCGGGCGTACCGGGCGTGCAGGTCTGCGGGATCGGTGTCGGGGCCGAGCTGGGCGAGCATCCAGCTCATGACGTCGCTGTGCACAAGGAACTCCGGTGGGGAAAAGGGGGCGGCCGGGAGAAGCGCGTAGCTTCTCCCGGCCGCGCGGTGGAGGTGACTTAGTTGTCCTCGGCCGCCTTGGCGGCCTTCCGGGAGGGCTTGTCAGGGCTGGGGGCGGTCGGCGGCTTGCCGCCCTCCCAGCAGTCCGGGTTGCTGATCTGCTCGGCGATGGCCGGGTCAGTGATCTCGGCGCCGGCCGTGAGGATCAGCGGAATCCGGTCGACGGGGTCGAGGGCGTGGACGGTCGCGGCCAGGGTGCCGAGGACCTTGCCCTGGTCGGTGCTCACAGCACCTTCGCGGTGATGTGACAGTCCGGCGAGTATAGGACCGGCATCGCCGCCGCCGAACCCTTGGTCCAGATCTGCACCGGGTCGTCCTCGACGTCGCGGGTGATGACGATGCCGGGTGCGTCCTCGCGCTCGATCGCAGGGTTGGTGCCGCGCGACAGAGCCAGGGCCTCGGCCGTGACGCCGTACTGGGTCTGTCCCCACTTCGCGCGGTCCGGCGGCAGCATGATCCACCGGTCCTCCGGCAGCACGCGCTTGGAGACATCGTTCTGCCACACCTGCGCCTTGTAGAACGTCACGGGCGGCAGGCCGTAGGTGCCTCGGACGGAGTTGACCTGCTCGGGGTTGAGGGTGGCCGTGGGGGTCTGGCCGCCGGCTGGGGTGCCGTAGTACGCCGCCCGGTAGGCGCCGTTGGAGGCGAGATGCGACCACGCCTTGCGGGAGGTCAGCACCATCTCCGGGGCGGGGGCGCCGATGGAGTCGAGGTAGTCGATCCACCGCAGCTCGTCCGCGATCGGATCCGCCGTCGGGTCGGACCACGGCTTGGGTGCGGTCGGCATATTGGCCTGCGGCACTCCGTAGTCCGCTTCGACGGTCAGGCCGTTCTCGGCGACGAGGGAGAACTTGCCGTCGAGGAGTACGTCACCGGCGGCGAGTTCGAGGCGGGAGCGGATGGCTTCGACGTGCCGTTCGACGTCGTCGTAGAGGAGTTCCACGAGGCGGTCGTCGTCGGCGCCGCGCTGGGCGTCCAGGAGCAGTTGCTCCATTTCGCCTACGAGGAGCTTCTGGCCGAGTGCGGGGAGCAGTCCCTCGGTGAGCTTGCTCTCTGCCTGCCGCTTCGCGAACGGGACGCTCGCGTCGTAGGCGCGGTAGGAGGCGGCGTTGACGCGGCGCTTGTTCTGGCGGATGCGCCATTTGACGTCCTTGACCTGGACCTCGCCGAAGACGGTGCTGGTCAGGAGGAAATCCTGGGGGGTGGGGATGGTGCGGGCGTAGACGGTCAGGTCGGTGACGCTGACGCCCTTGATCAGGTCGGCGACGCTCACGCGGCCACCTCACCGAGGAAGCGGATCTGCGCGCTGCCGGGGGCAGGGGCGACCTTGGCCGGGTCGATGCCGCCGGGGATGCGGTCGGTCTTCACCGAGCCGTGCCAGAACAGGGCCGCGGGCACGTTCTTGGCTCCGGGCGTGTACGGGGCCTCGGCGTACACGAGGCCGGCCAGGACCTGACGGCCGTCGGTGGCGGCAGGATCGTAGGGGCCGTAGAGACCGGAGGCGGTGATGCGGCCGACCGGGACGCCGGAGCGCACGAAGCCGTGCGGCTGGCCGGGCTCCGGCTCCGCGTAGTGGACGCCCTTGGTGAAGGCGCCCCGGTCGAGGGTGATGGTTTCGGTGCTGTCGGTGCCGTGCCGGGATGCGAGCCAGTCGCGGTCGGCGGTCACCTGCACGGTGGTGGTGTACGGCTGGATGGTCAAGCCGTCTCTCCTGGCGATCGAGAGGTTGCGCGCACTCACCAGGGCGGTGGAACGGTCCACGGAAGGGAGCGGGGCGTGGTCCCCGTCGGTGCGGGCCCGGGTCGGGCCCGCGGGTCAGTTGGTCGGCGGCAGCAGGCCGCGTCGGCGGGCCATCTCAAGCCCGGCCGCGCCTGGCGTGGAGGTGGGGGAGGGTGCGTGCGGCGGGGGCACGGAGGCGGGTGCACCGCCTGGGGCTGGCGGCATCCGGTGCGCACTGGCACCGGGGGCTGTGAACAGCTCGGGTCGTCGGCCGGCGAGCTGCTGGACGGCTTCGGCGAGCTGGTCGTCGTCGGCCTCGTCGTCAGCGCGCAGGAGCGCCATGGCGTCCTCGAGGTCGGGGCCGGTCGCGCCGGCCTGGGCCAGGTGAGCGCGGCGGATGGCGCTGCGCTCGCGGGCGATCGCGGCCGCCTCGCGTGCGTGGATCGCCTTCTCCCGCTCGGCCAGCTGCACCTCGCGGTGCTGGGCCTCAGACAGGTCTTCCGCCTGAGCCTTGCGGGTGGCCTGCACGTACTGCTCCAGGGCAGCGGTGTCGGCGAACCCGAGCCGGTCGGCCAGCGACCGCATGGCCGTTCGGGCGCCTTGGTCCTTCTCGCGGGCCAGCAGTGTGGCCAGGCGCTCCTGGGACATCGTGAGTTCGACGCCAGCGCCCTTCGACGCGTCGCCGTGCCCGGACTGCGGGTCGGCCTGGGTGCCAGTGGTCATAGAGTGCTGCTCCCACACGGCCCCGCGCCACTGCTGAGTGTACGGATGCCAAGAACGCGCCCCCCGTTGTGGTGGTGCGCGTTCGGCAGGTTCAGTGCCCCGGATCCGGGGCGGCTGATACAGCCAGTTGAAGGCGCTGCGGGGGCTGGCTGCGTAGTCGGCGGCCAGCTTCTCGTAGCGGGTGATCTCGTCGGCGTTCTCGGCGGACCAGCGCACCAGGGTCGTGCCGCCGGGATTGGCGTGCCTCTTCGTGTAGGCGTCAAGGGCAGCGTCGGCGGTGAGGTGGCCGCTGGACGTCCAGTTGAAGGCGTCGACGTATTCGACGTCCCATTCGGGGTCGTGGTCTTCGTCGTCGGGCTCGGTGGTGAGCACGTAGTCGAAGAAGCCGATGTTCCAGGTGCCGGTCTCGGACTGCCAGGTGACGTTTTCGCGGTGGTGGCTCATTTCGGGGCCTCCTTGTCTGGGCGAGGGGGTTCCAACCCCCTTCTGTTGGTTATATTCTACTACCCCCATGGGGGGTGTCAAAGAGTTTCCGCAGGTCAGCGGGTTGGGTGGGTGCCGTCGAGGCGGCGTGCCTCTGACCCGGGGTGGGCCTATGCCCTCATATCTGCGCCATCAGGGCAGGCTGGCATGATCCATAACATGCCTGACCTCACCAAACCTGCCGCAACGGCTGCGGCCCCCCAGCATCCGGAAGGCGCGAAGACGCCCAAGAGACGGAAGATGATCCTGTGGGGGGCCGTCGGCGCTGTCTGCGCCGCCGCCGCAACCGCGGGGCTGCTGATCTGGGAGCCCTGGGTGGACCGCTCTCCGTTCACCGCCCTGATCGGCTCCATCTCGGAGGACGAGTACCTGCGCAACGGCGGCAAGGGGCACGGAGGCGACCAGTGCACCCCCAACGCCGCAGGCGAGCGAATGATCGTCTTCGACAAGTCCGGTAAGCGCAAGCTCGCCGAAGGGGTCACCGAGCGGACCGGCGAGCGGCTACCCGACTCCTACGGCGAGGTCGCCGGGTACTGCTTCTCCGTGACCCGAATAGAGGGCGTCCCCGGCGGAGAGGGCACGTACGTCACCCAGGTCGGCGGCGGCAACAAGACCAAGTCCGAGGAGAAGGAACTGCGCCGGACGGTCCAGGAGCACCGCGAGGCGTTCAAGAACATGCGCCTGCCCGACGACGACGCCCCCATCGAGGACGTGGAGTAGGGCCACCCGGCAGGCCCGCGCCGCTGACGGCGCGCTCTCGAACCAGAGCCTGTCTGACGGGTCTGCGCCTATGCCTTCCACGGCACCGCCACCGTCGCGTCGATTCGGCTCTGGCTTCGTCCGTAACACGCCGGGCACGTCCGGGGCCGGTGGCTCCGGATCTGGAAGAATGACTTATGCCCGTGGTTCTCCGTTCAGTGGACACACGGGGAGATGGTGGGAGCCCTTCGTGAGAGGGCTCCCACCTTAGTATGTTCCGCTGTGCGCACCCTTGCGCACATGATCCGCCGGGCCCTAGGCCGCCTTGCTTCGGCGGGGCGGCCCCTCACGGGACGGTGGGTCGGCCTGCCCCTCGCCTTCTTCCGCTTCCTCGTCCGGCGTTGCCTCCTCCGGCTTGGCTGCCGGATCGGACTCTGGCGCCTTCGGCTCTCGCCGGGCATCGAGGCGAGCGACTTCCTCGCGGATGTCCTCAATGGGGTAGCCCGCGTCCTGGAGCATGCGGATGCCGGTCTCCAGGGAGAACACCCCGGCGCTGACGCCCTTGACGACCTCGTCCAGGACGGCGGCCCGGTCGGTGGGGGTGTGGGGGCCGAAGACGAGGCGGGCCGGGGGCTGGTCGCCTGCCGGCCATCCCTCTGCCTGCCCGGCCTGGTGAAGGCGCTGGACCATCTTCAGCAGCAGGCTGTACTTGTGGGCCCGCGCGAGGCGCATCGAGTCGACGAGGGAGTCCAGCGGTCCGAGGCTGAGCTGAAGGGCGTAGCCGCTGGGCACGTCGGAGGGGTCGACCGTGCCGAGGCTCACCGCGGGCAGCCTGGCGTTGACGGCGGCGCGGTCGCGGATCTCCTCCACCCGGGCGCGGAGTTCGGCGAGCTGGCTGGCGGTGTTCAGTACGTCCATGCGCCCGCCGTCCGCGAGTTGGAAGACGGTGCCGGGCTGGATGGCCAGGGGCTTCGGCCGGCCGGTGACCCGGTCGACCTCGCCGTGGGCGCCCGCGAGGCCAATGATCGGCGCGCCGGTGGTGGCGCTGGCGCGGGCACTGTCGGTGTCGGTCTCCGCCAGCTCGTCAAGGGTCTGCATGACCTTGGCGAGTGTGGACTGCCCGAAGTGCTCTCTATCCTGGACGGAGTTGCTGATGTGGACCACGGGGAGGAAGTCGATCCGCAGGTCCAGGCGCCGCAGGAGGACGCCGTCGCTGCGGGTGCGGAAATGGGCCTTGTCGAGGGGGAGGTCGTCGAGTGTGTGCCCGTGCCGCAGGTCTTCCAGCAGCCACTCCGCGTCGGTGAGGTAGCAGGTCTGTGCGGCCGGCCGCCCCGGGGACCACGGGTAGATGCGGTGAACGGTGCCGGTCGCGGCGTCGTAGCGGTCGCCTCCCGCCGCCGGCTGCGGGACGACGTCAGCAGGATCCCGGACGGCATCGGGGGTAGACCGGCCGGGCGCGGCCGGATCCTTCGCGGCCTCGATGGGCCCCAGCTCGTAGGTGACACGCCGTAGCCGCGCCTTGATGCCGCGCTTGGGGTCTTCGGGCAGCTCCCAGGCCAAGTGGACGCGCCGGGGGTAGTCGCCCGGGTCCGCGTCGTCCTCGAGCACGGGGAAGTACATGCCCGGGTCGCAGGTGCGCAGCCGCACCCGACCCTTCTCCGGGTCCCACGCCAGCAGGTACACCCCGTCACCCAGCAGCACCGCCTTCCGCTCGCACGCCTGCATGCGCAGGGGCAGCAGCTCGGCCTCCGCCCAGTCGCGCAGCTGCTGCTGCAGGTGGGCTGCGGCTACCGCGTCGGGGGTGGCTTTCGGGTCCTTGGCGTGCTCGGCGCCCGGGACCACGATCTGCTGGGACTTGCCGATCACGTGCGCGAGGGTGGTGTCCACGAACGCGGACGGGTCGCCGAACTCGCGCCGCTCCGCAGCGTCCTCGTTGCCCGCGTAGCTCGCCAGCTCGCCGGCCTGGTTGGAGTCGTAGGCGGCCAGCAGCTTGTAGGCGGCCAGGCGGCGTACGGCCTCGTCCGGCAGCCAGGTGGCCTGGATCTCCGGGGCCAGGGCCCGGTGCGGGCGGCCGTCGAAGGTGGAGGCCATGACGGGCTTGTAGTTCAGCCACGACCAGGCGTCGATCAAGAAACGGGGCAGGCCCACGCAGTAGTCCCTCGTCGGCCCCGCGCCGTCTTTCAGCGTAGGGGAACGGGCACCGTGTACTTCCCGGGACAGTGCGTGGGACGCTGCCACGATGGACACTCGGCACCGGACCGTCAGTGTGTACCTCTTCGCCCGCTTCGGCGCCGCATGGCGCATGGGCGTGATCGCCCGCCCCGAGGTCGGAGGGGTGATGTCGCCAGGTGGGCCTGTGGCGCCTGGAGAAAACCCGGCCCAGGTCGCCGTGCGTGAATGCGCCGAGAAGACCGGCCGCGTGCGCCTACTGCCGTCGGCCGGGCTTCCCCTGCCTGTGGACTACCCGCACGCGGATGACGGCCAGGCTGCCGAGAGTGACGAGGGTGCCGCGCCGTGGTGGGTGGTGAACATGCCAGCTACCGCATGCAGCCCGCATGCCGACCCCCGGCACCTGCACGCCGACCACATCCACGTTGCGATAGTCGACCGGCCCTACGGCCCCCGGGCTCCCGGCGACCACCCGTTCCGGTGGATCACCACGGACGACCTGGCCGCGCTCGACACGCCCGCAGACACCCGCATCCTCGGCCGCGCCCTGTTCGACATCGTGCCGGCCACGGCCGCCGCCCAGCGGCCCCACCCGCAGCGCGACAAGGAACTGCACCGCGAACTGCTGCGCCGCCGCGACGTCGACCAGCAGTTCCGCGAAAACCTCCCGGCGCAGCTGACGGAGGAGGTGTCCGCCCGCTGGGCGGAGCTGGATGAGGACAACACGGAGTGGCTGCGGCAGGTCATCGACCGTGTGGGCTGGCCAGGGCGGGCACTGTGCGGCGACGACGGCGCCGAGGCGGCCTGGCTCCTCACGCAGCACGCCGACCGGCAGCCACACCTCCAAGCCGCCTGGGCCGACCTGCTCGCCGAGGCGGTCACGGCCGGGGACGCCGAACCGTGGCATCTCGCCTACCTGGAGGACCGCATCGCCATCCACGGCGGCAGCGAACGCCGCCTCCAGTGGTTCGGCACCCAGTTCCGTAAGGCGCCCGGCGGCCAGTGGCAGTCCTTCCCGATCCGCGACCCCGAAGGCGTCGACCAGCGGAGGGCAGAGCTCGGCCTGGACACTCTCGCCGAGCGCGCCAAGGAGATCGCGAAGGAGTGCAGTTAGCGCGTGCCCGCAGGAATGGAGGTGGCCATCCGGCGTTGCCTCAACCGCGCCGTGTCAAATGCCGACAAGTAGTCGGAATCTGCCCGACAAACAGTCGGAATCTGGCGCTGTTCAACGGCAGTAGCATCCCGGCAACGACCCCTCGTGAAAGGGAGGTTGCCGTGACCGCTGTGATCGTTGGATCGCGGGCCAGCCGTCTGGCCAGGACCCAGGTACGGGAGTGGCTCGCCCCCATGCGTGAGCGATTCCCTCACGTGAAGTTCACGCAGCGCGTCATCCTCGAAGGTGGCGACGAGGACCGTCAGACCGCTACCCTCGCCGCCGTCGCCAAGTCCAGCGGCGGCAGCGCCTTCTCGACCAACCAGGAAGCCGCCCTCCTGAACGGCGCGGTCGACGTCATCGTCCACTCCCTCAAGGACCTGCCGACCTCCATGCCCGAGGGCCTGGTGCTCCTGCCCACCCCGGCCCGTCGGCAGGACGTGCGCGACGCCCTGTGCGGCAACACCCTCGCGGAGCTTCCCAAAGGCGCACGAGTGGGCACCGGAGCGCCACGCCGAATCGGCCAGCTCCTCGCCCTCCGGCCAGACCTAGAGATGGTGCCGATCCGGGGCAACGTCCCACCGCGGCTCGGGAAGCTACGAGGCGCGGACGCTCTCGACGCCGTGGTCCTCGCCGCCGCCGGCCTGAACCGTCTCGGTCTCGGGCACGCCATAAGCGAGCACCTGCCCGTCGACACCTTCCCCCCTTCTCCCGGACAGGGTGCCCTGGGCATCCAGGTCCGTGAAGGCAGCGACGTCGCCCGTCTCCTCGCGGGCACCGGTGATCACGTCCTGGACGCGGAGGTCAGAGCCGAGCGCGCGCTGCTCGCCGAGCTTCATGGCGGCTGCTCCGTCCCCATCGGGGCGTACAGCAAAGCCCGCCGCGACGGCACCCTGACCCTCTCGGCTCAGGTCTCAGCCGTGGACGGCAGCAAGCACGTCACCGCTCAGGGCACCGGATCGTTGCACGATCCCGAGACGCTCGGCCGCCGAGTCGCCGACGACCTCCTTGCCCAGGGCGCCGAAGCGATCCTCTCTGCCATCCGGCAAAGGCCCCCGGCAGGGCCTGGAGAGGCCGACCGCAGCCCAGTGACCCCCAGGTGATCAGCGAGCGTGCACAAGCCCACGAGAGGACGCCTGACGCCCCTCCCGCCGCGAGCGGGAGCCGCCTGGCACAGCGACACCTACGGGGGTAGGGGGATCTTCTCTGTGAGTACTTGTTCTGGTTACTAACAAGAATCCCTAGTGCTCCTACGACTGGCTGACCTACGCCTGATAACCCGTCTTCGGTGACAGGCGGATGCCCTCTGGTCCGCTGTTGGACGGCGGCTGGCTGGATAGCCCCATTTCTCTCAGGCACAGGGACAGGCTGCCCGCGCTGGCGTGGGCAGCCCGGCATTGGCGAGAGTGGTCAGCGGCGGCCAAGCAATACGGTGAAGATCGCGTCCTCGATGAGGCCCCCGTCGTCGGCGTGGTTGCAAAGAAGGGCGAGTGCCTGGCCCTCGAACTCCTTCCAGCGGTCCCCGAACAAGGGGCGGGAGGCGAACGAGGTGGAGCCGAGATAGCCCAGCACGCTCTCCGGGCTCCATTGCCTGCGCACCTCGAAGCGGTGTTCCTCGACACGGCGGAAGGCCGATTCGTGCAGGACCTCGGCGTAGGGCCGGTCGTGGACGCTGAAGGTACTGTGCCCGGCGCGCCGCTCGCTGCCCAAGTACTGCTGGATCAGGGCGCGCAGAGCGTCGGTCCATGCGGTGCGGGCAGTCCACAGGCTCCCGTCGCCCATCACCGCCACTGCGCCGGTTGGAGCGGTACAGCCGTCGAGCATGGCCAAGATCTTGCCTTGGTCCATCCAGTGGAAGGCGCGGCAGATCGTCACCAGGTCCGCCTTCCACCGGCTGCTGGGCGGGGTGAAGTCCTCAGCCCGGACATGGTGCAGGCGCACAGCCTTGCCGGGCACGGCGGCGGTCATGGCAGCTTCGGCCTCGGCGATCATGTCGCCGTCGGCCTCGGCAATGTCGAACTCGGCAAACGCCTCCCCGAGCGCGAGAGGCACCTGGCCAGTGCCGGAGCCGAGGTCCAGCAACACCGGCGAGGCGACGCCGCTGACCGTCTCGGTGAGCAGGATCGCGGCTTCGGCAGGGATGCCGGGTCGGAAGGTGCGGTAGTAGCGGGCGGTGCCGTCGAAGTGGCCCACGATGCGCTCCTTGAGGTGTCGATGCGAGATGCTGCGGCCGCAAACTCAGAGACGGCGAGCGGCCGGCCGCAGGTCCAGAGGAACGTGGGGCAAGTGGGGGCCGAAGCCCCATGGACCCGGCCGGGTTGGGACGCTCAGCGCCAAGATCTGCCGCAGCGGAGCCGGCAAGGGCGGGCTGATGCTTGTCCCCCTGGTGCGCGTCTGATTGATGCCCGATGGGAAGCCCTTACTGCTGAACGAGCGCCTCGGGCGGAAGGTCACGGACTGATGCTGGCACCAGCCTTGGTCTCCCTAACTGCGGGGCCGCCGAAACCATCGGTCTGCTCGTCGACGTCCAGCACTGCGAGCCCACCACTGACGTCCCAAGCCCGCTCAGTGCAGTACGTTCCGGTCGGGACCAGGCCCAGCAGCCGGTGTTGAGCGGCGATCGGGCCTCGCTAGGGGTGGACCCGCTGGAGATGGAAGATCAGAAAATCGGCGGCCTGCCCGCTGCGGTGAGTCGGGCGACCGTTCGCCAGCTCATCGGCGACCGAGTGCCAGGGGCCTCGCGAAGTCCCTCGCGGAAGCCGGCGAGCGAGGCTCGCAGTGCGCTGTGCTCTCGGAAGCGCCACAGGGTGATCAAGGCCCACGTGGCGAGGTTGAAGGGGATCAAGGGCGCGGGGAGGTTGCGGCGGGCGAGCCAGACACGGTTGCGGGCGTTGAGCCGGTAGAACCGCTCATGGCGTGCCGGGTTGGTCGCAGGGTGGTGGACGAGGACGTCGGGCATGTAGAGGCCGTTGTGGCCGTGATTCCACAGGCGCCAGGCAAGGTCGATGCCCTCATGGAAGAGGAAGAAGTGCCCAGGCCAGCCGCCGGCCAGCTCGTACATGCTGCGACGGACCATCACGACTCCTTCGGCCATGACAGTCACGGTGCCCTGCCGGGTGGCGTCGCCAGCGCGCAACCGGGGAACCCAGCGGCGCAGGGTGACGCCCGTGTCGGGGTCGGCGATGCGGGGCTGTACGTACGCCAGGTGCGCATCGCGCTCCAGCTCGGCGGCTAGGCGGGCCAGGGCGTCGGTGGTGGGGATGACGGCGTCGTTGTCGAAGAAGAACAGCAGGTCGCCCTTCACGTTCTCGGCGCCAATGTTCCGGCCTTCAGGGATGCCCACGTTCTCGGGCAGCGCGACGGTCCGCACACCGTCCGGCACCTGAGCGGGCTCGCATCCGTTGCCGACCACGACGACGTCGAGGTCCACACCTTCCTGGGCGAGGAGCGAGGCCATGGCCCGGGGGAACTCCTCGGGGCGGTTGTTCATCGTCAGGACGACGGCGCCGATCGCGGGGCGCGGTGCTTCAGTGCTCACGGGATGGGCCTTCTGCTGGTGTGGATCATGGTCGCCAGGTGCGGGCACGCCATCGTTGCGTCATTCGGTGGATGCCTTACCGTAATGCGCTGAGTTCACCTCTCGGGGTGATCTTGGATTGGTGGCGAGGGCGGTGAGGCTGGCCTGGACGGCGGTGATCAGGCTGGTACGGGTGTCCGGCGACTCCTGACGGGCCGGGCGGCCGAGGCGAAGCTCTTCGGGCATGTATGAGGCCGGTCTCGAGACATCGGGGTCAGGAGGTGACGCGGAGCGTCAGTTCGCGAAGCTGGCGGCCGGTGGTAGTGATGTCGTATCGGCGCGCGTTATTGAGAGCCGCCTTGGTCAGGGCCTTGCGCCGGTGGAAGTCCCGGCCCATCTCGTCTAGGGCCACGGCCAGCGAGCGCGGGTCGCCAGGAGCATAGGGAACTCCAGCACCCCCGAGGATCTCCCTCACACCGGGGAGATCGGAGTAGGCAACCGGAAGTCCGTGGGCTTGGGCCTCGATGAGGGCGAGTCCGAAAGCCTCCAGGCCCCTGGTCGTGAAGACGAAGGCGTCGAAGTTCCGCAGGCGGCGCCATAGTTCGGCCCGAGGCAGGAACGGATCAAAATGAACCCGGCCCCGCAGCCCGAGTTCGATAGCCCGCTGTTCCAGATGCTCCCGTAGGGGCCCTTTACCGATCACGGTCAAGTGGTGCGGCTGATCGGTTAAAGCGAGGGCTTCGACTGCGGTGATCGTGGATTTGTTGTCATCCAGACGACCGGCGTGCACCAGAGACAGCGGTCCGGATTCAGTAGGCGGTTGATCGCGTAGCCGGGCATCGCTCAAACGGATACCCCACGGGATGACGCTGAGTCGATCGGTGAAACGGCCTCCGGTGAGACCGTCGATGCGGTCGGCGAGGACGGAGGTCGGGGCGACGATCGCGGCGCTTGCGGCAGCAACTTCATTCAGGCCCTCGCGCTCCCACTCGATGCGCTCGGCCACCATCACGTCGGGGCCATGGGCGATGGCGATGATCGGGATGCTGTCGGCAGTCCGAGCGAAGGCCAGGCTGAGAGCAAACCCGAGGTACTGGGCGTGAATGGCATTCGGCTGGATCTTCTCGATGAGCGCACCAACCTCACACGTCAGCTCGTCAATGTAAGGGTCGAAGTCCGGGCCGTGAGGGCGCTTCGTCGTGGAAAGGGTGATCAGTTGATCAAACGCAGCCTTCCACGCCTGATCGACCGGCGCCCTGCCCAGGAAGGTCGTCTTGGTTTGAGGCATCGCGCCGTAGAGATCGTTGACGAGGATCATGCTCCCGGATGAAGGCACGGAGGTGCGGTTGATGCCGGTCAAGAGGTTCAGGACCTTGATGGCCATGCGGAAACTCCATTCGTCGACAGCCATTGGGCGGGAGTTGGAGATCGCATCCCGTAGCCAACTCGACTCGTGAGCCATCGGTGACGTTCTGCATCTCGCGCTGACGGGGAGGTGCCCACCACGACGCCAGGTGGGGTGTGACGACGGCCATGACCTCCTCAGCTGGATGTAAATAGCCCTTACTGTCCTGTTCTGCCGTCCAAGCCCTGACTGGCGACCGGGGGTAGGCGGGATTTATTCCAATTTCCCCCTTGGGTAGGACTCCGTTGAAGGGGGTGGGTATTCCCTCGCTGTTCCAGTAGTCCCACGCTTCAAGGGCCTTGGATTTCTCGAAGCAGTGGTACAACTGCCGATAGCGAGGCATGCACCGGATCTCGCGGAAGATTATCTGGCCGACCAGTCCAGGTGCGGCTTTCTGGATTGTGCTGAGGTCGGCGCCCTGGAAGGTGACCGATGCCGCATCCTCGAACGGGTGCAGCGCAGTTCGGGCGAACAGGTGGGACAGTCGTCGCCGGACGTACTCGGCGACTCCTGGGCCGAGAGCCGGTTCTATGCCTTCGATGAGCTGGACGAGCCGGTGATGGCGCGGGTTGAAACGGGCCAGGTCGAACAGCTGGTCCATGCCGTCCACGGCGGCGAAGGCGAGTCGCTTGTAGAGCCAGTTGTTCAGCTCTCCTGCCTGGGCATAGGTCTTGGTCTCCGGAGTGGCGGAGTGGAGCATCAGGTATTCGGACAGGACCTCGAAGTACAGGTAGCCGAGGAACGGCACGTGGGCCACGGCGTCGGACAACTGGTCGATGAACTTAGGGGCCGGAGTGGCATGGCCGACGGCGTTGTGCAGGGCGACGTCGAGGAACGCGGCTGCGGCGCGCAGTCCGGCCAGCAGGGCATCGTTGAGCTGGTCGTTCTCGGCGGGGGTGAGGAAGCTCTGGTAGCGCAGGTAGGTGCGCAGGTGGATGGCGCCGAGGTGCAGGTAGTCGATGCCTTTGGGCCGGATCGGTGCATCCGGGGTGACCTCGAAGATTATGGGCGTGGTGGAGGGTTTCGTCCGCATCAGGTAGGTGCCGAGGTTGTGGGGGCGCAGTCCCTCGCGCTGACTGGCGAGAGGCGAGCAGTACAGGGCTCCGACCAGGCATCCGGTGGAGACGTGCACCTGCCGGCTGGTGCGGATGGCGTTGATGTCCTTGGTGGTGTGCAGCAGGTACATCGGCCTTCCGCTGACGAGTGCCTCTGTCATGGCGTTGTGTCGTATCAGCCAGCCGTTGGGGGTGGAGAATTCCAGGTGCCGACGCCAGTCGCTTTCGCTTTCGGTCAGCGAGGCAGGAATGCGGCGCCGCGCGGGCGTGGTGTAGTCCGTGTGGGCGTGCTCCCATTCGTCGTGCAAGGGAACTCCTGGGGATGGAGGATCAGCAGCTGGTCATGGAGAAATTGCGAGAGGCTAAAGGGTCTCGATGTTCGGTCCGGAGAGGCGGTTTCGGCAGTCGAGAACATAGGGGGCGTGTTCCTCGATCATCGGGAGGTCGAATCGGGTGTGGTCCATGAGGAGCACCACGGCGTCAGCGGCCGCGACCTCCTCCGGGGTTGCGTCCACCCGGGGCACGTTCAGCTTGGTTTCGTCGCCGTCCGGGATGTTGGGGTCGGCGCCGCGGACCTCGGCGCCGAGGGCGATCAGAAGTTCGGCGACACGTGACGAAGGCGAGTTGCGGAGGTCGGTGGCGTTGTACTTGTACGTCAGGCCGAGCAGCAGGATCCGGGATCCGGTGATGGCCAGGCCGCGCTTGTCGAGTGCTTCCACCAGGCGCTGGACGACGTAGTCGGGCATGTGGCGGTTCACCTCGTCGGCGAGTTCCACAAACCGGAAGGGGACGCCGAGGTCTTCCCGGATCTTCCAGGAGAGGAACAACGGGTCGACGGGCAGGCAGTGCCCGCCGACTCCCGGCCCCGGGGTGAACCGGGTGAAGCCGAAGGGCTTGGTCGCGGCGGCGTCGATCGCCTCCCAGATGTTCACGCCGAGGCGGTCGGTCAGTGTCGCCAGCTCGTTGATCATGGAGATGTTGACGAGCCGGAAGGTGTTCTCGATCAGCTTGGCCAGCTCGGCGACCTTGGGCCCGGATACCGGAACCGTGGTCTGGAAGATGTCGTCGTAGAAGCCCTTGATCACATCGAGTGATTTGGCGTCGATCCCGGACACCAGTTTCGGCGTCCCGTCGAACGACCACCGCTTGTTCCCCGGGGCGATGCGTTCGGGACTGAACCCGGCCAGGAAGTCCACCCCGCCCTTGAGGCCCGAGGTCTTCTCCAGGATCGGCAACAGCACCTCCTCCGTGGTGCCCGGGTAGGTAGTGGACTCCAGGACGACCGTCGCACCGGGGCGAAGATGCTCGCCCAGCGTCCGGGCGCAGGACTCGATGTAGGTCAAGTCGGGCACACCGTCCCGCAACGGGGTCGGCACGGTGATCACCGCGATATCGAAGCCGGCCAGCATGGCAGCGTCGGCGGTCGCGGAGTAGGCCCCGGTGTCCAGCACCGCGCGGAGCCGGGACGAGGCCACGTCCTCCACGTACGAATCGCCGGCGGCGAGCCGCTGGACGCGGTCCGGGTCCACGTCATAGCCGACGACACGGTGACCCACCTCTGCGGCGCGTACGGCCAGCGGAAGCCCTACGTAGCCCTGGCCAGCGACAACGATCTGCATGGCAGCTCCTACTCGGTTGCGGTGCTTGAATGGACCGTCGTTCCGTGTCTGGCAAGGAGAAGTGCTGTGCCCCTGGTGTCTGTCGTGATGCCCGTGTACAACTCGGCAGCCACCCTCGGCGCAGCCGTCCGATCGGTGCTCACGCAGACCCACAGCGACCTGGAGCTGCTGGTCACCGACGACCAGTCCTCCGATGGCTCCATGGACCTGCTCCGCGAGTTCGCCGAACAGGACGAGCGCGTCCTGCCAGAGGCGGCACCCGAACGGGGCGGCGCGGGCCGGGCCCGCAACCTCGCGATCGAGCGGGCCCGCGGCGACTACATCGCCTTTCTCGACAGCGACGACATGTGGCTCCCGGAGAAGACTGAGAAGCAGCTCGCCTTCGCTGCCCAGGGCACTGCGCCTTTGACGTTCACCTCATACTTCAAAATGGACGCCGACTACGACGGCGAGAGCACCGACTGGGTCCCGAACGGGCGGGTGGTGCGTGCGCGGGAGCACGTGGACTACCGCGCGATGCTGGTCCGAGACCACATCGGTGCTCTCACCGCCATGTACGACCGCAATGCCCTGGGCACCAGGCTGATGCCGGAGATGCGCAAGCGCCAGGACTACGCCCTCTGGCTGTCGATCATGCGGGACGGCGCTGACGCCCGGGGCCTGGCTGAGCCGCTGGCGGTGTACAGGGCCCACCAGGCGGGATCGCTGTCCTCCAACAAGCTGTCGCTCGTGCAATACAACTGGGCCCTGTACCGCGAGCACGAACATCTGTCGGTCCCGCGGGCGACACGGGCACTGGCCGGCGCGGTGTGGCAGTCGCTGCGCAACTCGCGCATCTAGCTCCGCACACGGGCCCGAGGAGCCCGGTACACGACTGTTTCCGGGGGCGCCCGACCGGGCCCCGCCTCGCGGCCGTGACGCGTGCTCGGGGGCGGGCCCTGGGGGCGGGACTCGGTGGGTCACCGGTGCCCTCGGCCGCTACGCGGCCGAGCCGGCGTCGGCCGGCGCGCGCAGGAACAACTGAAGGAGCAGCCGACGGTCGGCGACCGCGACGGTCTCCTGACCGCTGTGAAGCGCCTCCCGGCCGTGCAGAAAGCGGCGCTGGTTCACGATGAGGTAGTCCCCGGGCTGGAGCATGAAGGACACCTGCCCCCGGACGAGCTCCTCGACGAGCTCCCCGGCGGCGTCGGCATGCGCCTGGCCAAGCTCGGACCGCTCCAGCATCTTGGCGGTGAACCGGACGAACCCCTCGCCCAGGTCTGAGCCGTCCAGGACCGGGAAGGGCTTGTACTCCTCGCCGACGCCGTGCAGGTCGAAAAAGGTCCCGTAGTGATAGGCCGGCTCGGCCAGGAGGGCGCGGCTGTTCTTCGACAGCCGCGCCACCGCCGCGTGGGCGTCGGAGAGGATGCTGGGGCCGCCGCCGAGCGGGTCGGGGCGAACGCACAGAAGCGAGGTGTACTCCGGGGGCCGGGTCGCGTTCACCAGGTCCATGTGGAACGCGTTGTACCCGATGCCGCTGGACTTGCCGGGATCCTTGTCGACCTTGACCCCGATGTCCTTCCACAGCGGCCACCGCGGGAAGGGCGAGAAGGGGACCGCCACCTCAGCCGCGAAGGCCGTCGCCAGCCGCAGGACCCGGTCGTCGGTCCCCAGGACCTTGGCGAGGTTCCCCAGGCGCAGCACGGCGTACCCGCCGCCCGCCCCGGTAAGCGCGCGGCGCAGCGTCGCTGCCATCTCCGCAAACCGCGGCGCGGCCGTCAGCTCGGTCCGGTACCGCTCCATGGTGGACTTCGCCAGGAACGAACCGTCCAGCTTCCACGCCGGCAGAGGAAGGTCGATCAGAGCAGCTTCAAGCTCGCTTGGGATGTCGATGAACACGGGGAGCTCCTGCCTTGGAGTGTTCGGGGTGTCCTTCGGGTACTGCTGCCTGGCACGCCAGAATCCCGGTACCGGGCCATGCCGCATAAGAAGCCACAACGAACTCGCAACTTCGTTGATTCGGCCGCCCCGAGCTCGGCTCGGCACCTCATCGACCGCTCGGGCACATTTGCGAGTACAGCTCAACTATCGGCGTCAGACCACCAGTTGCCTGTAGTCCTCGTGTAGTCCCGGCCGGTTCGGCACTGGCTTCCGATCCGGCCGGCTGCTGGGATGGCAAGCATGGCAAGCGTGGACGATCAAATCCGACACCCGCTGGCATACGCCCGGCTCCTGCGCGGCTGGACACAGCCCGACCTCGCCCGGAAGATCCGCCAGGTCGCTGCCCGACGGGGGTTGCGGTCGGGCGTGGATCGCCAACGGGTGTGGAAGTGGGAGACCGGCCGAGCTGTGCCGGATGAGGAGTCCCAACTCTTCTTGGCGGACGTCTTCGACGTGTCGCCTGATGCCATCCGTGCAGTGGGCTGGCCGGACTGGCTTCCCGGCGGGGACGCCGTGCTGGGACTCGGCCCGGGTACCGCTGTTCCTGCTCTGCGAGAGGCTTTGAGTCAGTTGATCGACCGTCGATCCTTCGTTGCCTTCACCCCAGCTGCCCTCACCGGGCTCGCCCTCCAGTGGGCCGAGCGTGACCCACACTCGGCAGTGACCCGCCTACGAGGCGATCACGTCGACACTGGAATCGTCGAGGGGCTGGAGCAGCACGGAGCGTGGCTGAACGGCTTGCCGACCGAGCAGCGGCAGCACCTCGGGCCGCTCCTCACCGGGCACCTGGACACCATCACGGGGCTGATCGAGCACGGCCGATACACGGCCGCAGTCGGCAAACGCCTCCACACCCTGGCAGCGACCACGGCACAGACTGCTGCGTGGCACCGCTTCGACCACGGGCAGCATGCAGCCGCCTCCCGTCTGTGGCACGGCTCCCTGCACAGCGCGCACGCCGCAGCAGACCGCGACCTTGGTGCCGGAATCCTTTCCGACCTCGCCTACCAGCAGACATGGCTCCACGACCCGCGCACAGCCGTGAAGATCCTTGAACACGCCATCGCCCGCGCAAACCACCCCACCGCCCAGTCGCTACTTCAACTCCGCAAGGCCCGTGCCCACGCCGCCCTGGGCGAAGAACTCGCCTGCACCCGCGCCCTCGGCGCGGCCGAAAAGTTCTTCGACTCCGCCACAGGCACCCCGGCGCCCCCGTGGTGCACGTGGCACGCGGCGACCGATATCGCGGTCGACACGGGCCGATGCCTCCTCGACCTCGGGCACCACCGCAGGGCCAGGCAGCTCATTGACGAAGGCACCAGCATGCTGCCCGAAGCCAGGCTCAAGACGCGGGCCGTCTTCCTCACCTACGAAGCCGAGAGCCTGATCGCCTCGGGCGCAACCGACCAGGCCGCGGCGACCGCCCACCAGGCGCTCACCATGGCCCGCCGTATCGGTGCACCGCGCTGCATCAGCCTGATCCAGGGCCTCACGCCCTCCTTCACCGCGCATCGGACGGTCGAGGGCGTGCCGGAACTGCTGGAACTCGTACGGGCGAGCTAGGGGCCAAGCACTGTCAGTAGTGCTTTTCCCGGTAGATGCCGTCGGCGTCGACACCATGGCCCCAATCGCCAAAGCTGGTGTTGCCCAGCTCCAAGTTGGCGACGAAGGAACCAGCCGCTGCGAGGGTGATCCTGAACGGATCGTCGTCATCGTCGGGCAGGTTGTTCACGGCCAGCAACGGGAACTCTGCGGAGGCCAGGGCCCGCTCATCGGCGATGAGGACGAGCGTGCTGTCAGGCCAGCCTTCGTCATCGCGCCCGATCCGTGCCTGGATCTGATCCGCCGTGAATCCCGCGTAGGCGCGGTTGTCGATGACGGTGAGCGACCCGTAGTGCTCCGAGCCTCCATCGAGGGCCTGGAGCAGGCGGGCCCACTCGTCTGGCTGCTCGAAGGAGGTCCGCACCAGGAGCGGGCCGCCCTCCTCCTCGATCGTGGTGGAGGGCGGCTCGGGCTCGGCCCCTGTCCGCTGGCCGGGGATGACCTGGATGAGGAAGCGGGGCTTCTTGCCGTCCGACGACCGGTCACTGGCATGGACGCGGATCAGGTAGGGGCCGGCTCCTGCGGTGGCGAGATTCTCTTTGCGTACCGGCTCGTGTCCGCTGTCGCACAGGGCGAGGAAGCCAGTGGTGGAGATCAGGGTGATCTCTTCGACCTCGTCCCAGCCGCTCTCCGCTCCCGGGTCGTCGCCGCCGTAGAGGGTGACGATGGGGTTCTCCAGGGTGTTGCCGGCGTCGATGTGCAGCCAGTTTTTCTCGGCTGCCAGGAACCCGCGGCCGCGCGGCGGCTTGCCGGCGTCGGGGTCCATGATGGCCAGGTCGCCCCATTCCTTCATCTTGAGCGGCCGGGTGCGGCCGTGAAGGAGTGGCCAGTGGGAACGCTGCATGGAGAACCCCCATCGGGTTTGCTGGTGCCTGCCGGTTTACGTCCTGCGGAAAGGCAGTGTGGCAGGCACGTTGCGTGCCTTACTTGATGCTGACGTAGTAGCCGTCGCCGTCCAGGACGCGCGCGGTCTTGTAGAAGCCGCCGAGGCGGGCGCCGGCGCTGCGGTTGTCACCGGCGGAGATGATCCGGGTGCTGCCGCGGCTGGGGTTGCCGCCCTCCTTGCTGGCGGCGAACGGGTACTCGTCGCAGTCGTACTTCTTGGGGTCGGGGTTGTGCACCTTCGCGCACATGGCCTTGCGATGACCGTTGATGACCTTCTCGTCGGTAATGCGGTGCAGCGGGGTGGAGGCGCCCGGGTGCCCGGCGATCTTGCGCTGGGCATCGAGGATGTGGTTGGCGGACTCCTTCACCTTCGCGTCGCTGCGGGAGAGGGTGAAGACAGGGGGAGCGCCCGGGAAGACGCAACCGGGGTTCTTGGTGCGCTGCTTCGGACCCCAGAACGTGTCGTCACAGCGGTACTTGGCGGACTTGTAAGTGAAACCTCCCGGCGTGTAGCCGGGCTTGGTGAAGGTGAACCGGTAGGAGGCCGGGCTGGCGAGCTGCTTCTTCTTCCCGACGCTGGCGGCGTAGCCGACGGTCCCCTTGCGGGCGGGGCCGAGGGTGGACCCTTGCGGGAACTTGACGGCGGTCTTGACGTTCTTGCCGCCGCCGACGGACACGTTGATGCGGACGCCGCCGGCGTTGACGAGCTTGGCCTTGCTGACGGTGAAGTTTTCCGCCCACTTCAGCTTGTTGGTCTTCAGCGTCATGGAGTGCTTGACGTCGAAGGTGGCCGAGCCGACGGGCTTGCCGTTCTTGAGCAGGTTGACGCGGGCGCCGACGTCCATGCACATGCTGGTGCGGGTGATGACGATGGTGTTGATCTTGCAGCTCGCGGCGGCGTCCGTTCCGGCATAGACGGTCTTAACAGCAGCATCCTGGGCGACGCTGATGCTGTACTCCGCCGGTGCGGCCTCCGCGCTCGCGGCGCTGGTACCGGCCAGGAGGAGCGTGCCGAGAGTGGCACCGATGGTGGTTTTTCTGAGCGTGCTGACCCGCATATGTATCTGTCCCCTCGTTGGTGGAGGGACGGCACCGCATCGAGGCTGCCGTCCGCGAAGCGACACGTTAAACGCCTCAACTCGTTGGCAGCTCAGGTTTGTTGGGGCCCCTCCTGTTTCAGGACAAGGTCGAGTTCCGGTCAGCAGCAACGGCGGGTGCCCGTTTGCGATCCTGGGCCGGAGCACGGCGAGTCAGACGCGCGCCGCACCTGCCGGAGCTCCCCAGCCCGCGCCTTCACGGACTTCACCAGAGTGGTCCCATCGGGTACGGCCAGCCCACGCCGCGCGGCGGAGACCTAGGCCCCACGTGCGAACCAAGGCGTTCATCCACATGGACCTGCTTTGCCCCCGGACAAGGTGGGCCGCCGCAGCACCATCGCGATCGCAAGGGCGCACCAGCCGCTCCGGCGCGTTTCCGCCAGCTGGCCACTGCGGTGAATGCCGGCCCCCAGCCGACACGCCTGCCACTCCGATCGGATCATCCGAATGAAACGGCCTGAAGGGCGCTCTTGACGAGCAGGATGGTGGGGCCCGCGCACGGGGCGGTGCAGCCGAACCTGGCGCGGGTCTCCACCAACGCCCGGAGGGGGAGGGGGACGCTGCAAGGCCATTACGGCCGGTCATGGCTCAGCTGTGCATATTGCGATCAGCTCTGACCATGGAGCGACATGCTCCTGTCTGCCGCGCGACAAGGTGTGTGCCGTTGCGGTCTTGGCCGCGCTCGCGCGCCTGTGGGAGGGCACTGTGGGCGGGTGGGCGTACAGGATGTGGACACCGCCTTCACGGCGCTCGGGGCGGTCTTCTCAGGAGTGGCGGCTCTCGCGGCGGTCATGGTGGCGCGCTGGCAGACCACGTTCGGGCGCCGCCTCGCCCTGGAGTCGATGAGTACACAGGCCGCTGTGGAGCGGGGGCTGAGGCTGGAGGCGGAGCGGTGCGAGGCGTGGACGGCGTTCCTGCGCGCTTCGGACGCGTTCACCGACACGGTGTGGAGGCTAGAGGCGATGGACCCGCGGTCCCGGGCGGAAGAACTGCGCGCCAGGAGCCAGGCGCTGACGGAAGCCTGCTCAGGGCTTCGGGTCCTCGGGCCTGATGCCGTCGTCCTGCACGCGGAGGCGGTAGGGGAGCGGTGCGCGCGCATGGAACGGTATGCGGTCAGGCGAGCCGTGGTGAGGTCTGCGCTGAATGCTCTGCAGCGACGATGGTGCCCAGGGAACCCGGAGCGGTGCGAGGAGCGGTGCGAGGGCAGCGAAGCGCACAGTTGCGCCTGGCTGGCGCACGTGATGCTCGAAGGCTGGGGTGACCGGGACGAGGACGACCGCCCCGACGACCTCGACGAGCTGGAGTGCCTGATCCGGGAGAGCGGCGTCCTCGCGGGCGACGGCGCCCCGGCGGAGAGCGGCGTGCTGACCGAAGACGACCTGCGCCAGCTCCTGGCCGTCGCCAGCAACCCCGTCTCGTGGAAGCTCCTGTCCGCCGAGGACCGTTGGTTCCGCCCGCGCACCGGCTACGACGAGGGCCGCGGCGCGTTCGTCAGCTCGGTCCACGCCTTTCTGGTCGAAACCGGCGGGGCGACGACAGGAGCCTAGTGTCCGACGCTGTCGGGGGCCTTGCCTCGCCGTGGGGTCATGGCCGGTTGGGTCATGACGGGACGCCCGCCGGTACAGCCGCAAGCGCGAGACAGCCAAGCCCTTGCTGGAGAAGACCTCTGGGGTATGAGCCCAGCGAACCCGAGCTGCTCCACACGCGTCGGCACGGTCCCGGCTCGTCGGACCAACGGACTCACCGGCGGCCCGACAGCCTCCCGTCCCGGTAGGGCGCAGGGCCCGTGCCGCTGTGCGCCGGGTCGGCGAGCTGCGTCAGCGCGTGCACGGCAGCGTCCATGCGGTCCGGGGAGTCCATGCCCGCCACCCACCGCACCATCTGTTGCTCGAGTGTCGGCCACTGGCCGACGTGGTGGACGCGGCCCTGCTCGTACAGCTGGGCGATCGGCTCGGCTCTCAACCTCTTGCCCTGCTTCGCGACCACAGAGATCACCGCGGGCATCAGCACGCCCTCGGTGCGCTGCTCGCGCTGAAGCTCCTGCCACGCCTGCTGAACGACCTGCCGGGTCATGTCGCCGCCATAGTTCGACTCGATCACGATGGCATCCGCGCGCAGCTCGATCGCCAGCAGGCACGTTTCTCTGCCCCACGCGTCGGCACCGAGGTTGCCGCTACGGTCGTCCAGGACGTACAGGTGCCCGTCGCGGTCGCGCGCGGCGGCCACGATGCCCGTCTCGTCGCCCACCGCGGACTCGCCGCCGGCCGGGTCGACCGCCACCACGATGCGGGCCAGGTCGATGCCCCGCAGCTGGGCCGCGCTGACACGGTGGTCGGTGATCCACGGCCACTGCCACACGCCACCGTCCATCGGGCGGGGCTGCTGCATGTACAGCGACCACCACACCCGCTCGCCTACCGAGCGGCGGATCTCCTCCAGGTCCGCCGCGCCGTACCGCTCCGGCCACAGCGCACCACCGACCGGCCTGCCCAGGGCGTCGGCCTCGGACAGGGCGAGCGCGGGAAGGTCGATGTGCGTCCACCGCTCGCCCTCGTCGGCGAGGATGCGCCCGGCCAGGTCGTCCTCGTCCCACCGGGTCTGGATGAGGATCACCGACCCACCCGGCTCGATGCGGGTAAGCAGAACCGCCTGCCACCACTCCCACAACCGTTTGCGCATCGTGGGCGAGGACGCCTCGGCGGCGTCCTTAATCGGGTCATCAACGACGGCCAGGTGCGCGCCCTTACCAGTCAGGCCGCCGCCGACACCGGCCATGACCGCGCCACCCTCGGTGCCGACCAGGTCGAAACGATTCGCCGCGCTCGACCCCGGCCGCAGACCAATGCCCAACTGCGGGCCGTAGGTGATGATCGCGTCCCGGATCCACCGGCCGTGGTCGTCGGCCAGGTCCGACGAGTACGAGGCGATCATCACCCGGTGCTCCGGACGCCGCCGCAGGTACCACAGAGGCGCCCACCGGGCCGCACGCCTGCTCTTGCCGTGCCGGGGCGGCATGGTCAGCATCAGCCGCGTCGGCTGCCCGGCCGCCACCCGCTCGAACGCCGCGTCGATCAGATCCAGGTGAGCGGCCTGCATCTCCCGCCCCTCGGTGAGGACGGCCGCCATCGCCCCCGGGGAACGATCCATCGCCATCTCGCGCTCGATGGCAGCGAGACGGTCACGCAACTTGGGGCTGGAGGCGGCGGCGATCTCACGTCGGCGCTGTGCGGGAAGCGCCCGGTAGACCTGGAGGACCGCCGCCTCCTCAGGCTTCACCGGCCTCCGGCACGCGGCCGGCCAGGTTGATCAGCCGCTCCAGCTCATCCAGGTCCGTGGCCGACTGGACCTGAACGGCGCCACCGTCCGGGCCGGACACCTCGGTGCGCACCGGGCGGTTCAGGCCGAGGAGGTGACTGCTGCGCTCGATGATCCGCACGGCCCGGTCAACGGCCTGGTAGTCGCCCGAGCGGAGCGCCTGCCGGTACATAGGGAAGAACAGGCGCTCCAGCCGCTCGGCCATGAGCTGCCGCATCTCATCAACGCTGTCTTCGAGCTTGGTGGCGCGCTCGGCCAACGCCTTCGTGACGTCCTTGCACGCAAGCTCGATCAGGCGCTTGTCGGCGGGCGGTTCCTGCCCTGCCTTGTACAGCTCAACCCCGTACCCCTGCGGGTAGGCGATGCCGTCACTGTTGACCGAGGGGTCAGCGGCGAGCTTCCGGCCGATGGTCAGCCAGTCGACCCCGGCCAGACGCAGGTCGATCGCGTCGGCCCGGCGCTGGGTGATGGCGGCCCGACTGGCGCGGTTGGGGCGGCCCATGAACACGACTCCCGGACCCCGCGCCCCTCACCATGATCCCGCAGCCAAGATTCAAGCGCCGAAGGGACCTTCCCCCTTCACCCAATGGCCTGGCAACCGATCTCGGCGGTGCCGTCCACACCCTGTGGAACACGACGCAACCGTCACGGAGCACCGCTCTCGGCCCGTCGGGCCCGGGGGAGCCGCTTCACCAGGGCCGCGACGTTCGCTGCCGTAGCGTGAGCTGCGAGGACACCACCGGCCCGGCCGCGCCGTGTCCCGCTCTGCCCGTGCTTCCGTGCTCCGTGCCCACCCTGGGAGATCGTCGGTTTGACGTGAGGCGGAGCGTTTGAGGGGGCTGCACCCAGTGGGCGGGAGCAGCCCCCTCAATGCTGTTCAGGCGCGCTTGCTACATGATGGCTAGCTGCTCGTCACCCCCCTGGGCGGTGGGCCTGGTCGGCGGAGGTGGCGCGAGAGGAGCGCCGCGGTTCGCGCGTAGCCAGTGAGCGAACTGCCAGTTGCGGCACGTCCGGTAGCGCGTCGAGCCCCGCAGTGGAGCGTCCGGCGGGATGGAGTGCTCGCCCCACCCGAGGATGGGGTGAGCATTCGTCAGGCGGACGCCGAGCCCGCGCACCAGGGCGTCGCCCTCCCAGGTCTGGCCGGGCGTGTGCTCGAACGCCAAGTGTGCGTTGCGGTGCCAATCCCAGGGGATCGGCAGAGCGCACAGATACCAGGCCAAGGGTGGCCGCATCGCGTTCAGGAGCACCGTCTGGCGCCTGGCCGCATGGTTCACGCGCGGCCGGTCGCAGAACCCGAACGCCTTCAGGCAGTGCTGCGTCAGGTCCACCTGGCGCACCCCGGCCAGCCACATGATGCGGTACTCATCACGCGATTCAATTTCCACGCGGACCCTGTTCGGGTCCGCTTCAGATTGCATTCTCCTTACCCCTCCTTGAGTGCATTCCTTTCCTTGATCAATTCTATCAGAATTTCCACTATTCCCTTATGTTTGTTGTGTCTGTAGCCGTCGGGGTAAGGCATATTGAATTCGTGATCGAAAGCCTCCCGGTAATCATCGATCGGGAACACTCGCGGGCCCCGGCACCTGGCCTTGATGTTGGCCCGGTGGGTCTCGCTCAGCTCCACCTCCTCGAAGTACTGAAGCAGCAGCTCCCGCAGCGTCTCAGGCGTATGGAACCGGATCCGCTGCCACTTTCCCTTGATGAACCGCATGTCCACAGAGTGCTCATCCAGGAAGTGCAGACGCGTGGCACTCTTCGTCGTGGAGTGCTCCGAGTTCTCGTACTTCATTTCCACATTCAGATTGCGCGTACCGATACAGACCTGCCCATCGGCAGCACACAGGGCGTTCACGGTCAGCAGCACCCAACGCTGATAATCCAGCGATGTCGTGGCATTGATGACCGAGTCCAGCACCACGACGTCGTACAGGCCATTGCTGCGCAGGTCCTTCTCCAGTGCCCGGATCTGCCCGACGATCGTGCGAATGTCCAGGCTGTACTTCCCCTTGAGAGTCCGGTACGGCTCGTAATCGTGGATCCGGTAGCCCTTCTCCCGCAGATGCGTGGCGTAGTCGCCGTAGCCGGCCCCGAAGTCCACCACCCGGTGCGAGGTCGTCAGCCACGGCAGCACCAGCCCGTCCCACGTCTCCGACCGGTAGCGGACCTGACCCTCCCGGGCCTTCGACGTGTGCTTCCTGAGCCGGTTGGGCTGCACGATGTGCTGATTCCAGACCGGGGCCTTCTCCTCCAGGCCCGACCAGTCGTAGACGCCGTACTCGCCCGTCAGGTCCTGCACCAGCTGTCCCGCGTCGAAGCTCGCCACCGTCCAAGCGAGCACATCGAACCGCTGGGTCTTCGCGACGACCGCGTACTCGGCGTTCAGCACGATCCGGCCCTGGTCATCGATGACGACGCTGCCCCACGCCCCGTGCCCGGCGGTCATGAAAGAGATGGCCTGCTGGAAGGGGATGTTGCGCGAATCCGCCACCTCGATGGTCTGCCACGGGATCCAGCACCACTCGCCGATCGGGCCCGGCTCGGCGTAGACCACCGACGACTCCGTCTCAACCTTGTTGTGCAGGAGGTTGAACTGGATCTCGTCCTGAAGCCGCACCTTCTTCGGCAAGATCACCGCGGGCGTCGTCGTCTGCCCGATCGCCCGCAGCCCCTTCGTCCTCTGGTGACCGGCGACCAGCGTCCCGTCCTGGTTCAAGATGACCGGCTTCACCACGCCATGACGGCGCAGGGACGCCTTCAGGCGCACGAACGCCTCTTCCGACAGACGCCGCGGGTTGTAGTCCGCCGGGCGCAGATCGTCGAGGGGATAGTCCGGCTCGAACCATACACCAAGGCTCACGCCTCGACCGCCGCGCCCGCGCCGGCCTCGGCCTGGTGCTCGTCGTTCAGCACGTGCCAACCGAAGCCCATGTCCGAGTCGTGATCGGCGACGAACTTCTTGTACAGCGCGTCGAGGAGTTCCACCTCACCCTGCGTGATACGCACCCGCGTGGACGACCACTGGAGGTAGCCCCACTGGAGGTAGTCCACCGTGGCGGCCGCGCCCGTACCGGCACCATCGGTGGGCAGCTCGATCGGGGAGGGAAGCGACGTGTCGTCCAGCAGGGCATCCAGCTGTTCCTGGTCGTAGCCCGTGCCCTTCAGGTCGGGCAGGTCGCTGAGGATGTCCGCCAGGAGCTCGGTGTCATACCCGGCCAGGTCGCTGGTGCGGTTGTCGACGATGACAATCTTCGCGGCCGTGTCCTCGTCCACGTCCAGCCACGTCACCGCGATCTCGTCCCAGCCCAGAGCGCGGGCCGCCTTCGCCGTGTGGTTGCCGGCCAGGATTTCGTTCGGGCGGCCCGTCAGCGTTCCCCGGTTGACGACGATCGGCTTGTACTGGCCGTGGGTGGCCAGCGACTCGGTGATTGAGGCCAGGTCGCCGGTGCGCGGGTTGCGGTGATACGAGGCCAGGTCCGCGAGGGGGACGGCGAAACCCGCCAGGGACTCCGGGATACGAGGGGTCGGCGACGACATGTGCACTCCAGCCCCACGCCCATCACGAGCGTAAGCCCACGAGCGTCGGGCCGGGCTCTCCGCGACTTCCGAGAAGGTTGCTCGTCGTCCGTACCGTCTCGGCTACGCTGCCCCAGCATGAGAGTGAGGGGGGAAGCGGCGGCGCCTGACGCCGGTCCGTGCCTCTTGCTGCCTCCCCTGGCGGAGCTGCGCACATGCTTTGGGATGCCACTGGGCCCCTACTCGGGCCACGTTGACGATCCCGGCGCGCGGTGCACCTTCCGGGTCCCACAGGCAGCCTCCAGGGCCGCCCCCGGGGAGATGGAGCCCCGTCGCGTAAGCCTTCGCCTGCGACGCCTTCCCGAGATCACCAGGAGTGCACGGCTCGACGTGCTCGTGGTATCCCCCCCGATGGTCCACGGGGTTGACATCAGTCGCCTCGACGCGCTGGCTGAACTGGTCGAGAACTCCGCTGACTTCGAGCCGCGCCGCGTGGTGGTTCGTCAGTACTACAAGCCGCAGCTTCCCGAGCAGTTGCAGCAGCCCATCGTGGAACGGGCAGTTGTATCCCGTGTCCATGGGCTGACCGTAGAAGACGGTGCTCACCGGCTGACCGAGCTAATAGACCCGCTCCATCAGCTGACCATGCACCTGAATGCGCTGGGCAGCGGAAAGTCCCACGGCGCCATTGCGTTGCTGTTGGAGTCGTTCAACGTGCATCGGCGGCGACGGGACTGGAAGGACCGGTTCGTCGGTGCCGCACTGGGTCTCTCCCGTCACGAGCGACGCCATCTGCGCGCAATCTTGCTTGGCCTCGTTGAGCAAGTCGACCGAGCTATGCGTCAGCATCGCGATCGGCTGAACGCTCAGGAATGCCGAGCTCGCGTTCACCTGCGGACCGCCCTGCGAGGAGCGCCAACTCGAAATGCCCCGCCCCGGCAGCCGCAAGTGCGGTTGCTTCAGGCCGTGGCCGGAGGCCCGATAGCGCCGTCAACGGGTATCACTGTGTGAGGCAGATCAGTCCTCTCGTTCGCGCCCGGCCGGCGAACAGGAGTCACATCATGCTTGAGTACCTGCCGCACACCATCAAGTTGGCTGCTCTGGGCCTGTGCTGCGCCTTCGGCTTACCTGTATTGGTCATCGGCATTATGGCGGTGATCCGGGCGGATCGGCCCGACATCCCCGCTGTGATCCGTGCCTTCGCTGCGTGGTTTCCCTGGGGAGGTGGAGCTCGCCAGGGGCGCCGCAGCCGCTGAGCGTGGTCACTACCCCGGAGCCAGCTTCGACGCCTGCCCCGAAGCCCGGTGTGTCCTCAGCCAGCATGTCCGGCCTGGTCTTTAGGAATCGTAGTGGGTGACGCCATTCCCCGCGCCCTGGGAGGAAGTCGGGCAATGGCTTGGCGGTGATCATCACACGGGAGGGCTCGGTGATCACCGGCGGTCGGCGGGTCGGTAGGTGTGCGAAAAGGGGGCTAGGACGGTCATGGTGGCCTGGGACTCGATGGCCATCGGCTGGTTGTACAGCTGTTCGGTGAAGTGCCTGGCGCAGTCGTCGTGCGCGCGGCCGTGAGGGGTGGGGACGGGCGGGGTGTACCCGCAGTCCTCGGCGTTGGGCCGGTGCCCGGATCCTTCGGCCCGCGTGCGGACCCAGGTGTCGGCGTCGACCTGGATCGTCCAGCTCATGGTGAAGCGGACCTGCCCGTCGAGTTCGTCAGGGAGGTATTCGTCCCCGCCGGGGTAGCGCAGGCGGGCGTCGGTGGCGTCGAGCATCGGCATGTAGGCGACGGCGTCCGAGAGGTACCAGGGGAATTCTGGGACGCACCTGGAGGGGGCCATGCCGGCTGCTTCTGCCCAGGTATGGGGGTCCACTTCCCATCGGGTGTCGATGCGGACGATCACGTGCTGCTCCTCGCTCGGTGTGGGCGTGGGTGTGGGTGAGGCCAGGGGCGGCGCCTGTCGGCGCGGCTCCTGGCCTCGTGTTCTGTGCGGGCTCGCTGCGGGGGCGCGGTGCGGCCCGGTCAGGCCTGCATGCTGTTGAGAGCGGCTGTCTCGTCTCCGCGAAAGGTGAGCATGGCGGCGGCCATGACGTCTTCGGGCTTGAGCGGCTTGGCGTCGGCGGGGACGTCGATCTTGGTAGCGCCGCCCTTGATGTCGACGGTCAGCGGAAGGGTGTCCTTCATCTTGTCGTCGAGCTGCGCGAGGTCGAGGGTGAGAGCGGAGACCATGCCGTCGCGTATCGCGACGTCAACAGTGATGTCCTTGTCGGGCACGTCGTCTACGTCGTTGGACATGCGGTCCACGCGCCCACCGAGCTTGTCTGCCAGCGGCTTCAGCCCCTTGGTGATGTCCTGGGCGGTCTTCTTCGCGGGCAGGGTCACCTTCACGTGGTCGGCCCCGTTCGCCTTGCCCGCGTTCTTGAAGGAGGCGTTGCTGCCGAGGGCCTTCTCCAGGGCGCCGAGGACCTGCTTCTGCGTCTTCGCGTCCAGCTCGCCCCCGTCGCCCGGGCTCTCCTCGTACGCCTTCGGGTCGAGGGAGAACCATCCGCCCTTGAGAGCGCCCTTGACGCTGTCCAGGGAAGAGGGCAGGTTGTCGGCCTTGCGCGCCATCTGTTCGAGGCCCGCCATGCCGGAATCACCCGTCTGCTTGGCGTCTCGGCGGGTGAGGTGGGACAGGTCCTTCACGTCGCCGCGGGCGTAGAAGTTCTTGCCGACGGACCGCATCTCGAGCATCGGCTTCTGTCCGGTGCGGGACAGGGCGAACGAGGCGCTGCCGGAGTCGTCGTCCTTGCTGATGTCCTTGAGCGGCTTGTCGTAGCTCAGGGCGTAGGACAGGCGAAGGTCTGCGAGCGTGTCGGCGTCGGCGCGCTCGAAGTCCTCCTGGGCGCGCATGGCGGAGTAGATCTGTTCGGCGTTGCCGTCGAAGTGCAGCTCCGCCGACATGGCGTGCTGCTGGCCGAGCTTGGCGAACGCCTTCTTGACCGTGGCGGACGGGCTGGCGCTGTCGTTCGTGAAGGGCAGGCAGGCGGTGGAGGAGGCGATAGTGGCGATGCAGGCGAGGGCGGCCAGGGTGTTGCGGTTGCTGTTCATGGCGTGTCCTTGGGTGGGTGCTTGGTGAGCCGGGGCGTGCCTAGGGCTCCCGTGGCCACGGCGGCGGTGTGCGCGGGCTGCGGGAGTGGGGGAGAGGCGGGTGTTGCTAGGCGGCTTCTGCCGTCGGCAGGCCGACGAAGCGGGCCCACACCTCGGATTCGCCGTTGGTCTTGGCCCTGTTCTTGCGGGCCTTGGCCTCGAAGGCGCCGGCTGGCCGGAAGGCGACGAGCTTGCCGGTGCGGATGCGGTGGGCTTGGTTGCTGGCCAGGGAGAGCTTCGCGTGCTGCTGGACGAGGGCCCATTCGCCGCGCCTGTCACGGAGTGTCTGTGCGGTGTCGAAGAGCGCCATTGCGAGGCGGAGGTCGTCAGGCAGGGGGCCGAAGACGGGTTGCATCAGTGCTCAGGCTTTCGTGTCAGGGGTGATGGCGCCCTGCATCACCTCGGCGATGTCCCGGATCTCGGCGGCGGTGTGCCAGGGGCCGTCGGCGAGGTCTTCGCATAGGAGGTTCGCCAGGTGGGCGATGGCGGAGAAGGCGAGGAGTGTGCTGCCCGGCTCCGCGATGCCGTCCGGCATGGTTGCCGCGGTGGTGGTGCGTCGGCAGGGCAGTCGGTAGGCGGTGTGCCGGGCGAGGGGGGTCACGAGTCCTTCTCCGGGGCTAGCGGTGGTTGCAGCGGCAGGTGTTGGTGAGGGTGTTGAACCGCGAGTCGCAGCTGTGGCACCAGTCAGGTGGTGGACTGGGGCGTTCGGTGCTGGTGGGCGGCCGGGTGTCAGTCATCGGGGGCCTTTCGTTCAGAGTGTGTCGGGTAGTTGGGCCCTGGGGCCGTTGGGTGCGAGCGTCGCGATGATCAGTGCGAGGTCGCGCGGCCGCCATAGGGCCGCTTCCAGTCCGCAGGCGGCCAGGTGGCGCAGCCATTCGGCTTGGGCTGGGCGTATGCGCCCGACGTCGCTCTTGAGTTCCACGAACAAGATGCGCTGCGCTTTGGGGTGGCCGTAGACCTCGTCGGGCCACCCGGCGTCGCTGCGCCGGGAGTTGTGCGTGTGGTAGGCGAGCGTCCACCCGCGCATGGCGGCGAGCTGGCGCACATGGCGGCGGAACTGCTCTTCGCTCACGTCCTTGTTCGCGGTCATGACGGCCGGTCCTTGCGGCGCGGTGCGATGGCCTCGGCCAAGGCGGCGCGGTGTTCGGCCGCGCGCGGGTCCGGGACGGACGGGGTGGGGAGCTTGCGTACCGGGGGCAGCGGTCGGTGCCGCTGTTCCTGGAGGAGTTCGGCCAGCGGTCTGGGTGCGAGTTCCGCCAGGAGGTCCTGCAGGGGGCGCCCGTACTGCTCCTGGATCAGTGCCTCGTGGAGCCGGACGCGGGTGTCGGTGGTGCTTGGCATCTGTCTCTCCATGGGAGGGCCGGAACCCCGCGTGGGGGTGCGGGGTTCCGGCCGGAGGGGTGGCCCGTATCGGACGGGCCGGTCCGGGCGGGCTGGGCGCGGGGGTCTCGCTGCCCGTCCGGAGGTCGGTTGGTTGTCAGGGCCGTGCCGTAGCCGGTGACGAAGAAGAAACTAGCACGGCGTTAGATGAACACCTATTTAGGGTCCTGGTGCGATCACATCGACAGCTTCAGGCGCGAGCGGAGCGCGGGGTGCCCGCTGCTGGTAGCGGCCTGTTCCGGCTTAGCGGCCTGTTCCGGCTTGGCGGCCTGCTCCGGCTTGGGGGCGGGACGGTGCAGCTCGTACCAGAGGTTGGAGTGCACGCTGATGCGGTAGTGGTCGCGCCATTCGAGGAGTCGGGCGCTGGGGTGAGTGGCCAGGGCTGCCCAAGCGTGGGAGGCGTCGGCGCGGGTGCTGGCGAAGTTGCTGTCGAGGCTGCGCTTGAAGCAGTCGGTGTACTCGGCCTTGATCGCGGCGATCTGGCGTGTGGCGTTGCGGGCAATGGTGCGCATGGGATGCCTTTCTCGGCTGTCAGCAGTGTCAGAGCGTGGGGGGCTTGGGGGCGGGCGGGCAGGCGCAGGACGGCCAGGGCGCCTTGTCGCATCCGCTGCACGGCGGCAGGTAGCGGCTGGCTGCCTCGCCTGGCGTCATGACCTCGCCGTCGTGGGTCTTGAAGACCATCCGACCCCCAAGGGAGGGGTCGTAGGCGTATTCGCCGGGGGCGCCGACGGCCTTCAGGAGTTCGGGAAGGGAGGCGGCGGTCAGTCGGATGAACACGAGAAAGCCTTTCTTTGGGTGCCCTGGTGGGGCGGGTCAGGGGTGGTCGGGGTCGGCGCCGTCGAGGTGGGCGAACACGCCGGGGCTGCCGCGCCACTCCAAGCCGAGGTCGTAGCCGGCCGTACCGACGACGACCCCGGCGTTCTCACCCCGGTAGATGTGGACAAGCGGGGTGAGTGCCGCGAGCAGGACGACGGCGAGCATCGTGAGGACCAGAGGGCGGCGGAGCCGGGAGGGGGAGTGCATCTGTGCTCTTTCGGTGAGTGCGGCGGGGCTCGGGCCCCGCCGCATGGGGGGTCAGTGGGCGGTCGTGTTCCTGGGGCTGAGGCGCAGCAGGTAGTCCAGGCCCCGGCCCCATTCGGCGGAGACCGCCTCGTCGAAGAGGTAGCTGCTACCGCCGCCGGTGAGGTCTGTCGCGCGCCACTGGTCCTGCGCGCCGCCGACGGGGCGCTCGAAGGACTGGAAAGTGTCGTCTGCCACGCGGATGATCAGGCGGACCTTGCGGTCGCTGGTCAGGGTGAAGGAGGAGCCGATGCCGGTGTCGAGTGCTGCGCGGGTCAGGCTGTCACCAGCCGACAGGCGGTCTGCGTGTGTCATCAGGTCATCACCTATTCGAGGTCAGGCGAGAATCCCGTGCCCATCGCACGTCTCGCAGTCTTCGTTCGGGAAGGTCTGGCAGGGAGGGCAGGGCGTAACGGTCCCGCGGCCGAGGCATTCATCGCAATCGCGCTCGCGCAGGTAGGGGCCGTCGCAGTAGGAGACGCGCCCCTCGCCGGAGCACTCCTCGCAATCCGGGGCGTCGAAGCCGAGGATGCTGCGGGCTTCCTGGATGGACCAACCGGCAATCGCGGGCATTGCGTTTCCTTCGCGTCTTCAGGTCGGGCCCTCGCCCTCCCCCATTAGGTATATTCTACTATCTTTCGTGGGGGTGTCCACTGGGGTGAAGTGGCGTCCGTCACGCGGGGGTTGTGGGTGGGTTCCCTGCGCCGTCTTCCTGTCGCAGCTCCCTGCGGGGCCATCTCGCGCCTTGGTCTTCTCCAGGGGCCGGGGCGCCCAGGTGTGCCAGCCTGCGGTCGGCGCCACCTCATGCGGGCTCCCGCTCGCGTCGGCATCCGCGCGGGGCGGGCGTGCCACTCACGGCGCTTCGCGATGCCGCTTCGCCGCCCACCTGGCCCCGTCCCTCCCGTCGCAGACACGCGTCCAGCCGCACGAGCAGAAGGCCCACGACCCATGGTCGCCCACCAATCCGGCTCGCCGGCCCGGTCGGTTCAGCCCAGCCGAGCTCTGAAGCTGCTGGCATCGGCCGTCGCTGGGGTGAACCCAACCCCGTGGCAGCGTGGTCCACGTGCGGTGCAGTGCCTCTGGGCGGCCGAAGGTCCGCATCGCGGTGTCCGCGACGGCTGCGACATCCTCAGCCAGCCAGCTTCTGTCGAACGTCACCACCAGCGCGCCGCTCGGCTCAGGAGGGCTGGCCTCGCTGTAGACGACCATGCGATGACCGTGAAGCTCCACCTCGACGCCCGGCGCTTTCACGGTGATCACGTCATGCCGGTCCGGCTCCGGCCAGCGGTCCGCCCGCATCCGCATCGCCACCATGACGTCGCGGGCCCGGAATCCCTGGCCGACGCTGGAAGAGGGTGCACGGTTGATGATCTCGGATATGACCGGGCCGCTGTCGGCGGTCGCCCGACCCACGAGCGTGAGCCATGCGCAGGTCGGCTCGTCGTCGATGCGAACGGCGCACCGCAAGCCCTGGTCGAGCCGCCTTGCATGAAGGAGGGCGCGGCCGATGCGGCGCTGCGCACGGGCGCTGATCCGTTCCTCGAGCAGCAGGCGGTGCAGATCGGTGAACACCTCGTGGGCACAGTTGCCGGTGACGGATGCAGGGATCGTCATGGGTGAAGACCTTCAGGAGAGGGCGGGGGTCTGGTGGGTCTGCGATTCGACGCCGGTGTTGGGTGGGGGCTCGGCGCTGCCGGCTGCTTGGGCGAGGTGGGCCTGCCATCGGGAGCGGGCGCCGGGCGGTTCCGCTCCGAATTCGGCGGCCTCTGCGTCTTCGTAGAGCCAGTCGTGGAGCATGTCCCGCCATGGCATCCAATGCCCTTCCAGGTCATAGGCACTGTTTCTCGGATCTCCTGACGTAGGTGGGGTGTTGGCGTCAGGCTGGTGGTATGGGCCGTGGGGATTTAACGAATGCAGAGTGGGATC